>NZ_JAVDVV010000010.1:0-157170 GCF_031457035.1 Methylobacterium sp. BE186
GCAAGCGCGGTGACGCGTTGAGCTTACCGGTACTAATCGCTCGATTGAACTTGATCGCTCCCGTGATCCATGTTCGCACAGCCAACACACACACAAAGACCCGAGAGACGAGCCGCGGCAGGCATTCCCTGCGCAGCCCGCCGCAACGCTTGCCGAACGCTGCTGTCCGCCGGCCTGGTGGTTCGAGCGGTGCGCACAAAACCCGATCCCATCTCGAACTCGGCCGTTAAACGCACCAGCGCCCATGGTACTGTGTCTCAAGACACGGGAGAGTCGGTCGCCGCCAGGCCTGCCAACAGCAGAACACACACCAACACAACACACGTTCCCTCGACACGATCGACACCACGGCCGGTCCCAGACAGGACCGGCCCCGGCGCGGGGTGGAGCAGCCCGGTAGCTCGTCAGGCTCATAACCTGAAGGTCACAGGTTCAAATCCTGTCCCCGCAACCAAATTGAGAAAGCCCGTCGCAGATCCTGCGGCGGGCTTTCTTCGTTCGTGCCGTGCGGATGCCGGCTCAACGATTCCGCATGATGATCCAGATCGCGTGGATCATCCCCGGAATGCCTCCGAGCAGCGTCAGAAGGATGTTGAGCAAGAATTGCAGCCCGATCCCTTCCGTGATCAGGACGGCGACCGGCGGCAGGAAGATGGCGAGCAGGATACGGACGATGTTCGACACGGGATCTCCGGGGGAGGGGGCTTTGTCCATGGCCAGAACGAAGCTCGGCCGTTCCTGTTCCCAAACCCCCGTCGCCGATCGCCCGGCCGGCAGGCGGCCGCGGGTCGGCCCCCCATGCTGAGGGAATGGGTCCTGTACCTGACGGCGCCGGCGCCCCTCGCGTTCCGGCGTCTCGGCTACGTGCGGGAGAGCGTATCACTCTATTCGCGTTCGCGCCGCTGCCATACGGCCTGGCGCCCCCATCTCGAGGCGACGCGTGCCGCCATCCGCGAGGCGATGGCCGGCCTGTCGCGCCGGCGGACGGTCGTCGTGCTCGGATCCGGCCTCCTCGACGACATTCCGCTCGCGACCCTGGCGGAGAGCTTCGCGCAAGTTCGCCTCGTCGATGCGGTGCATCTCTGGCCGGCACGCCGTGCGGCCGGCCGCTACCGGAACGTCGAGCGGGTGGCGCGGGATCTCGGCGGGAGCGCGGCCCTCCTGCTTCGAGGCGAGACCGATCTTCACGATGCGGTGACCCCGCTCTGCTCGGGGCCGGACGTCGACCTCGTCATCTCCGCCAACCTGCTGTCGCAGGTCCCGATCCTTCCGCTCGATTGGTACGACGAGCGCGGATGGCCGGAGCCGCCGGATCTCGGCCGCCGTCTCGTCTCGGCCCATCTCGACGCCCTCGGCCAGACGAAGGCGCGCGTCTGCCTCGTCACGGACACGGTCGAGATCGAGCTCGACCGCGAGGATCGCGAAACCGATCGGCTCGATCTGATGCACGGCGTCGCGCTGCCGCCGCCGGACCGATGCTGGGATTGGGATCTGGCGCCGTTCGGGGAGAGCTCGGCGGACAGGCGCCTCGTCCATCGCGTGCAGGCTTACACCGATTGGCACAGGGCGCTGCGACGGCAGGCATCCCAGGGGCCGGGCAAAGAAAAAGCCGTCTCCCGCGACGGAGACGGCTTCTGATTGGTCGAGGAGTGCCGGCGCAGGTTTGCGCGCCGGGATCACCTCATTCCGCGGAGGACTCGGCCGGTGCCGGGTTCTCGGCACCCTCCGCCCCCTCGCTTCCCTCGAAGCGGGGCCGACGGCGGCGACGCGGCTTGGCGGCGGCGCGCGGCGTCTCGTCGCCGGCCTCCGGCGCGCTCTCGGCCGCCTGCGGCACCACCCCGTTGGCGGCGGGCTCCGCAGAGGGCTCGGACGGAACGGGCGTGCGTGCCGGATTCACGAGGAACGCGGGCAGCGCGCTCGCCTGCTCCTCGGGCGCGGCGCGCGCGCCCTCGTCGCGACGACGCTCCCGGCGGGACGGGCCTTCGCTCGAGCGCGGCTGGAAGTCCTGGGCCGGGGCGTCCGGCCGCACGGGCTCCTGGCGCCGATAATCGCCGCGGCCGTTCTCGTAACGGTTCTCGCGGGGCTGATCCTGACGGCCGAAATCCTGGCGCGGCTGCTCGTTGCGCCCGTAATCCTGCCGGTGCTCCTGCCGACCTTCCTGCCGCGGGTTGTTGTCGAAGCGCTGGTTCTCGTAGCGCTGACGGTCGCCGCGATTTGGCTGGAAGCGGTCGCGCCGCTCGTTCCGGTTCTGGCGGCTGTCCTGCTGGCGGCCGTCCTGCCCGTTGTCCTGGCGCATCTCGTAGGGCTGGGGCTGCTGGCCCGGGTCGGAATACTCGTCCCCGTACTGGCCGTAGCCCTGACCGTTCTGGCCGGAGCCGCCGGGACCCTGCTGCACACCCTCGTCGTCGCCCTCGTCGAGATCGTCGTCGTAGGATTGGCGGGCATAGCCGGCGCCGGCCTGCGGGCGATTCTGTTCCTGAGCACCGGAGACGATGCGGAAATAGTGCTCGCCGTGCTGGAAATAGTTCTCGGCTGCGACCGGGTCGCCCGCCGCCAGCGCATCGCGCGCGAGCTGGGCGTACTTGTCCGCGATGTGCTGGGCCGTGCCGCGGATCTTCACGTCGGGACCGTTGGATTCGTACGACCGCGTCAGGGGATTGGGGCCCTTCGGGCGGTTGCGGCCACGCATCCGTCTATTCTGGTTTGGTCTCATCGGTCTCGATTGACCCTCATTCGTGCGATAAGCGCGTCTGTTGATCCGGTCGCATCCGGCAGGCTTCGCTCCGGACCCCTTCGCCGACGGACGATGCCCGTCCCGAGTGATCCGTGATCCGCTTGCCGTGCTGGCGGTCCGTCCCGTCCAATCGGGGCCTGCGCATGCGTCCGAGACGCCGTTCGATTGTCAGGTTCGAATGTCACCGAGCCGCATCGCGACACCTGAAACGCGCCTGCTCGGTGGTGAGGAGATCTGGAACAGCTCGGCGGGAGGGATCGTCGCCAACCTTACCGCTGCCCGACTTAACGGACCGTTCGCGATCTGCACCCTGGAGATTAACGGCTCGAACCCGGCACAACAAGCTTTTTTTCATGCGAACGCGATGATCGGCCTAGGATTTTCGCCGCGAGCCCCCTGCCGGACTGCGGCGTAGCGCCACGACCCGCGCATGTCCTGCCAGATCGTACCGGATTGCGGCGTCTTCAAGACCCGCCCCGATCCCAAGGGCGCGAACGCTCTCCGCCTGGTCGTGCCCGACCTCGAAGCAGAGGGAGCCCTCCTCACGCAGGAGATCGCCTCTCATCACCTCGGCGATGATGCGCCGATAGGCGTCGAGCCCGTCGATTCCGCCGTCGAGCGCCATCATCGGATCGTGCAGGCGCACCTCCGGTGACAGGCTCGGGATGACGCCGCTCGCGATGTAGGGCGGGTTCGAGACGATCAGGTCGAAGGGGCCGCGCAGGCTCGCGCACCAATCCCCCAGGATGAAGCCGGCCCGCGCCTCCACGCCGTTCAGCCGGGCATTCTCCCGTGCGGTCCGCAGCGCGGCCTCGGAGCGGTCGAGGCCGATACCGAAGGCGCCCCGCGCCTCGCTCAGGATCGCCACGAGGAGGCAGCCGGATCCGGTACCGAGGTCGAGGATCCGGGAGGGCGGGCCGTCGCGACCCGGCAGCGCCGCGAGGGCCGCCTCGACGAGCGTCTCCGTGTCGGGGCGCGGCACCAGGGTCTCGCTCGAGAGCCGGAACGGCAGGCCCCAGAATTCCCAGGCCCCCAGGATGCGCGCCACGGGCTCGCCCGAAAGGCGCCGCGCCACGGCTGCGTCGAGGGCGGCGGCCCCCTCAGCGCCGACGAGCACGTCGCCCCGCGCCGCGAGGTCGAGCGGCGAGAGCCCGAGGATGGCGGGTACGAGGAAGCGGGCGTCGCTGACCGCGCCCTCGTTTCCGGACGCCGCGAGGATCCGTTCGAAGAGCCGCAGCGCGGCGCGGCGCGAGAGGTCGGGCGCGAAGCGCGGCGGATTCATCGGGGCCTCAGGCCATGCCCTCTGCGGCGAGAAGCTCGGCCTGATGCTCGGTCACGAGCGCGTCGACCAACTCGTCGAGCGCCGTCCCGTCGAGGATCTCGGGGAGCTTGTAGAGGGTCAGGTTGATGCGGTGGTCCGTCACACGCGCCTGCGGGAAATTATAGGTGCGGATCCGCTCCGAGCGGTCGCCCGAGCCTACCTGCGCCTTGCGGTCCGCGGCCCGGGCCGCGTCCTTGGCCGTGCGCTCGGCATCGAACAGCTTGGCGCGCAGGAGGGACATCGCCCGGGCGCGATTCTTGTGCTGCGAGCGCTCCTCCTGGACGAAGACGACGATGCCGCTCGGGAGGTGCGTCACCCGGATCGCGGATTCGGTCTTGTTCACGTGCTGGCCGCCGGCGCCCTGCGCACGCATCGTATCGATCTTCAGGTCGGATTCGTTGATGACAATGTCGACCTCCTCCGCCTCCGGCAGCACCGCCACCGTCGCCGCGGAGGTGTGGATGCGCCCCTGCGTCTCGGTCTCCGGCACCCGCTGGACCCGATGGGCGCCGCTCTCGAACTTGAGGCGGGCGAAGACGCCCCGTCCCTTCACCTCGGCCACGATCTCGCGGTAGCCGCCGACCGTGCCCTCGCTCTCCGAGATCACCTCGACCTTCCAGCCCTTCGCCTCGGCGTATTTCGCGTACATGCGGAAGAGGTCGCCCGCGAAGAGCGCCGCCTCGTCCCCGCCCGTGCCGGCGCGCACCTCGAGGATGGCGCTCTTCTCGTCGGCCGCGTCCTTCGGCAGCAGCATCAGCTGAAGGGCCCGGTGCGCGGCCTCCAGCGCGGCCTCGGCCTCGGGCTTCTCCTCGGCGGCGAGCGCCCGCATCTCGGGATCGCTGCCCGGCTCGTCGATCAGCGCCACCACGCCCCGGAAATTGGCGTCGGCGGCCCGATAGGCGCGGATGCCCGCGACGACGGGATCGAGCTCGGCGAGTTCACGGGAGAGCTGCACGAAGGTGTCGGCGTCGGCCGAACCGGCGCTGAGCGTCGCGGTGGCGATGTCGTGGCGGGCCAGGATCGCGTCGAGGCGGTCGGGAGGGAATGGGGTCATCGCCCGGATGATACTCTCGCCTGAAAGGGGACATGGGAGGACGTGGCTCGGCGCGGGCCGGGCCCGGCGGCCGGCCGCCGAACGGGTGCGGCGGCAGGGGAGCGAGCCGACGATGTGCGGGGTCAGGCGTCCCCGCGGAACTCCCCGCGCTGCCTCCGCGCCGTGGCGCCGGGGCGAGAATTCCGCGGGGTGCCTCTAGATAGGCACGCCGTGCGCCTTGGCGAAGGCCGTCAGCGCGGGCCGCAAGCTCTCGCCGTCGCTGCTGCGCGTGAGCTCCGCCTCGATCAGCGCGCCGACGGCGGCGGCATCCATGCTGAGCACCGTCGCCTTCACCGGGCCGATCGCCGCCGGCGACATCGAGAGATCGCGGAAGCCGAGGCCGATCAGGGTCATGGCTTCGAGGGGGCGCCCGCCGATCTCCCCGCAGACGGTGACCGGGCAGCCCGCCGCGTTCGCGCGCTCGGCGATGATGCGGAAGGCTCGCAAGGCCGGTGCGCTCAAGGGGTCGAAACGGTCGGCGACGCGGCGGTTCTCGCGGTCGACCGCGAACAGGAACTGCATGAGGTCGTTCGAGCCGACCGAGAGGAAGTCCGCATGCTTCGTCAGCTCGTCGAGCTGGAAGAGCAGCGAGGGCACCTCGATCATCGCGCCGAGGCGGCAATCGCTCGGCAGCGGGTGCCCGTGGCGGCGCAGATGCGCCTTCTCCCGGTCGACGATCGCCTTGGCGCGAACGAACTCGTCGACCGTCGCCACCATCGGGAACATGATCTTGAGGGGGCGCCCGCCAGAGGCCTTGAGCAGCGCGCGCAATTGCACCCGCAGCAGGGCCGGCCGGTCGAGGCCGATGCGGATGGCGCGCCAGCCGAGGGCGGGATTCTCCTCCTCGAGCTTGGGCATGTAGGGGAGGATCTTGTCCCCGCCGATGTCGAGCGTGCGGATCGTGACCGGCTTGTCGCCGGTGGCGGCGAAGACCGATTCGTAGAGATTCTGCTGCTCCACGGCGGACGGCATGCGCTCGGCCACCATGAATTGCAGCTCGGTGCGGAACAGGCCGATCCCCTCGGCGCCGGTCTCGTGCAGGTGCGTGAGGTCGACGAGCAGGCCCGCGTTGAGATGCAGACCGATGCGCACGCCGTCGCGGGTGACCGCCGGCACATCCCGCAGCGCGCGATACTGCTCCTGCCGGCGGGCGCGCAGCCGCACCATCTCGGCGTAGGAGGCCTCGACCTCCGGGCTCGGGCGGACGTGGATCTCGCCCGAGACGCCATCGACGATGATCGCGTCGGCCGAATCGCACAGGGCGGTCGCGTTGGCGACCTCGCCGACGGCGGGGATGCCGAGTGCGCGCGCGACGATCGCGATATGGCTCGTCGGGCCGCCTTCCTCCAGCACGACGCCGCGCAGGCGGGTGCGGTCGTAATCGAGCAGAGCGGCCGGGCCCATCGAGCGGGCGACGAGGATCGCGTTCTCGGGCAGGTGGCCCGCGCCCTCGGCCGATTGCGAGCCGATGAGCTGGCGCAGCAGGCGGTTGGCGAGGTCGTCGAGATCGTGAAGGCGGTCGCGCAGGTAGGGATCGCTCTGGCGCAGCATCCGGGCGCGATTGTCGGACTGCACGCGCTCCACCGCGGCCTCCGCGGTGAGGCCGGAATGCACGGCCTCGCGCATGCGGCGCAGCCAGCCCTTGTCGTGCGCGAACATGCGGACGGTCTCGAGCACCTCGCGGGATTCGCCGGTGCCGATGGAATCGCCCCGCTCGACGAGATCGTCGATCGCCGAGCGGACCTCGCCGATCGCCCGTTCCAGGCGCTCGACCTCGCGCTCGACATTCTCGGCGATCAGCGTCTTCACGATGATGCGAGGTTCGTGCAGCACCACGTGGCCGAGGCCGATTCCCTCGGCGAGCGCGACGCCCCGCTGGCTCACCGGGCGCCGGCCGGCCGGCCCCGCCCCGGGCGCGAGGCTCTGCAGCTCGCCCGAGGCGATCATCTCGGCCAGCACCATGGCGGTGGTCTGGAGCGCCTCGATCTCCTCCTCGGAATAGACCCGGTAGGTCTTGTTCTGGACCACCAGCACGCCGAGCGTGTTCCCGGCGCGCAGCAGCGGCACGCCGAGGAAGGCGTGGTAGGCCTCCTCGCCCGTCTCGGGGCGATACGAGAAGGCGGGATGCGACTGCGCGTCGGAGAGGGAGAGCGGCTCGGCCGTGCGCGCGATCAGGCCCACAAGGCCCTCGTCCGCGCGCAGGCGCGTGAGGTGCACGGCCTCCCGGTTGAGGCCCTCGGTGGCGAAGAGCTCGAGGACGTTGTCGTCGCGCAGGACGTAGACCGAGCAGACCTCGGCGACGACGTTGGCGGCGATGAGGACCACGATGCGGTCGAGGCGCGCCTGTGCGCTGACCGGCTCCGCCATCGCTTCGCGGAGGCGGCGCAGCAGCAGGCGCGGGCCTCCAGGCGCAGCGGGCATCGTCTCGTCAATCCAACCTGGCGGCCGGTGCAACCTTAGCGCCACTCGGGCGCCAGCCGCACCAGCGCGGAGGTTCAGGCCTGATCGAGGCCGTATAGCGAGTGGAGCGTGCGAACGGCAAGCTCTGTATAGGCCGCGTCGATGAGGACGGAGAACTTAATCTCAGATGTGGTGATGGCGCGGATGTTGATGCCCTTCTGGGCGAGCGCCCGGAAGGCCTTCGCCGCGACGCCCGCATGGCTGCGCATGCCGACGCCGATCGCCGAGACCTTGACCACCTCGGTCGCGCCCTCGATCTGGCCGTAGCCGATCGTCTCGCGCTGGCTGTCGAGGATCGTGCGGGTGCGCTCGTAATCGGCCTCGGGCACCGTGAAGGTCATGTCGGTGGTCGACTGGTCGCCGGACACGGTCTGGATGATCATGTCGACGTTGATGTTGGCATCGGCCAGGGGGCCGAAGATGGCGGCGGCGACGCCGGGGCTGTCCTTGACCGCCCGGAGCGTGATCTGCGCCTCGTCCTTCGCGAAGGCGATGCCGGTGATAATCTGCTGTTCCACGATGTCGTCCTCGTCGCAGATGAGGGTGCCGGGGCGGGCGGCGTCCGGCGGGTCGAAGCTCGACCGCACCGTGGTCGGCACGCGGTGCACCATGGCGAGTTCCACGGAGCGGACCTGCAGCACCTTGGCGCCGAGCGAGGCCATCTCCAGCATTTCCTCGAAGGTCACGCGCTCCATGCGCTTGGCCTTCGGCACGATCCGAGGGTCGGTGGTGTAGACGCCGTCCACGTCGGTGTAGATGTCGCAGCGCTCCGCGCCGATGGCGGCCGCCACCGCGACGGCGCTGGTGTCAGAGCCGCCGCGCCCGAGCGTCGTGATGCGGCCGGTCTCGGGGTGGATGCCCTGGAAGCCGGAGATCACCGCGACCTCGCCGCGCTTGAAGCCGGCATCGAGGTTCGCCCCGTCGATCCGGGCTATGCGGGCCGAGCCGTGCGCGTCCGAGGTCTCGATCGGGATCTGCCAGCCCTGCCAGGAGCGCGCCGTGATGCCGTCCTTGCGCAGCGCCACGGCAAGGAGACCGGAGGTGACCTGCTCGCCCGAGGCGACGACGGTGTCGTACTCTGCCTCGTCGTAGAGGGTGTTGGCGTCCTTCACCCAGCCGACGAGCTCGTTCGTCTTGCCGGACATGGCCGAGACCACGACGGCGACGTCGTAGCCGGCCGCGACCTCGCGGGCGACGTGGCGCGCCACGTTGCGGATCCGGTCCACGGTGGCGACCGAAGTGCCGCCGAATTTCATCACCAAACGGGGCATGTCGCGTCCGCGTCGATTCTTTTCGGGCCTGTCCGGGAGCGCCACGAGGCGCACGTCCGAGTGCCCGGGCCGCATTGCGGCTGTACCGGGCCGGGCTTCGGCGGGTACAAGGGGTGCATCCAGCTGTCAATCAAGAGCCCGATCTCCGGGCGCCGATATCCCGCGGAGCCGATGCCCGTTTCCCAAGCCTCCTCCGGCGCTTCCGCCCGAGCCTCCTCCATCGACCGCGACGAGGTCGCACGTTTCGATGCCCTCGCGGCCACGTGGTGGGACGAGCGCGGCCCGATGCGCGTGCTGCACCGCTTCAACCCGGTCCGCCTCGCCTACATCCGCGACGCCGCCTGCCGCCATTTCGGGCGCGACCCGAACGCGCCCTTCGCCCTCGACGGCCTGAGCCTCGTCGATGTGGGCTGCGGGGGCGGGGTTCTGTCGGAGCCGCTGGCCCGGCTCGGCGCGCGGGTGACCGGGCTCGATCCCGCCGCCGAGAACATCCGGGTCGCCCGGGCTCACGCGGAGAGCGAGGGCGTGCCGGTCGCGTACCGGTCCGAGACGATCGAGGCCGTGGTCGACGCGGGCGAGCGCTTCGACATCGTCCTCGCCATGGAGGTCGTCGAGCACGTCGTCGACATGCCGGCCTTCGTGCGCAAGGCGGCTGAGGCCGTGAAGCCCGGCGGCCTGATGTTCGCCGCCACGATCAACCGGACGATGCGCTCCTTCGCCCTCGCCATCGTCGGGGCCGAGTACGTCCTGCGCTGGCTGCCGAAGGGCACGCACGATTGGGAGAAGTTCGTGACGCCGGCCGAGCTGACCCGCGCCGTCGAGGCGGGCGGGCTCGTCGTCACCGACACGACGGGGGTCGTCTACAACCCGCTCGGTGACACATGGTGGGCGAGCCGTGACACGGGCGTCAACTACATGATCGCTGCCGAGCGTCCCGCCTGAACCTCGGGCGTCGGCTCCCGTTGATGCCGGAAGGCACAGGAGGCGTCGATGCTCGAGAAGATCCCGCACGCGGTCGGCGAGGCTCTCGCGGGTCTCAAGGCCGGCCTGGAGAAGACCGCCTACCACGCGTCCTTCGGGGACGTTCCGGCCACGATCAGCGTGTCGAGCAGGGCCTTCGCCGACGAGGCGCCGATGCCCGCCCGCTTCACGGAGGACGGCGCCGGGGTCTCGCCGCCCCTGGCCTGGAGGGGCCTGCCGCAGGGCGCCCACAGCGTCGTGATCCTTATCGAGGACGCGGACAGCCCGACGCCGAACCCGCTCGTCCATCTCATCGTCTGGAACCTTGCGGGAACGGACGATGCGTTGCCCGAGGGCGGGATCGCGAGTCCCAATGGGCCCGGTGTCCACCTCAACCTCGGCCGGAACAGCTTCCTGAGAGACCAGTACCTGCCGCCCGACCCGCCGAACGGGCACGGGCCGCATCGCTATGTCTTCCAGGTCTACGCCCTCGACCAGACCCTCGACCTGCCGGCCTCGCCGGGCCGAACCGCGCTCCTCGACGCCATGAAGGGCCACGTCCTGGCGAAGGGCCGGCTCACCGGAACCTACGCGCGGGGCTGAGCCCCGCTTGCTGCGCGCGACCGATTCCGGCAAGCACGGCCGGACCGGCGGAGACGCGCGATGAAGGCCTTGCTGTGCACACGCCTCGGGGGACCCGAGGATCTCGTCATCGAGACGCTGCCCGATCCGGAGCCGGGTCCGGGCGAGGCGGTGGTGCGCGTGACGGTCGCCGCGTTGAATTTCTTCGACACGCTGATCATCGCAGGCCGCTACCAGGTGAAGCCGGACTTGCCCTTCTCGCCCGCTGGTGAGGCCTGCGGCGTCATCGAGGCGCTGGGACCGGGGGTCGAGGGCTTCTCGGTCGGCGACCGGGTCATCGTGCACGTCCGGTACGGCACGGCCCGCGAGCGCGTCGCGGTCGCCGCGAACTACCTCACCCGCGTGCCGGACGGCGTCTCCGACGAGCAGGCGGCCGGGCTCACCATCACCTACGGGACCTCGCTCCACGCCTTGCGGGACCGTGCTCGCCTTCGGCCGGGGGAGACGCTGGCAGTGCTCGGCGCCTCGGGCGGCGTGGGGCTCGCCGCCGTGGAGCTCGGTGCGGTCCTCGGCGCCCGGGTGATCGCCTGCGCCTCGTCGGAGGAGAAGCTCGCGGTCGCCCGCGCGCACGGGGCGCACGAGACCCTGGTCTACAAGCCGGAGACATTGCGCGACGACCTCAAGGCGCTGACCGGGGGCGAGGGCGTCGACGTGGTCTACGATGCGGTCGGTGACGCCTACGCGGAGCCGGCCCTGCGGGCTCTCGCCTGGAAGGGCCGCTTCCTCGTCGTCGGCTTCGCGGCGGGCGAGATCCCGCGCCTGCCGCTCAACCTCGTGCTCCTCAAGGGCGTCGACGTGCTCGGCGTGCACTGGGGCGTGTTCGTCGAGCGCGAGCCCGAGGCCCATCAGGCGAACCAGCGCCAACTTCTCGACTGGGTCGCCGAGGGGCGCCTCACTGCGAAGGTCCACGGCGTCTACGCGCTCGAGGATTACGCGGAGGCGCTCGGCATCCTCAAGCGGCGGGAGGCGGTCGGCAAGGTGCTCGTGAGGCCGTGAGCCCCGGCTGCCCTCAGAGCAGCCGCTGTTCGCGGGCGAGCGCGACGAGATCCGATTGCGGGCGCGCCCCGATGTGCTGGATCACCTCCGCGGCGGCGAGGGCCCCGAGGCGGGCGCTCGACACGTAGTCGAGGCCCCGCGCGTGCCCGGCCAGGAAGCCGGCCGCGAACAGGTCCCCCGCGCCCGTCGAATCGACCACCTCGCGCACCGGCGAGACGCCGACGCTGCGGATCTCGCCGCCCTTCACGACGACCGAGCCGTCCTCCGAGCGGGTGACGAGCCCCAGCAGGTGGCGGCCGTGGTTGTCGCGCTCGTCGCGCAGCGCCCGGATCGCCGCGTCGCCGTCCTCGGTCTCGTAGAGGCTCTTCAGCTCGCCGATATTCGCGAACAGGATGTCGATGCTGCCGTCGCGGATGAGGCCGAGGAATTCCTCGCGGTAGCGCCCGACGCAGAAGGCGTCGGACAGCGTGAGCGCCACGGCGTGCCCGGCATTGTGGGCGATCTTCACGGCCTTGCGGAAGGCGTCCTTCGCGGCCGGCGGGTCCCAGAGATACCCTTCGAGATAGGTGACGCGCGCGCGCCCCACGGCGGCCTCGTCCACGTCGGCCGGCGAGAGGCCCTGGCAGGCGCCGAGATAGGTGTTCATCGTGCGCTCGCCGTCCGGCGTCACGAGCACGAAGCAGCGCGCGGTCGCCGGCCCCTCCGTCGCGGCGGCGACGCCGAAGCGGACCCCGGTCGCCTTCAGGTCGTGAGCGAACAGGCCGCCGAGCTCGTCGTCGCGGACCTTCCCGACGAAGCCGGTCTTCGCCCCGAGCAGCGCCGCGCCGACAGCCGTGTTTGCGCCCGAGCCGCCCGAGACGATGGTGGCCGGCCCCATCACGGAGAACAGCTCCTCCGCCCGCGCCTCGTCGATGAGCTGCATGGCGCCCTTGTGGACGCCCTGAGCCGCGAGGAACGCGTCGTCCGTGCGGGCGATGACGTCCACGATGGCGTTGCCGAGGACGAGGAGGTCGAGGGGTTCGGTCATCTGGGCATCCTGCGCAGGCGGTCGGGAAGCGTGGGCGCGCTCTCGCACCCGGGCCGGCAGGGGTCAAGCCGCGGTGTCAGCTCGCCGGAAACAGATCGTCCACGCGAAGCGAGAGGCCCGGAGGGCTGAGGTCCAGCGCGCCATCGGACACGATGCGCGTCTCGATGAGACCTGCCGCACCCCTCCGGTGGTGGATGACGACCCGCCGTTGCGGATGCACGATCAGGTAGTGGAGGATGCTCGCGACCTGAAAATAGCCCTCGAGCTTTCGCACCGTATCGGTGTTCCGCGTGCCGGGCGACAGCACTTCGACGACGACGATCGGGTCTCGTACCTCGACAGCATCGCCGTCGAGTCGTTCGCCGCAATAGATCAGGGCATCCGGCTCGAACGCCGTCACACGATCGATGCGCACTGTCATACCGTCGGGAAGCAGGCGGCAGGGCAGTTCGGCCGCCTGCAAGCCGGCGCGCAGCGCATCGTGGATGGCCAGCTTCGTTTCCGCGTGCCGGACGCGCTGCGGCGACATCGCGACCACCAAGCCGTCGATGAGTTCATAGCGCCCGGGCCGTCCCTCCGCCCATGACAGAAATTCCTCGACCGTCATGATGGCTTGGGGCTGCGCGCTCATGGCACCGAAACTACCATGACGCCGGTCTCCCGCGAAGGTCGCCGGTTGCGCCTACTGCAGCGTCTTCACCTCGCACTGCGCGTAATCCGAGCTCGCCTTCACGTAGGCATTGAGCTTCTGGACGTAGGCTTCGGCGAGCGGGCGGAAGGCCTGCGCCTGCACGTTGTAGGCCTTCACGGCGTCGTTGTAGCTGTAGGCTTCCCATCCCGGGCAGCCGCCCTTGGCATCGAGGCAGGCGGGCTTTTCCGGCAGCGCCGGCTTGGCGGGCTTCGAATCCGGGGGCGGGGGCTCCGGCCGGGTGCAGGCGGCCCGCGCGCCGGTGGCCAGCGTGAACAGGGCCAGACTTGCCAGAACCGTGCGCATCGCTCTCATGTCCTCGCCCGCCTCGTCCAAAGGCTGGCTTGTCGGGCATCCCGCGTGCGTCGGCAAGCTCCGGCGCCGACCGCTACTCGGCCGGCACCACGCGCGATCGGGCCGGGCGCGTACCGAGAGGTCCCGGCGCCGGCAATCCGCGGAGAATGTTGACGAGCGGAAGCACGAGCCCCGCCGCGAGCACCCACCAGGCAGGGCGGATCACGTAGGAGAAGTCGAGATTGGCGCCGAGCACCATGCCCGCCGGCACGCCGCTTTTCAGACCGTACCACGCCGCCTCGAGGAGGGCTGTGGCGGCGCCCGTCGCCACCGCGAGGCCGAGGAGCGGCAGCGGGCTCATCGGGATCCGGAAGCGCTGAATCAGGCGCCAGCCCATCAGAAGCAGGAACAGGCCGGTCCAGAACACCGGGTCGGACACGTCGATCTTCGACTGCAGGAAGTAGTGGAACAGGCCGAGCGCCGTGACCGCGTAGACGATGCGGTGGAGCCGGTTCCAGGCCTGCCCCATCCGGCGGATCGCCGCGTCGGTCGAGGTGATCCCGAGGGCGATCAGGCCGAGGAGCGCGACGAAGCCGATCGTCAGGTAGAACCGGAACGCGATCTCGGACACGACCTTCGTCAGGATGAAGTTCTGATCCACCACGTAGAGGGCGAGGTGGATCAGCGCGTAGGCGAGGGCCGTCAGCCCCAGCATCCGCCGCAGGTTGATCAGCTTCGGCCAGTTCGCGATCCGCCGCAGCGGCGTCACCGCGAGCGAGAGCAGCAGGAAACGGATGCACCACTCCCCGGTCCCGTGCAGGAGAGCCGTGATCGGCTTCGCGCCGAGAGCGTCGAGGGCGTAGGCGGCGGCGAGATACAGCCCGGGCGCGAGCGCGGCCAGGAACACCGCGAGCTTCAACCCGGAGAGGCGGCCGGCGCGGTCTCGCCAGGGCCGGGGGAGGGTTCGGGGCAGTGCGGATGCGGGCATCGAGAGGGCGGCTTCGAGGATCCGGCTGGGGAGGGTGATGGTGCGGGGCGCAAGCTCGGCGCCAGATTCGCACTCGAACGCGGACGCACGATGGCACGAGAGAGTTCCCGTGCCGGGCCATTCGCCGCGGCGCCGCCGCGGTTACACGTGGTCGGCAGCCGTCCCCGATATTCTGTGCCCGGCTGCGTCGCCACCGCCGCGCCGTTGGGCTAGGTTTCGCCCCCGCCCTGAACCGACACCGGACACACGCCACGCCCCATGGCCGCTCGACAAGCCTCACAGGACCGGACCCTCGCTGCCGACGCGGTCGAGGCGATGACCGAGGCGGAGGCCAAGGCCCGGCACGAAGCCCTCTCCGTCGAGATCGCCGAGGCCGACGAGGCCTATCACGGCTCCGACGCGCCGATCATGACGGATGCGGAATACGACGCGCTGCGCCGCCAGCTCGAGACGGTCGAGGCTCGCTTCCCCGATCTCGCGGGCACCGGCGCCGCGAGCGCCTCGGTCGGCGCGAAGCCCTCGGAGAAATTCGCCAAGGTGCGCCACGCGGTGCCGATGCTGTCGCTCGGCAACGCCTTCGCGGACGAGGAGGTCGAGGAGTTCGTCGCCCGCGTCCGGCGCTTCCTGAACTGGCCGGAGGGCGAGCCGCTCGCCTTCACCGCCGAGCCGAAGATCGACGGACTGTCCCTGTCGCTCCGCTACGAGCGCGGCCGCCTCGTCACGGCGGCGACCCGCGGCGACGGCGAGGTCGGCGAGAACGTCACGGCGAACGCGCGCACCGTCCAGGACATTCCCGAGACGCTGACGGGCGCGGACGTGCCGGAGGTCTGCGAGGTGCGCGGCGAGGTCTATCTCAGCCACGCGGATTTCGGTGCCATCAATGCCCGCCAGGAAGCGGCGGGCAAGCCGCTCTTCGCCAATCCGCGAAACGCCGCGGCGGGCTCGCTGCGCCAGCTCGACCCCGCGATCACGGCCTCGCGGCCGCTGCGGTTCTTCGCCTATGCCTGGGGCGAGGTCGTCCCGGCCTTCGAGGGCACGCAGGCCGGCGTCATCGACCGGTTCCGGGCCTGGGGGCTGCCCGTGAACCCGCGGACCGCGCTCTGCGACGGCGCGCCCGCGATGCTCGCCCATTACCGGGCGATCGAGGAGGCGCGGCCCGACCTCGGCTACGACATCGACGGCGTCGTCTACAAGGTGAACGACCTCGGCCTGCAGCGGCGGCTGGGCTTCGTCTCGCGGGCGCCGCGCTGGGCGCTCGCGCACAAATTCGCGGCGCAGAAAGCCTTCACGGTGGTGGAGGATATCGAGATCAATGTCGGGCGCACGGGCTCGCTGAACCCGCTCGCCAAGCTCAGCCCCGTCACGGTCGGCGGTGTCGTGGTGTCGAACGCGACGCTTCACAACGAGGGGTACGTGCAGGGTGTCGGGGCCGATGGCGAGCCGATCCGCGAGGGCCGCGACATCCGGGTCGGCGACACCGTCGTGGTGCAGCGGGCGGGCGACGTCATCCCGAAGGTGATGGACGTCGTCATCGAGAAGCGCCCCGCGGATTCCGTGCCCTATGCCTTCCCGACCCTCTGCCCCGCCTGCGGAAGCCGCGCGGTGCGCGAGACGAACCCCCGCACGGGAAAGGTCGACGCGGTGCGCCGCTGCACCGGCGGCCTGATCTGCCCGGCCCAGAGCATCGAGCGGCTGAAGCACTTCGTCTCGCGCAATGCCTTCGACATCGAGGGTTTCGGGGAGACCTACATCGAAGTGCTGTTCGACGCGGGCGTCGTGCGCCAGCCGGCGGACCTGTTCCGCCTCGATTTCGATCGTCTGAAGGCCGCCGTCGTGGCCCGGCGCGAGGCGCTCTCCGCCGAGCGGCGCGCCGCCGGCGAGCCGCCGCCGAAGAAGGCCGCCAAGAAGAAGGGCGAGGACGAGGACAAGGCTATCAAGAACCTCGTCGCGGCGGTGGAGGCCCGCCGCCACCTGCCCCTCAACCGGTTCCTGTTCGCCCTCGGCATCCCGCAGATCGGCGAATCGACGGCCAAGGCGCTCGCCAAGCGCTTCGCCGACATGCCGGCCCTGATGGAGGCCCTGCGGGCCGCCGCCGACGCGCAGGCGGGATCGGACTGGATCGAGCTCTCGACCGTTCCGCGGATCGGCCCGACCACCCGCGACCGGCTCCTGCAGGCGGACGTGTCCGACGGCGAGGACGGCTTCCGCGCCCGCCTCACCGCGTCCCAGCGCGAGAGCCTGACGGCCCATTTCGGGAGCCTGGAGGCGGCCGAGGCGGCGCTCGCCCGGGCGGCCGCGCAGCAGCCGGGCGAGGCCTATCACGTCTTCGCCGACGACGGTGAGATCGGGCCGGTGGCGACGGATTCGCTGATCCAGTTCTTCGCCGAGCCCCACAACGACGAGGCCGTGCGGGCGCTCCTCGCCGAAGTCACGGTCGAGCCGATGCAGGCCGCAGGCTCCTCGGCGCTCTTCGCCGGCAAGACCGTGGTCTTCACGGGCTCGCTGGAGCGGATGACCCGCAACGAGGCCAAGGCCACGGCCGAGCGGCTCGGCGCCAAGGTCTCGGGCTCCGTCTCGGCCAAGACCGACCTCGTGGTCGCCGGTCCCGGCGCCGGCTCGAAGCTCAAGGACGCCGAGAAGCACAAGGTGCGGGTCGTCTCCGAGGACGAGTGGATCGCGATGCTCGAGAGCGCCTGAGGCGGACCGCGCCGGCGACGTCAGTCTGCCGCGCCGGCGCCTTCACGGTTGCGTGGCGAGTCCCCGAACCCCTATCGTCCGCGCCATGACCTGCCTGGCGATCGACTTCGAGACGGCGAACGAGCGGCGCGACAGCGCCTGCGCGGTCGGGCTCGCCTGGATCGAGGGTGGGCGCGTCGTCCGGCGCGAATCGCGCCTGATCCGCCCGCCGGAGCTGCGCTTCTCGCCCGGCAACATCCGCGTCCACGGCATCCTGCCGGCCGACGTTCGCGACAAGTCCGCCTTTCCGGAGGTGATGGCGGAATTCCTGCCCGATCTCGAACGCGGGCTGATCCTCGCCCACAACGCGCCCTTCGACATGGGGGTGCTGCGCGCCTCGCTCGCCGCCCACGGCCGGCCGGTGCCCGCCTTCTCCTACCTCTGCACCCTGCAGATCGCCCGGCGGGTCTTCCCGGATCCGGCCGGCTGCGGGCTCGGCAAGGTGGCGGGGCGCCTCGGCATCCGCTTCGAGCATCACGACGCGGGCGAGGACGCCTATGCCTGCGCCGAGATCGCGCTCGCGGCCGTGCGGGAGACAGGGGCAGGGGACGTCGCCGGGCTCGCGCGGGTGCTGCCGATGCCGGTGACCCGGCTCGCGCCGGGACCTGACCGGCCGCCGCCCGCGCGCGAAGGCGTGTCCGGCCGCGCCCTGTTCGCGGCTCGCCGCGCGCGGCAGGCTCCGAACGAGATCCGCTTCATGATTCGAGGCAGCACCGGCAACCGCTACGAGGTCGCGTTGGAGGAGAAACCCTTCGGGCTCTATCTCCGCTGCTCCTGCATGGCCGGGCGGAACCGCCGCCGCTGCCGTCACGTCGACGCGATGGTGGATGGCGACGTCACCGACCTGATCTCGGCCAACCACGCCGACGTCGAGCGCCTGCGCCGCCTGATCGAGGGCGCGCCGGCCGGCCACCGGGTCGAGCCGGAGCGGGTGCGGCGCGTGCAGGCGGCTTAAGCCCGATCGAGCCCCGGACGAGGGCGCCCGTCAGGGCGACGGGCGTCCTCTCGCTTTCGGGAGAGGGCGGGGGCCGGGAGTGCGACCGCGCCCCAAGGATCCGATCCCGCACCCGTCCGCTCACGCGGCTTGCTGGGCCGCCTCGCCGTAGAAGGTGCCGCCGGTCTCGGCCATGCGCAGGAGGTTGTCCGGCACGCCGAAGCGGGGTCCGTGCTTGGCCTCGAGGCCGTGGGCGAGATCGACGAAGGCCTTGGCGCCCATGAAGTCGATGTAGGAGAGGGCGCCGCCCGTGAAGGGCGCGAAGCCGAAGCCGAGGATGGAGCCGACATCGGCCTCGCGCGGGTCCGTGATCACGCCCTCTCCGACGGTGCGGGCCGCCTCCAGCGCCTGGACCACGAGCAGGCGATGCTTCAACTCCTCCACATCCACCGCATCCGGATCGAGGCGGGCCGGCTGCAGGTCCCTGAGGCCGGGCCAGAGGCGCTTCGGCGCGCCCTCGGGATAATCGTAGAAGCCCTTCTTGTTCTTGCGTCCGAGTCGGCCGTGGGTCTCGACGAGCGCGGTGAGGAGCTTCATCTGGCCCGGATCGACCGCGTCGGCGCCGAGCTGAGCTTCGGTGGCGCGGGCGATCTTGAGGCCCAGGTCGAGCGCCACCTCGTCGTTGAGCGAGAGCGGGCCGACCGGCATTCCGGCCATGCGCCCGGTCGCCTCGATCATGGCGGGGGGCACGCCCTCCAACAGCATCTTGTGGCCTTCGAGGACGTAGGCCAGGACGCAGCGGTTGGCGAAGAAGCCACGGGAATCGTTGACGACGATCGGCGTCTTCTTGATCGCCCGCACGTAGTCGAGGGCCGTCGCGACGGCGCGCTCGCCCGTGGTGCCGCCGCGGATGATCTCCACGAGCATCATCTTCTCGACCGGCGAGAAGAAGTGGATGCCCACGAACTGCTCCGGCCGGCCCGAGGCCTTGGCGAGCCCCGTGATCGGCAGGGTGGAGGTGTTCGACGCGAAGATCACGTCGGGGCCGATCACGGCCTCGACCTTCCCGATCACCTCGGCCTTCACCTTCGGGTCCTCGAAGACGGCCTCGATGACGAGGTCGCAATCCTTGAGGTCCGCGTAGTCGGCGCTGGCATGGATGCGGGCGAGCAGCGCGTCGCGGTCGGCGGTCTTGGCGCGGCCCTTGCTGATCTGGTTGGTGACGAGCGTGTGGGCGTAGGCCTTGCCCTTCTCGGCGGCCTCGACCGACTGGTCGATCAGCACGACCTCCATGCCGGCATTGGCCGAGACGTAGGCGACGCCCGCGCCCATGAAGCCCGCGCCGACGACGCCCACCTTCCTGATGGCGGTCGGAGCCACGTCCTTGGGCCGGCGCGCGCCCTTGTTCAGCTCGCCCATCGAGATGAACAGGGTGCGGATCATCGCCGCCGCCTCCGTGGTGCGCAGGATCCGGGCGAAGTGCCGGCTCTCGACCTTGAGGGCGAGATCCATCGGCAGTTGCAAACCCTCGTAAACGGAGGTGAGGATCGCCTTGGCGGCCGGGTAATTGTCGTGCGTCTCGCGGCGGTAGATCGCGTTCGCCGGCGGCCAGATCATCATCCCGGCGGGCGAGTAGACCTTGCCGGACGGCGCCTTGAACTTCGGCACGTCCCAGGGCGCGACGGCCGAGCCGCCGGCCCGGATCCACTCCTTCGCCTTGGCGACGATCTCGTCCTTCGGCGCGACCGCGTGGACGAGGCCCATGTTGCGCGCCATGAGCGGGCGGATCTGCTCACCCTTGAACAGCATCTGCAGCGCGTCGCCCGTCTGCATCAGGCGGGCCACGCGCTGCGTGCCGCCGGCGCCGGGAAACAACCCGACCTTGATCTCGGGCAGGCCGACCCGCGTCCTGTCGTCGTCGGCGAGGATTCGGTGGTGGCAGGCGAGCGCCAGCTCGAAGGCGCCGCCGAGGCAGACGCCGGCGACCGCCGCGGCGAAGGGCTTCCCGCACGTCTCGAGCTTCCGGTAGAGCAGGCTGAGGCGCCGCGATTCCTCGAAGAAGGCGCGCATCGCGGCCTCCTCGCCCTGCTCGGCCTTGAGGCGCTCGTACTCGCGGCCGAGGCCCTGGAGCATGGTGAGGTCGGCGCCGCCCGAGAAGTTGTCCTTGCCCGAGGCGATGACGCAGCCCTTGATGGCCGCGTCGCCCGCCACCGCATCGACGATCCGCGCGAGCTCGTCCATCACCTCGGGGGTGATGACGTTCATCGAGCGGCCCGGCATGTCCCAGGTGGCCAGCGCGATGCCGTCGGCGTCGGTCTCGAAGCGGAAATTCGTGAGATTCATCGCTGATCCTCGGGTTGGCATCGGTGAGGCTGCTCACCCCGCCGGGTCGTTCGGGCCGTCCCGCTTCGCGCGGGACGCGTGGGTCAAGGTCTCGGTGCCGGTCCGCCGGGCGGGGCCGGAGCCGTCGGGCTCCGGCCGCCTCGCGTCAGGGCGGCGCCGATCGAACGGCCGTCCGTCCCGAGGCGCCGGGCCTCATTTCGCCGGCATCGGCATTCCTGCCGGGCCGCCGTTCTCCCCGGCCGCGGCGATCGTCAGCATGTTGATGAGCTTCGTGACGGCGTTCTGCGAGATCGTGGTCACCGTCGAGGACGGATCGGCGTTCATCGTCTGGAACTTCTGGTAGGTCTTGTCGTCGTAGATCTCGTTGATGTGCTTCAGCTCGGCGAGCGAGAACTTGTCGGCGTATTCCTTGGCCAAGCCTTCGACCATGATGCCGCGCTGGTTCTCGAACTCGGCGCGCACCTCCTTGCGGACGGCATCGGCCTTCTCGTCCTTCATCGGCGCGACGGTTTTCTCCAGGGCGACGGTGAACCCGTTCTCCAAGTTCTTGATCACGGTCTTCTGAACGAGGGTCTTGGCCTCGGCGAGCTTGTCCGCGGCCTCGTCGGCGCGGGCGGCGAGCGGCAGGGCGAGAGCCGTCGTCAGGCAGAGGGTGGCGAGCAGTCGCGTCATCGTGGCGTTTCTCCCATGGCTGGTCTCTTGAGGCCGCCCCGTGCGTCGGGGCGGCCGCGCGCCCTCTACCAGCCCGCGCAAGGGTTTGGGAGGCGCGGCGTCCGCGCCGCACCCCCGGGCCCCCGGTTTCTCACACCCGTTCGATGATGGTCGCCGTGCCCATGCCGGCGCCGATGCAGAGCGTCACGAGGGCCCGCTCCTTGCCGGTGCGTTCCAGCTCGTCGAGCACCGTGCCCAGGATCATCGCGCCGGTGGCTCCGAGCGGATGGCCCATGGCGATGGCGCCGCCATTGACGTTTACCTTCGCCGGGTCGAGGTCGAAGGCCTGCTGGAAGCGCAGGACCACGGAGGCGAAGGCCTCGTTGATCTCGAACAGGTCGATGTCGGACAGGTCCAGGCCGGCGCGTTTCAGGACCTTGCGCGTCACGTCGACCGGTCCGGTCAGCATCAGGGCCGGGTCCGAGCCGATATTAGCGAAGGCCCGGATGCGGGCGCGGGGCTTGAGACCGGCCCCGTCGCCGGCTTCCCGGGAGCCGATCAGCACGGCCGCGGCACCGTCGACGATGCCCGACGAATTGCCGGCGTGGTGGACGTGGTCGACCGCCTCGACGTCGGGATGCGCGTCCGTCGCGACCGCGTCGAAGCCGCCCATCTGCCCCATCTGCACGAAGGAGGGCTTGAGCTGGCCGAGGGACTGCATGTCGGTGCCCGGCCGCATGTGCTCGTCGCGGTCGAGAAGCGTGATGCCGTTGACGTCCTTCACCGGCACGACCGAATTGCGGAACAGGCCCTCGTCCCAGGATTTGGCGGAGCGCTTCTGCGACTGGACCGCGTAGGCGTCGCAATCGTCGCGGGTGAAGCCGTACTTGGTCGCGATCAGGTCGGCCGAGACGCCCTGCGGCATGAAGTAGGACTTGATGGCGATGTGGGGATCGACGGGCCAGGCCCCGCCCGAGGCGCCGAGCCCGACGCGGCTCATCGATTCGACGCCGCCGCCCACCGTCATGTCGTGCTGTCCGGCCATGACCTGGGCCGCGGCGAAATTGATCGCGTCGAGGCCCGAGGCGCAGAAGCGGTTGATCTGCACGCCGGGGACATGGGTGCCGTAATCGGCCACGAGCGCCGCCGCGCGGGCGATGTCGCCGCCCGCCTCGCCGACCGGGTCGACGCAGCCCAGCACCACGTCGTCGACGCGGCGCGTGTCGAGGGCGTTGCGCTCCTGGATCGCGCGCAGTGCGGCCTCGGCCAGCCGCAGCGCCGTCACCTCGTGCAGCGAGCCGTCCGGCTTGCCGCGCCCGCGGGGCGTGCGGACGTGATCGTAGATGTAGGCCTCGGGCATGGTGTCTTCCTCGTTGTCCTCCGGCCGGGTCGTCAGGGGACGGCCGCACCCGGAGAGGTCGCGTCCGTCACCCCGTCCCTCCCCCGGACGGGAGAGGGGACCCGCGCTCGATCCTGCGTCAAGCCGGCATTCTCAGAATGCCTCGACCGGCAGCGCCATCGTGGTCTCGGCGCCCGCCTTGATCCGGGTGAGGCGCACAGCCGTCTCCGGCAGCATCCGCTCCATGAAGAAGCGGCCGGTGACGAGCTTGGCCTCCATCCGCTCGGCCAAGCCGTTCTCAGCCTGCTTCTTCGCGGCCGCGGCCCTGGCGATGCGGGCCCACATGTAGCCGAGCGCGACGAGACCGAGGAGGTGCATGTAGTCGGTGGCCCCGGCGCCCGCATTGTCGGGCTTGGCCATCGCATTCTGCATGAACCACATGGTCGCGCCCTGCAGGTCGTTGAGTGCCGCCTGGAGCGGGCCCGTGAAGGCCTTCAGCGTCTCGTCCTCGTCGTGGTCCTTGATGAAGGTCTGGACCTCGCCGAGGAAGGTCATCATGGCGCGCCCGCCGTCCTTGGGCAGCTTGCGGCCGATCAGGTCCATCGCCTGGATGCCGTTGGCGCCCTCGTAGATCATGGCGATGCGGGCATCGCGCACGAACTGCGACATGCCCCATTCCTCGATGTAGCCGTGGCCGCCGAACATCTGCTGGGCGGCGACCGCGTTGTCGAAGCCCTTGTCGGTGAGCACGCCCTTCACCACCGGGGTCATCAGACCCATGTGGTCGTCGGCCGCCTGCCGCTCCTTGGCATCCTGCGAGCGGTGCACGATGTCGGCCTGCAGCGCCGTCCAGAGCACCAGGGCGCGGGCCGCCTCGTTGAAGGCGCGGATCTGCATCAGGGTGCGGCGCACGTCCGCATGCACGATGATGGGGTCGGCGGCCTTGTCGGGCGCCTTGGCGCCGGTGAGGGCGCGGCCCTGGAGGCGGTCCTTCGCGTAGGCCACCGCGTTCTGGTAGGCGACCTCGGACTGGCCGAGCCCCTGCACGCCGACGGCGAGCCGCGCCTCGTTCATCATCACGAACATGGCGTTGAGCCCGCGGTTGGCCTCGCCGACGAGCCAGCCCTTGGCGCCGTCGTAGTTCATGACGCAGGTCGAGTTGCCGTGGATGCCCATCTTGTGCTCGATCGAGCCGCAGGACACGCCGTTGCGCTCGCCCACCGAGCCGTCCGCGTTCACCAGGAACTTCGGCACCACGAAGAGCGAGATGCCCTTGGTGCCGGCCGGCGCGCCCTCGATGCGGGCGATGACGAGATGCACGATGTTCTCGGACAGGTCGTGCTCGCCGGCCGAGATGAAGATCTTCGTGCCGGTCAGCGCGTAGGAGCCGTCGCCGTTCGGCACGGCCTTGGTCTTCAGGAGACCGAGATCCGTGCCGCAATGGGGCTCGGTGAGGTTCATGGTGCCGGTCCAGGCACCCTCGACCATCTTCGGCAGGTAGGTCTTCTTCTGCTCGTCCGAGCCGTGCACGAGGAGCGCCGCGACGGCGCCCTGGGTCAGGCCCGGATACATGGCGAGGGCGAGGTTCGCGGACGAGGCGAATTCCTGGATCGCCGTGTTGAGGGTCTGGGGCAGGCCCTGGCCGCCGAACTCCTCCGGCACCGAGAGACCCATCCAGCCGCCCGCCGAGTAAGCGTCGTACGCGGCCTTGAAGCCTTTCGGCGTCGTCACCGAGCCGTCCGCGTGGCGGGTGCAACCCTCATGGTCGCCGGACAGGTTGAGCGGCGCGAGCAGTTCCTCGGCGAGCTTGCCCCCCTCCGAGAGCACGGCCTCGACCACGTCCGGCGAGGCGTCCGCGAAGCCGGCGAGATTGTCGTGGCGGTGGAAGCCGAGCACGTCGTTCAGGAGGAAGAGCACGTCCTCGACCGGGGCGCGATAGCTCGGCATCTGAATTCCTCCGTCATGGGCGGCTGCGCGCCCTTCTCATCCGAGGCCGCGCGGCGCGCCGCGATTCCCTCGATAGTTCATATGTAAACTATCTCGATGGGCGAGGGCAAGAGGGTGCTTGGGGGAGGCTGCGCCGGCCCGCCTAGATTGCACCGTCCGAAAGGCGACCGTGCTTAACGGGGTGTTTACCAAGAAAGTTAATTGTTCGGACAGGCGGGTCAGTCCGCGCAACCTGCGATACGGGCGGGGGGCGCGAGGACCGGCACCGGAAGCTGTCGATCCCAGGTCCGACGATGAGACGCAATCCCACCCCGAGCTTCGAGGGCTTCGACCCGGACGTGATCGAGGCTGCTCGGGAGGTCGCCCTTCGTGCCGGCGTCCCGCTCGAGACCTGGATGGCGTCCGTGCTGCCGGCCGAGAAGAAGCCCGCCCGCAGGCGGCGCGCGCCGGAGGAGACCTCCGCGCCCGAGCCCGCGAGCGCGCCGCCGAAGACAGCCGAGCCGGATACCGCGGACCGTTTCACGGCGACGCTCGACGCGTTGATGAGCCGCCTCGACGCGATCGACCGCACCATCGCCGAGGATCGCGTCGCGTCGAAGGACGCCGCCGGCCGCGGGATCGAGGAGATCGAGGCCCGCATCGCCAAGGCGGTGGGCGAGGGTGCCGCGCCCGTGCAGAAGGTGGCGGATCGCCTCGGCGACATCGAGCGCCGCATGTCGGAACTCGGCGAGCAGCTCGCCGCGCCCCGCCCGCTGGGGCGCCGTGGCCGCCCCGCCATCGCGGAGAAGCGCGACGCGGTCAGCGAGATCCGCCAGCGGCAGCGCGAGCTCGACGGCGGCGAGGCCGGGTCCGACGGCGTCGGCGCCCTTCAGCGGAATCTCGAGGAGCGGATCGAAGCCTCCCGCACGCTCTCCCCGGCGATCTCCGAATTGCAGCGCGAGACGAGCCGTCTGCGCGAGTCGATCGGCGGGCTCGCCACCGGTCAGGACGTCGGCGCCCTCGAACAGGCGATGCTCTCTCTCGCCAACGGCGTGGAGCGCACGCAGGAGCCGGCGAACCTCGCCGCCATCGCCGCGCCGATCGAGCTGATCCGGGTCCAGGTCGAGCGGCTGGCCGGCGACGTCGCCGACAACGTGCATGCCCGCGTGGCGCGGGACGTGGAGCGGCTCGCCGCCCGCGTCGACAGCGCGCTGTCGGGAGGCGCCACGGGCTTCGCGGACCGCGACGCCCTGTCGAACCTCTTCGGCGAACTCGACGAGATCCGCCGGCTGATCGCCTCGCTGGCCGGCCCTGAGCGCATCCAGAGCCTCGCGCAGGGTGTCCAGGCGATCAGCGCCCAGGTCGCGCAGTTGCAGCGCGGCGTCGGCGCCGACCATGCCGAGATGGCGGAGCTGCGCCCGCTCCTCGAGGAGATCCGCAGCGGCCTAAAGGTGCCGAATGCCGGCGACCTCGCCGAGCAGATCCAGGCCATGGCGAGGAAGCTCGACGCGCTTCACGAGCGCGCCGCGCGGTCGGCGCCGGCCGAATCGCAGGCGATCCTCGGCCGCATCGACGCCCTCGCCGACCGGATGGAGCGCGTGAGCGCGAGCCCCGTCGGCGAGCTGATCGACCGCCTCGAAGAGTTCGGCGAGACCCTGCGCCAGCCGCCGCGGGAGAGCGCGGAGCTCGCCACGATCCAGGCGCAGCTGCGGATCCTCGCCGAGAAGGTCGACGGCGTCGGCGCCCGGGGCGGCAGCGAGGGCCTCGACGCCCTCGAGCGCCAGGTCCTCGCGCTGACGAACCGCATCGACGCTCGCGGCGCCGATCCGACGCTGGCCGGCCTCGAGCGCACGATGAGCGAGCTGCTCCGGCAGGTCTCTTCTCTGCGCGAGGAGGCCCCGATCGAAGCGGCGGCGGAACTCGCGGCGCGCAATGCCGTCGCGGCGATGGTCGGCCGGTCGCAGAATGCCGATCCGGCCGAGATCGGTGGCCTGCGCTCCGCTTTCAGCGATCTCCTCCACCGGCACGAGGCGTCGGATCAGCGCCTGCAATCGACGCTCGCGGGCGTCCAGAGCGCCCTCGACCGCCTGGTCGCGCGTCTCGGCACCGTCGAGGGCGACGCCTCGGTCCTGCGCGCCGCGCCGAAGCCGCCGCAGGCTCGCGAGGAGCCGATCGAGGAGCGCCTGCTCGCCTCGACCAGCATGCCCGCGCCCCGCGCGCGGGGAGGACGCCGGCCCGAGCTGCCCCGCATCTCGGTCGGCGCGTCGGTGCCGGCCGTCGACACCGCCCGCGTCGCGGACGAGCTGCTCGAACCCGGTGCCGGCCGCCCGAGCCGCGAGACCGTGCCCGAGACGGGAGAGCCGGGCGACGCCTCGGCGGACATCAAGACGAGCTTCATCGCCGCCGCCCGCCGGGCCGCCCAGGCCGCCCAGGCCGAGGTCGCGTCGGAGGCGAGTCTCGCGGCGGAACTCCGCGAGGATCGTGCGGGCATCCGCGCCAGCCTCGCGGCGCCTTCGCGCAGCACAGGCCGGACCGCCCGCCTGAAGGCGGAGATCGATCGGCGTCGCCGGCCCTTGCTTCTGGGCCTCGCGGCGATCGTGCTCCTCCTCGGCGCCCTCCAGGCCATCGGGCTGCGGGAGGATTCCGCCCCGGCACCCGCCGCCCCTCAGATTGTCGAATCCGCGCCGCGGGAGACCCCGGCCGCCGATTCCACCACCCAGGCGCGGCCGGCGCAGGCCGCCGCGCAGGCACCGGTCCAGACCCCGGCCGAACCGCGCACGGCCCCCGCCGATCCGCAGACGACGCAGGCGATTCCGGCCCGCGGTGCGGACGCGGCCACCCCGGCGCCAGGCTCCGCCCGCTCCGTTGTCCCGCAGGTTGCGGGCATGGGGACGCTGGCGGGCGACCTCGCCGGCGTGCCGACGGGGCTCGCCAAGCTGCGCCAGGCCGCGCTCGAGGGCGACGGCGCGGCGATCTACGAGCTGGCGTCCCGCGAGGCGGACGGGCGCGGCATGCCGCGCGACCTCGCGGTGGCAGCCAAGCTCTACGAGAAGCTCGCGGCCGGCGGCTACGCGCCGGCGCAGTACAAGCTCGCGGGCCATCACGAGAAAGGCTCCGGCGTCATCCGGGATCTCGGCCAGGCGAAGCTCTGGTACGGGCGCGCCGCCGAGCAGGGGCATGCCCGCTCGATGCACAACCTCGCGGTCCTCTACGCCGAGAATCCCGGCCCGTCCGGACGGCCCGACTACGCGACGGCGTCCTCCTGGTTCCGCCGTGCGGCCGAGTTCGGCGTCCGCGACAGCCAGTACAATCTCGCCGTTCTCTACGCGCGGGGCCTCGGCGTCACGCAAGACCTCGTGCAATCCTACGCGTGGTTCGCCGCCGCCGCCGCGCAGGGGGACGACGATGCGGGCAAGAAGCGGGACGACGTCGCCGCCAAGTTGAGCCCGAGCGACCTCGCGAACGCGCGCAGCATCGCGACCGCGTTCAAGCCCCGCCGGATCGACCCCGCCATCAACGAGCCGCCGCCGTCGAACGAGGCTCCGGCTTCGATGACGCTCCTCGGCGCACCGCCCCCGAGCGGCGTGCCGGCGAGCTTCACCCCCCCGAAGAACCGCACCTGAACCCGGCAGAACGGCCGAACCCGGCAAAGCTTGGCCATATTGCCGCAGAGGGGAACTGCCCGGAGCGCCGACCGTATACCCGTTCGGACGCGCCGGCCGGGACCGGCCGGCAATCCATGACCGGGAGTGCTGATGGCGCGCGTGACACCGGTTCCGCTCGGAGCCGTCATCCTCGGCGTCGCCGGGTTGATCCCCTTTCTCGGCTTCGCGGCCCTCGCCGTGAGCGGGAGCGACGGGGGGCTCGGGACGATCGGCCTGTCGCCGCGCACGATTCTCTCGGCCTACGGCGCCGTGATCGCGTCCTTCCTCGGCGGTATCCGCTGGGGAGCAGCCGCCGCCCGCAATGCGGGCAACGCGGATTATCTCGTCGCCATCGTGCCGTCCCTCCTCGCCTGGGCGGCGCTTGCGGCGCCGGCCCCGTGGGACCTGCGCGTCCTCGGCGCTCTCGTCCTCGCCTGGGGCCTGATCGACCAGGATCTGCCGCGCCGGGGCCTCGTGCCGAGCTGGCTCGGCCGGCTGCGCCTCGTCCTGTCGGGCGTCGCCGGGGTCGCGCTGCTGATCGCGGCCTGACGGCGGCGGCGCGCCGTGCCGCGCGGGCCCGGACGGGAGCCAACGGGCCCTGCGGCGTGGCGGGCGGGCGCCGCGGATCTCCTTCCGGGCATCGGCCTCTGCCTCGGGGTGGCCCTTCTCTCCATCGCCCTGCAGGCGGTGGAGGAGCAGGCCTTCGGGCATCCCTACGTGGAGGCCCTGGTCGTCGCCATCCTCGGCGGGATGGCGCTGCGCACGGTCTGGGAGCCGGGCCCCGGCTGGCGACCGGGCATCGCGTTCGGCGCCAAGCAGCTCCTCGAGGTCGCGGTGATGCTGCTTGGGGCCTCGGTGAGCCTCGGCGCGATCATCGCGTCGGGCCCCGTTCTGTTGATCGCGATCATCGCCGTCGTGGTCGTAACCCTCTGGGCGAGCTACGGAATCGGTCGCCTGCTCGGCCTTCCGCCGAAAATCGCGATCCTGATCGCCTGCGGCAACGCGATCTGCGGCAATTCCGCGATCGCGGCGGTGGCGCCCGTGATCGGGGCCGAGGGCGACGACGTCGCCTCCGCGATCTCGTTCACGGCGATCCTCGGCGTCCTGATGGTCCTCGGCCTGCCCCTGCTGATCCCGTTCCTCGGCCTCGGGGCCGGGGAGTACGGGATCCTGGCGGGCCTCACCGTCTACGCGGTGCCGCAGGTGCTCGCCGCGACCGTGCCGGCGGGTCTCGTCGCCACGCAGATCGGCACGCTGGTGAAGCTCGTGCGGGTCCTGATGCTCGGGCCGGTCGTCGTGGCCCTGTCGCTGATGGCCTCCCGCTTCCGGGACGCGGCGCCGGCGCAAGCCCGCCGCCGCTTCGACCCGCTCCGGCTCGTACCCTGGTTCATCCTGGGCTTCCTGGCGCTGGCGGCCCTGCGCTCCCTCGGCCTCGTGCCCGACGCGGCCGTCGGGCCGATGACCAGGGCGGCCGGGCTCCTCACCGTGGTCTCGATGGCGGGCCTCGGCCTCGGCGTCGATGTCCGGGTGATCGGGCGCGTCGGGGGCCGGGTCACGGCCGCCGTGACCCTGTCCCTCCTGCTCCTGCTCGGGGTCAGCCTGGGGCTGATCCGCGGGCTCGGCCTCGGCTGATCAGTCCCGGGCCAGCATGGTGCGGCCGATCGCGAAGACGCGGCCGTCGCCGAGGAGATGGGCCGTGAAGCCGTTCGGGAAGAGCGGCTCGAAGGCGGCGTCGCGCACGTTGAGGCCGCCCGTAAAGGCGCCGAAAGCCGGCATGATCAGACGGTGGCCGTCCGAGACGAAGCAGCGGCGGCGCACGGCCCGCCCGCGCATCGCGACCTTGCCGCAGGGATGGAGATGCCCGGCGACCTCGCCCACCGCGGCCCCCGGCCTCGGCTCGTGGCGCAGGGACAGCCCGCCGAGGCTCAGCGTCTCCGTGTAGCGGCCGCCGACGCCCTCGTTGACCGCCGCGTCGTGGTTTCCCGCGATCCAGACCCAGTCCCGGCCCTCCTGCAGCGCGGCGAGCAGGGCGCGGTCGCCGGGCTCCATCCGCTCGGGGCCGCGGGCGTCGTGGAAGGAATCGCCGAGCGCCACCACGCAGCGCGGGTCGAAGCGGGCGACCGCCTCGTGCAGGCAGGCGAGCGTCTCGCGGGTGTCGTAGGGGGGCAGGAACTGGCCCGAGCGCGCGGCGAAGGAGGAGCCCTTCTCGAGGTGGAGGTCCGAGACGATCAGCGTCCGGTGCGCCTCGAGCCAGAGGCCGCCGCACAGGTCGAGGGTCAGGCTCTCGCCCGCCAGGATCAGGCCGGGGGCCTTGGTAATCTTCTCAAGTCTCTGGCCGAGCGCCAAGATCCGGTCCTCTCGCGTGAACGGGTCGGCATCGCTCACGCCAGCGCCTCTTCGAGAAGCTGCGCCTCGGCCTCGGCCAGAATCTCGTCGGCCCCCTCTCCGTAGACCCGCTCGCGCCCGATCTCGAGCATCACGGAGACGGAGAGAGGCGAGACGCGGTCGAGCGCCTTGTGGATGATTCGCCCCTGGATGCGCCTTAGCATCATGCCGAGGCGCCTCACGTCGAGGAGTCCGGTTGCCGCATCCTGCCGGGCTGCACGCAGGAGGAGGTGGTCGGGCTGGTGCTTGCGCAGGACGTCGTAGACGAGGTCGGTCGAGATCGTGACCTGGCGCCCGGTCTTCTTCTGGCCGGGAAAGCGCCGCTCGATCAGCCCGGCGATCACGGCGCATTGCCGGAAGGTGCGCTTCATCATCGCGGATTCGTCGAGCCACGCCTCCAGGTCGTCGCCGAGCATGTCCTCGGCGAAGAGGGTCTCCAGGAAGCCCGGCTCGAAGCCGATGCGCTCGCCGACGTCGCGGGTCGTCCAGATGGCGATGCCGTAATCGTTGGCCGCGAAGCCGAGCGGCCTCAGCCGCGCCCGCTCCAGGCGCCGCGTCAGCAGCATGCCGAGCGTCTGGTGGGCGAGGCGCCCCTCGAAGGGGAAGGCGGTGAGGTAATGGCGCCCGCCGCGGGGGAAGGTCTCGACGAGGAGGTCGCGTGGGCCCGGCAGGAGCGAGCGGCGGCGCTGCTGCAGCAGGTAGTCCGAGACCTGTCGCGGCAGGCGGTCCCACTCGAACGGGTCGGCGATCAGCGCCCGCACCCGGGCGGCGAGGAAGGTCGAGAGGGGGAACTTGGCGCCCGCGTAGGAGGGGATCGCCGGATCGGTGCCGGGGCCGGCCTTCGTCACCAGCGCCTCGTCCTCGGCGAGCCCCTCGAAGCGCAGCACCTCGCCGGCGAAGAGGAAGGTGTCGCCGACGGTGAGCGTCTCGGCGAAATCCTCCTCGATCTCGCCGAGCACCCGGCCGGTCTTCGGCAGCACCGTGCCGGGCTTGCCCCGCAGCGAGCGGGCGAGCCGCACCTTCACCTTGCTCGCCTCGATGATGGTGCCGACGTTCATGCGGTATTGCTGCGCGACCCGCGCGTCGCGCACCCGCCAGAGCCCGTCCGGCCCGCGCAGGATCTTGGCGAAGCGCTCGTAGGCGCGCAGCGCGTAGCCGCCGGTGGCCACGTAATCGACGACCTGCTCGAACTCCTCCCAGGTCAGTCCGGCATAGGGGGCGGCCGCCGTCACCTCGTCGTAGAGCGCGACCGGGTCGAAGGCGTCGGCGCAGGCCATGCCGAGGACGTGCTGGGCGAGCACGTCCGGCGCGCCGAGCCGGGCGTCCGGCGTGTCCTGCGCCGCCTCCTCGACGGCGTCGAGGGCCGCTCGGCATTCGAGGATCTCGAAGCGGTTGGCCGGCACGAGATAGGCTTTCGAGGGCTCGTCCATCCGATGGTTCGCCCGGCCGATCCGCTGCATGATCCGGCTCGCCCCCTTCGGCGCGCCGATATTCACGACGAGATCGACGTCGCCCCAGTCGATGCCGAGGTCGAGCGTGGCGGTGCAGACGATCGCCCGCAGCTGACCCGCCGCCATCGCAGCCTCGACGCGGCGGCGCTGCTGCGCGTCGAGGGAGCCGTGATGGAGGGCGATCGGCAGCACGTCGTCGTTGAGCCGCCACAGCTCCTGAAAGGTGTACTCGGCCTGGAGCCGGGTGTTGACGAAGACGAGCACCGTGCGGTGGGCCCGGATCAGGTCGTAGATCGCGGGCATCGACTGGTAGGCGGTGTGCCCGGCGAGCGGCAGCCGCAGGTCGATCTCGAGCATGCGCAGGTCGGGCTTGGCACCGCCCGCGACGACGACGAGGTCGGCCATGGGCGGCGGGGCGCCCTCCGCCTCCGGTGCCGAGGAATCGTCCTCCGGTTCGCTCGGGGGGCTCGGTGGCGCCCGTTCCGGAGAGGTCGCATCCCTCACCCCATCCCTCTCCCGAACGGGAGAGGGGGCTGCGTCGCGGCCCGGCAGCGCCTTCTGCGGCACGAGGTATCGGCGCAACTCGTCCGGCTCCCGCACCGTCGCCGAGAGGCCGATCGCGGTCAGGCCGGGGCTGAGGCGGTGCAGGCGGGCGAGCGCCAGCGAGAGCAGGTCCCCGCGCTTCGAGGTGACGAGGGCGTGGAGCTCGTCGAGGACGACGCAGCGGAGCGACCCGAACAGCTCGGCCGCCTCCCGGCGGGCGATCAGGAGCGAGAGTTGCTCGGGGGTCGTCAGCAGGATGTCCGGCGGCCGCTCGATCTGCCGGGTCCGCTTGTGGGCGGGCGTGTCGCCGGTGCGGGTCTCGACGCGGACGGGCAGGGCCATCTCGGCGATCGGCGCGTCGAGATTGCGGGCGATGTCGACGGCGAGCGCCTTCAGCGGCGAGACGTAGAGCGTGTGGAGGCCCGCGGCCTTCGTGCCTCCAGGCCGCCCGGCGAGCGCGACGAGGCTCGGCAGGAAGCCCGCGAGCGTCTTGCCGGCGCCGGTCGGGGCGACGAGGAGGGCCGAGCGGCCGCCGCCCGCGATCCGCAGGAGGTCGAGCTGGTGGGCGCGCGGCCGCCAGCCGCGCCGCGCGAACCAATCCGCGAAGCGCGGCGGCAGCGTCGGGTCGTCGGGCGGCCCCTCAGGCAAGGGGGGTCAAGCGAGGGCCGTGAGGAAGCGGTCGATCAGTTCGAGCGCCCGCTCGGTCATCTCGCCGGGATAGCGCACGAAGACGTGGCAGCCGCCGGGATAGACCGCCGTGTGGCCGCCATTGCCGGCCACCGCCCAGCGGGCCGACATGTAGAGCGTGTCGTCGATGAGCGGGTCGGCGGTGCCGATCGTGAACAGGGCCGGCGGCAGCCCCTTCAGGTCGGCGTAGATCGGCGAGACGTCGGGCCGGCGCCGGTCGACGCCCGCGCGCACGTAATCGTCGGCGAAGCGGGTGAGGTCGCGGGTGTTCACGACGAGGCGCTCGTCGCCCCAGTTGCGCACGCTCGGCGTCAGCCCGAGATCGTAGAAGCCCGCATTGAGGTTGGCGCCCCGGAAGGCGCGGGGCAGCCTGTGCCGGTCGCGCAGGCGCAGGAGCACCATCACGGCGAGATGCGCGCCGACCGACTCGCCGCCGATCGTCAACGCGTGCACGCCGAGCTCCGCCCGGCCGGGTCCGGCGAGCCACAGGGCCGCGGCCTCGCAATCCTCCAGGGCGGCGGGATACGGGTGCTCCGGCGCGAGCCGGTACTCGACCGAGAGGCAGATGAAGCCGCAATTGTCGGCAATCCGCTCCAGCCAGGGATCCTGCTCGTCGGCCGAGCCCCAGACCCATCCGCCCCGATGGATGTGCAGATAGGCGCCGCGCGGCGACTGGCCGGGCCGCAGGCGGGGGCGAATCACGCGCAGGGCAAGGGGGCCGCCCGGCCCCTCGATCGTCATCGTCTCGGCCCGGGCGCTGCGCGGCATCGCGGGCGAGGCCTGGGTGCCGCGGCGGCGGCGCGCGCGCACCTCCTCGATCGGAAGCTCCCAGGGATCTTCCTGCGCGGCATGCGCGGCGACGATCTCGGCGTTGAGCCGCTTCGTTTCGGGATCGATCGTCGCCGGGTCGAAGAGGGCGTGGTCGATCATAGGGCCTTCGTCTCGTCGGTGGAGTTCGAGCGTAACACGATTGCGCGCAAGCGCGGACGGGGCATCCCGCTTCCGCACAGGCGGTTGACTGCGCAAGGACCGGCGGCGTGAGGGCCGGTGACCTTGGCGGGCCGGGGCCGCATTGCCATCTCGGGGTGGAACGCGAAACCGCCTAACGCGTCAGGCGCTGGCGGGTTTCGCGGTGGGTGTGACGCATCCGTCACGCTTCCGCCGGGTTCGGGCGGTCTTCAGGGGGCGACTTCGCCGAGGAACACGCATGATCGTCGAGCAGGACCCGCGCCGCCCAGGTTCGCGCTACCAGGGGTCGCAGTACCAGGCGCCGCCGCACGGCTACAGCGAGAATCGGCCCTCGTCGCTCCGCCGGTTCCTCGGCGGCTCTCCGGCTGCGGTCTTCCTGCGGCTGCTCTTCCTGTCGATCCTCGTCGGCGCCTTCATGGCGATGCTCGGGCTGACGCCGGCCCGCCTGTTCTGGCACGCCTACGACACGGTGCGCGCGCTGGTGGATCTCGGCCTCGAGGCCTTCCACGATTTCGGCGGATGGATCATCGCGGGCGCGGTGGTGGTGGTGCCGCTCTGGCTCATCTCCCGCCTGTTCGCGGTCTCGAAATAGCGCCGACCGCCTTCCGGTGAGGGGAGGCGCGGTCACACTCCCGCAATCGGACCCGACCCCATGCACGCTCCCGCGCCCGTGACCGGGCGGCGCGTCCTCGCGCTCGCCCTGCCGATGACGCTGGCGAACGTCACCACGCCGATGCTCGGCTTCGTCGGCGCGGCCGTGATCGGGCGGCTCGGGGACGCGGCGCTCCTCGGCGCCATGGCGCTCGGCGCCGTGATCTTCGACGCGATCTTCTGGTCCTTCGGCTCGCTCCGGATGGCGACGGCGGGGCTCACGGCGCAGGCGGTCGGTGCCCGGGACGGCGCCGAGATCGACCGGACGCTCGCCCGCGCCCTGGCGGCGGGCGCGCTCGCGGGCCTCGCCCTCGTCGTCCTGCAGGTGCCGCTGGGCGCCGGCGCCATCGCGGTGAGCGGCGCCAGCCCGGCGGTGGCGGAAGGGCTCACCCTCTATTTCCACGTCCGGATCTTCGCCGCGCCCTTCACGCTCGCGAACTACGCGGTGCTCGGCTCCGTGCTCGGGCGCGGGCGCACCGATCTCGGCCTGCTGCTGCAGGTTGCGATCAACTGCGCCAACATCGCCCTGACCCTGCTCTTCGTCCTCGGCTTCGGCTGGAATCTCGCGGGCGCCGCGAGCGCGACCCTCCTCGCCGAGGCGGGGGGCCTCGCCCTCGGCCTCGCCGTCCTGGCCCGGCTCGGCACCCATCCGTTCCGGGTGCCGCTGGCCGCGGTGCGCGATCCGGTCGCGCTGCGGCGGATGCTCAGCGTCAACCTCGACGTCCTGATCCGGACGCTCGCGCTGGTGGCGGGCATCGCCCTGTTCTCGGCGCTGGGGGCGAGGATGGGCGACGTGACGCTCGCCGCCAACGCCGTCCTGTGGAATCTCTTCCTGATCGGCGGCTTCTTCCTCGACGGCTTCGCCACCGCGGCCGAGACCCTGTGCGGGCAGGCGGTCGGCTCGCGCTCGGCCGAGGCCTTCGCGCGGGCCGCGCGGCTCTCCCTGCTCTGGTGCCTCGGATTCGGGCTGGCCGTGAGCCTGATCGCCTATCTCGGAGGCGACCTCTTCATCGCCTCGGTGACGACGAACGCGGAGGTGCGCGAGGCGGCCCGGCATTACCTGCCGCTCGCCGCGCTCGGCCCCTTCGTCGCGGCGACGCCCTTCGCCTATGACGGGATCTATATCGGCGCGACCTGGACGCGGGCGATGCGCGACCTGATGATCGCGGCCTTCCTCACCTACGCGCTGATCCTGATGCTGATGGTCTGGGCCGGGCTCGGCAATACCGGCCTCTGGATCGCCTTCCTGAGCTTCCTGGCCGCCCGCGGGGGCGGTCAGGCGCTGGCCTATCCGAGGCTGCTGCGGACGACCTTCGGGCTGGGCCGCGGCGCGGCCGCACCGAGCCCGGGCACCGCGCGGGGCTGAGGCCCGGCGGGCCTCAGCGCGGGTCCTTCCAGCCCGAGCCGGCGACCGACCCGGTCTGCGTCGGCGCGCGGGGCGTGAGGCTCGGCGGCGCGGCCGATTGCGCGACCGGCTCGGCGCCACGCTGCACGTAGCGGCGCACGGGCGCGGCCTCGGCGCGGGAGCGGCGATAGGCCCGGACCCGGCGATGGCGGCGCCCGCCCGCCCGCTCGCTCGACGAGCCGACGACCCCGCCGATCACGGCGCCCGCCACCGCACCGATCGGGCCCCCGACGATGGCGCCGGCCACCGCGCCCGAGCCGACGCCGATCGTCGTGCTGCTGCCCGCGAGCGCCGCCTGCGGCGCGGCGGCGGCCGCAGCGAGCATCAGGCCGAAACAGACTGCCTTCATGGCGTGTCACCCCCATTGATCCGGCGCCGCTTTCGCAGCCGAACATGACCAAACGGGGGCGCCGGCCCTGTCCCGTCTGAGGCGGGAGGGAGTGTTCAGAGTTCCCCGGTGAGGAACTGCGCGCGCCCGTGGCCGAAGCTCCAATCCGCATCGGTGTTGACCACGCAGGAGACCATCACGTCGGACGGGGCGATGCCGCAGCGCGCCTCGAGCTTCTCGGTGAGGAGCCGATAGAAGGTCTGCTTCATTTCCTGCGAGCGGGGCCGGGTGATCATCTGCACCACGACGACGTTCCGGGTACGCGGGATGCCGAGCCCGGTATCCTCGATCACCATCCGCGACGGCTTGTGCTCGGTCACGATCTGGTAGCGGTCGCCCGGCGGCACGCGGAATGCCTCCAGCATCGCCTCGTGGGCGGCGTCGAGCAGCGTTGTCAGCTCGGCCTCGGTGCGGCCCTCGATCAGGTCGAAGCGAAGAAGGGGCATGATGTCTCTCGTCGATGGTGGCGTGCCGGGCTCTCTAGCAGTCGCCGCCGGGTTGTGCCGCAACGCCACGGCCCGGCGGTATCAAACCCCGCGGATTATCGCGCATTTTTCTGGGGCGCCTCGTGGCATGGCCGCTGCCTTGCTCTAAACGGTTGCCGCACACCACGAGGAAGCAGCCCATGTCCGATCTTCGCCTGCGCCGCAGCGTGCTCTACATGCCGGGCTCCAACCCGCGCGCGCTGGACAAGGCCAAGACGCTGCCGGCCGATTCGCTGATCCTCGACCTCGAGGACGCGGTCGGGCCGGAGGAGAAGGAGCTCGCCCGCGAGCAGGTCTGCGCGGCCGCGCGCAGCGGCGCCTACGGCGACCGCGAGATCATCATCCGGGTGAACGCGCCGCAGACGCCCTGGGGCGACGCGGACCTGCGGGCCGCCATCGCCGCCCGCCCCGACGCGATCCTGATGCCGAAAGTGTCCTCGCCGGCCGTGCTGGAGAGCATCGCCGACCATCTGGAGGCCCTCGACGCCCCGCCCGAGATCAAGATCTGGGCGATGATCGAGACGCCGGCCGCGATCCTCAACATCCAGAAGATCGCCGCCGCCAAGCGCGACCCGCGCACCCGGCTCACCTGCTTCGTGCTCGGCACGAACGATCTCGCCAAGGACACCTGGGCGCAGCTCGTCCCCGGCCGCGTGCCGATGCTGCCCTGGATCATGTTCACGCTGGCGGCCGCCCGCGCGGAGGGGCTGACCATCCTCGACGGCGTCTGGAACGACATCGGCGACGTGGAGGGCTGCCGCGTCGAGTGCCGGCAGGCCCGCGACCTCGGCTTCGACGGCAAGACGCTGATCCACCCGAACCAGCTGGAACCCGCCAACACCTCCTTCGCCCCGACCGAGGAGGAGGTGCGCCGCGCCCGCCTCGTGATCGACGCGTTCGACCTGCCCGAGAACGCCAAGCGCGGCGCCATCAAGGTCGAGGGCCGCATGTACGAGCGCCAGCATATCGGCATGGCCAAGCGCGCCGTCGTCTGGTCCGAGGCGATCGCCGCCAAGGGGCACTGACGGGGCACTGACGGGGCACCGGCCGGGCCGTCCCCTCCGGAGATCGGAGGAGACGCCGCCCGCGCCTCAGGCGGATGTCGCGAGCTCTGCCGCGTCCCGTCCGACGACGGCGGAGAGCCCGGTCAACCCCTCCGCCTTCATCCGCTGCACGAGGCCGGCCTTGATCTCGGAGACGAGGCCCGGCCCCGCATAGACGAGGGCGGAATAGAGCTGGAGCAGGCTCGCGCCGGCCCGGATCTTCGCCCAGGCGGCCTCGGCCGAATCGATGCCGCCGACGCCGACGAGGGGCAGCCGGCGCTCGACCCGCAGGTAGGTCTCGGCCAGGAGCCGCGTCGCCGGGCCGAAGAGGGGGCGCCCGGACAGGCCGCCCGTCTCCCGCGCCAGGGCGGATTCCGTGAGGCTCGCGGGCCGCGCCACCGTCGTGTTCGAGACGACGAGCCCCTGCACGCCCCGGCGCAGCGCCGTCGCGCAGATCGCGTCGAGGCTCGCGAGATCGATGTCGGGGGCGATCTTGAGCAGGATCGCGGTGCCGGGATGCGACGCGTCGCGGGCCTCGACCACGCGGGCGAGGAGCTCGTCGAGGAAGGCCTCGCCCTGCAGGTCGCGCAGGCCCGGCGTGTTCGGCGAGGAGACGTTGACCGTGATGAAGGCGACGAGCGGCGCGAGCGCCCCCGTGCAGGCGACGTAATCGGCGAGCCGGTCGGCCGAGTCCTTGTTCGCGCCGATGTTGACGCCGACGATGCCCTGGCGGCTGCGGCGGGCCTCCAGGCGCCGCGCGACGACCGCGAGGCCCTCGCTGTTGAGCCCGAACCGGTTGATGACGGCACGGTCCCGGGTGAGGCGGAACACCCGCGGCGCCGGGTTGCCGGGCTGCGCCTTCGGCACCACGCCGCCGACCTCGACGAAGCCGAAGCCGAGGCCGAGCATCGCGTCCGGCACCTCGGCTCCCTTGTCGAAGCCCGCCGCGAGGCCGACCGGGTTGGGGAAGCGGCGACCGAGGCAGTCGAGCGTGAGGCGCGGATCGTCCGGGGCCGGGCGCCGCGGCGGCAGCAGCTTCAGGCCGCGCAGCGTCAGATTGTGCGCGCTCTCGGCATCGAGCCCGTGCAGGACAGGCCGGACGAGGGGGAAGAGGGCGCCGATCACGCGCGCACCTCGTCCGCTCCGAGCCCCTTCGGGAAGACGTGGCGCCCGTCCGGGCCGAGAGGCAGCGGCTCGACCGCGCGCACCGCCGAGACCGGCAGCTCGGCGTAGAGATGCGGGAAGAGGTCGCCTCCGCGGGACGGCTCGTAGCGCAGGGCCGGCCCGAGCGCCTCGGCCTCGACCGCGACGAGGAGGAGGTCGCCCGCGGTGGCGAAGTGGCGGGCCGCCGTCTCGGCCACCTGCGCTGCGGTCGAGAAGTGGATGAACCCGTCCGCGTGGTCGACCGGGGCGCCCGTGAAGCGCCCGGCGGCCTCGGCCTCCCGCCAGAGGCTCTCGGGACAGATCTTGTAGATGAGCGGCATCCTGGCATCCGGCCTGCGCGTTGAACCGCCCGTCGATAATGCCGGGCCGCCACCCGGCGCAACCGCACCGGGCGGGCCAGCCGGTGCGGTCCCCGACATTTCCCGGTGCCGGACCGGCCGCGTGCGTGAAACATTCGCAAGCTCAATTGCCTTTTAGATCAGGTAGTTCTACTTTCCTACAACTAGGCCGTGCGTCTTAGCGGCCGACCCAGCCCCGAGCCCGAGATGCTGTCCCACGAGCAGATCTGGACTGCGATCGATCGCTTGGCCGAGCGCCACGGCTTCTCGGCCTCGGGCCTCGCCCGCAGGGCGGGGCTCGACGCCACGAGTTTCAACCGGTCGAAGCGGATCGGCCCGGACGGACGCAAGCGCTGGCCCTCCACCGAGTCGATCTCGAAGGTGCTCGCCGCCACCGGCGCGAGCCTCGACGAGCTCCTGCGCCTGATCGAGCCGCGGGAGGGGCCGCCGCGCTCGATGATCCCGCTCATCGGCATGACGCAGGCCGGCGCCGGCCGGCTCTTCAACGAGGAGGGCATGCCGACCGGCGGCCCGGGCTGGGAGGAGATCGAGTTCCCCGACATCGGGGAGGAGAGGGCCTTCGCGCTGGAGGTGCAGGGCGACTCGATGGCCCCGCTCTACCGGGACGGCGACGTGCTCATCGTCTCCCCGACCGCGAGCCTGCGCAAGGGCGACCGGGTGGTGGTTCGCCTCGGCTCCGGAGAGGTGCTGGCGAAGGAGATGCGCCGCCGCACGGCCCGCACGATCGAGCTCGCCTCCCTCAACCCCGACCATGAGGATCGCGTGGTCGGGGTCGGCGACATCGCCTGGATGGCCCGGGTGATGTGGGTGCGGCAGTAGCGCCCGCCCCGCGCCGGTCCCGCGGCCCCTGCCTCTCTCGACCCGCCCTGCGGTTCCCGCTATCGGTGAGGGCACCGTGGGCTCAGGGCCCGTCGAGGCCGACAGCGCGATGCGAGAGCCCGGACCTGAGGACGTGAGCGGCGTGGCCGAGATCGAGCCGGGCTGGGTCGCGCTCCTCGACGCCGCCGCCGTACCCGCCATCCTGACCGACCCGCGCCGCGACGGCGCGCCGATCGTCTACGCGAACCCCGCCTTCCTGTCGCTCGCCCGCCGCAGCGCGGCGGAGGTGCGCGGGCGCGGCATCGCGAGCCTGTGGCCCGGCGCGGCCCCGGGCGAGGGCGGCGCCGAGTTCCTGGCGATGGCCGGCGACGGCAGCACCTTCTGGGCGAGCCTGACCCAGGCGCCGGTCGCGGGCAGCCCCCTCCGCCTCGGCCAGATCGTCGACGTGACCCGGCGCCGCGAGATGGAGGGCGCGCTCGCCCTGTCGCGGCAGCGCGAGGCCCTCGGCCTCCTCACCAACAGCGTCGCGCACGAGTTCAACAACTTCCTCCAGATCCTGATCGGCTACATCGACGGGCTGAAGCGCCGCCTCGTGGACAAGCAGGAGCCCTTCATCCAGCGGGCGGTGACCCGCTCCACGGACGCCGCCGAACGCGCCGCCGTGCTGACGCGCCAGCTCCTCGCCTTCTCCCGCCGGATCGCGCCGGAGGTCCGCGCCGTCGATCTCGACGCGGTGGTCGCCGAGATCGCCGGGCGCCTGCGGGAATCCCTGCCGCCGAGCATCACCCTGACGGTCGAGACCAGCCCGAACCTGCCGCGGGCGCTGAGCAACCCGACGCAGCTCGAACTGGCGCTCGCCCACATCGTCGCCAATTCCTGCGAGGCGATGCCGCGGGGCGGCACCATCACGATCGCGACCTTCCCTGTGCCGGTGGGAGACCGCACGATCCAGCGCCCGTCCGACGGCGCCGTCGGCATCCTCGTGAGCGATACCGGAACCGGCATGTCGCAGGAGATGCTGGCGCGCGCGCTCGCCCCCTTCGCCACGAGCCGCGAGGCCGGCCGGGGCGCGGGGCTCGCCATCGTCCACGGCTTGATGAAGCGGCAGAACGGGACCGTCGCGATCGACAGCCGGCAGGGAGAGGGGACAAGCGTCCGCCTCATCTTCCCCGCCGCCGCCTGAAACCTGCCGAGGCCGCCGTCGCCGGGCCGGCTTTGTCACCGAAAGGTGAGGCGAAACCGGACTAAAATTCCCGCTCGAGCGTTCCCATATCGTCGGTGGCGCTCACGCCACCACGTTTTCTCTCGCAGAGGCGTATCGATGCTCACCTCCCACACGCGCCGCAAGCGCACCGCGGCCCTCCTCGCGCTCGCTGCAGCGCTGACGGTCGCGGCGCCGGTCGTCGAGGCCCGTCCGGGCGGCGGCGGCTCCGTCGGCTCGCGCGGAAGCCGGACCTTCAACGCACCGTCCGCGACCCCCACGGCGCCCGGCACCGCCGCGCCGATCCAGCGCTCGCAGACCCAGCCCGGCCCGGGCATGTCCAATCCCGGCATGCAGGCCCCGAGCCAGGGGCGCCGCTTCGGCGGCGGCTTCTTCGCGGGCCTTCTCGGCGCCGGCCTTCTCGGCGCGCTGATCGGCGGCGGGTTCTTCGGGGGCCTCGGCGGCATCGCCTCGTTCCTCGGCCTGCTGCTGCAGGTCGGTCTCATCGTCGGCCTGATCGTGCTCGCCGTGCGCTTCTTCCGCCGCCGCCAGCAGCCGGCCGGCGCGGGCGCGCCCTACGCCCGCCAGAGCCTCGACAACGGCCCCGACCCGCGTGGCGGCCAGCCCGGCCCTGCCGGCATGGCGTCCAGCGGCCTCGGCGGCCTGATGGGCGGCGGCGCGCAGCGCCCCGCCCAGCAGCGCCCGGTGCAGATCGGCCCGCAGGACTACCAGGTCTTCGAGCGGATCCTCGGCGACGTGCAGGATGCCTATTCCCGCGAGGACATGGTGACCCTGCGCAACATCGCGACGCCGGAGATGGCGGGCTACTTCGAGGAGGAGCTGCGCGCCAACGCAGCCCGCGGCATCGTCAACCGGATCTCGGACGTCAAGCTCCTGCAGGGCGACCTCGCGGAAGCCTGGGGCGAGGGTCAGGCCGAGTACGCCACGGTCGCGATGCGCTACTCGCTCAAGGACGCGAAGCTCGACCGCAACACGAACCGCGTCGTGGAGACCGAGCCGGGCGAGGCCACCGAGGTCTGGACCTTCGTGCGCGGCCCCGGCCGCCCCTGGATGCTCTCGGCGATCCAGCAGACGGCCTAAGCGTTCGAAACAACCACCTTCGATGGCCGGCGCCGCTCACGCGGCGCCGGCTTTTCTCTGCGCGTCCCATGCGTTGGCGAGCGCGACGAAGCCGGCGACCGGCACCTCCTCCGCCCGCGCCGTCTCGGGGATTCCCGTGGCGGCCAGGAGGGCGGCGGGCTCCGGAACCAGGGCCTTCAGGCTCTGGCGCAGCATCTTGCGGCGCTGGCCGAAGGCCGCCCGGGTAACCGCTTCGAGCGCGCCCGCGCGGCAGGGCAGGGGATCCGTCCGGGGGACGAGCCGCACCACGCTCGACGTCACCTTCGGCGGCGGCACGAAGGCGGAGGGCGCCACGTCGAACAGGATGTCGGCCCGGGTGCGCCAGCCGCAGAGGACGCCGAGGCGCCCGTAATCGGCGCGGGCGCCCTCGTCGGCGACGATCCGCTCCGCGACCTCGCGCTGGAACATCAGCGTCGCCGAATCCCACCAGGATGGCCACGCCTCGCCCTCCAGCCAGCCGGTCAGGAGCGCGGTCCCGACATTGTAGGGGAGGTTCGCCACGATCCGGGCGGGGCCATCGCCCAGGAGCGGGCGCGGGTCGAAGGCGAGCGCGTCGGCGTCGACCACTTCCAGCCGGCCCGGGTAATGCGCCGCGATCTCGGCCAGCGCCGGCAGGGCGCGCGGGTCGCGCTCGATCGCGACGACGCGGGCGGCACCCTCCGCCAGCAGGGCCCGGGTCAGGCCGCCGGGGCCGGGGCCGACCTCGACCACGGTCACGCCGTCGAGCGGCCCCGCCGCCCGCGCGATGCGCCCCGTCAGGTTCAGGTCGTAGAGGAAGTTCTGGCCGAGGGCCTTCTTCGGCTCCAGGCCGTGCCGGCGCACGACCTCGCGCAGGGGCGGCAGCCCGTCCGAGGCGCTCATAGCTCGTCGGTCGGGTCGAAATGGGTCGGGCGGCTCGGGCGGGGCCGGTTCAGGTAGTCGCTGATCGGGAGCACGTCGGCGACGGCCCGGGCCGGCCGGCGCGCGGCGACGTGGCCCGCGAGCCGGTCGGCGAGGCGCAGGGCCGCGATCAGGCTGTCGGGCCGGGCGATGCCCTGGCCGGCGATGTCGAAGGCGGTGCCGTGATCCGGCGAGGTCCGGATGAAGGGCAGGCCGAGGGTGACGTTGACGCCCTCGTCGAAGGCGATCGTCTTGATCGGGATCAGGGCCTGATCGTGGGTCGGGGCCAGCGCCACGTCGTAGGTGGCGCGGGCGCGGGCGTGGAACAGCGTGTCGGCGGGCAGCGGCCCGCGGATGTCGAGCCCCTCCGCGCGCAGCCGCTCGACGACGGGTGCGAGCACGTCGCGGTCTTCCGTGCCCATCGTCCCGGCCTCGCCCGCATGGGGGTTGAGGCCCGCCAGGACGAGGCGCGGGCGCTCCATGCCGAAGCGCGCCGTGAGGTCGGCCGCGACGATGCGGGCGGTGCGCTCGACGAGATCGGCGGTGAGGAGGTCCGGCACCCGGCGCAGCGCCACGTGGATCGTGACGGGCACGACGGCGAGCCCCTCGCTCCAGATCATCATGACGGGCAGCGGAGGCTCGGCGCCGGGTCCCGCCGCCAGGGCGGCCAGGAACTCGGTGTGGCCCGGATGGGCAAAGCCGACCTGCGTGAGGACGTATTTCGCGATCGGGTTCGTCACGATCGCCGAGGCGCGGCCGGCCTGCACGAAGCCGACCGCCGCGGTGATGGATTCGATCGTCGCGCCGGCATGTGCCGGATCGGGCTTGGCCGGCAGCGCCTCGATCGGCGTCCCGCTCGGCAGGGGCACCACCGGCAGGGCGCGCGGGAAAACCTCGGCCGCCGTCTCGGGGTCGATCTCCGCCACCGGCACGGTCTCGCCGAGCCGGTAGGCGGTGCGCTCGACGAAGGCCGGGTCCGCGACGAGGAAGAAGGGCGGCACGCCGGGGTTCGCGCTCCGCGCCCGCCAGGCGGCGAGGGCGAGTTCCGGCCCGATCCCGGCGGGATCGCCGAGGGTGAGGGCGAGGGGAGGGCGATCCTGCATCATGCCGTCATCGGTCGGTCAGCCCGCCTCGTCGGGATCGAGTTCGCCGGTTCCCCGGCGCGGCCCGGCTCATCCGGAGCCCGTCGCGTCGGGTTCAACGCTCAGCGCACCGCCGCGATGCCGTCGGCGGTGATCGGCGTGCCGACGTTCTGGCGCAGGTCCGCCTCGCCGAGCGTCTTCAGCTCGACGCGCAGGAGCACGGTCTGGTTGCGCTCGCGGACGCCGAGCGCGGTGGCGATCGGCGAGATGATGTAGTTCAGCGAGATCGTGGTGCACTCGTCCTGGTAGCCGCCGCCGAGGCTCATGCCCGACAGGTAGAAGCGGTTGCTGCTGGGCGCGAGCGGCATCTGGCCGATCGGGTTGGCGAGGTAGCTGCGCAGGGCGTCGTTGTAGGAATCGCGCGCGTCGAGATAGTGCGTCAGGTCGACCAGCGCGGAGCCCGTGAGGAACCAGTTCGGCGTGATGTGGTAGGTCGCCGAGGCCGTGATGCCCTCGCGGTGGTTGTTGAAGCCGAGCAGGGGCTGGGCCTCGTAGAACGAGTAGAAGGCCGAGACCGTCAGCGGCAGGAAGGGCGAGAACCGCGCCGTGACGCCGCTCTCGAACCGGTTGACCCCGAAATCCGCCTGGTCGAAGCGGGCGCGGGTGATCAGGCTGATATGCTGGTTCGGCGAGAGCTGGAAGCGGCCGACGAAGTCCGAGCGCCGGTTCTCCAGGCCCGATTCGAGGCCGACATTGGCGATGTCGCCGCGCCGGAACGAGTTGACGCCCGCGATCTGCACGGATTCGCCGAACAGGACGTTGGCGTACCAGCCGGCCGGCGTCACCACCGAATACTGGCCGCCGAGATTGGCGCGCACGCCGCCCTCGACGCGGTCGTAGCCCGAGAACTTGTCCCACTCGAACAGCGAGGTGTCGTCGAAGACGAGGCTCTGCGCATCCTCGTTCGGCAGGCGCCCGATGCGGGTCTCGCTCGGCCGCGCGATCACCTGGGCGATCGGCTCCAGCGTGTGGACGCCGAAGCGGCCGGCATCGGAGACGAAGGGATAGCGGTAGTCGACGCCGACCGCCGGCATGACGCGCCCCGACGAGCCCTCGCCGATATTGGCGATCGTCGGCACCAGGGCGTTCTGGTAGCCGGACAGGCTCGGGTTCACGAAGAAGGCGTCGGTGCGCAGATACGCGAAGGGCGTGATCACCTGCCCGAGCGGGTCGATGAAGCTGCGGCGCCAGGAGACCTGGGCCGAGGCGCGGGTGTTGGTGCCGGCCAGGCCCCGGATCAGGCAGGTCGAGCGCGTGAAGGTGCTGCACGTGTCGTAGAGCGGGTAGTTGATCCCGTTGACGCTCGGGCTGAACAGGTAGGCGTTCGAGCGGGGCAGGCCCTGGAAATCCGTCGCCTCGCGGGTGAGGCTCGTGATGTTGCCCTCGAAGCGCAATTCGCCGCCGAGGGGATCCGGCCCGTTGATCCGCTTCTCGTAGTCGATCACCGGCGCGACGACGGGCTGCTCCTTCTGCCAGTCGAAGCTCGACAGCACCTTGAAGTAGTAGCCCCGCGCCTCGAACCACGAGCGGTCGCCCTGGCCGTTGAGGTAGGCCGTCGAGACCGCCTCGCGGAAATAGTCGGTGACGATGCTCTGGTTGCGGATGCGATAATTGTCGAGGAACCACTTGTCCGTGACGCCGACGACGTCCCAGCCCGTGGTCCAGCGGTCGTTGATGTAGAAGCGGCCGCGGGTCTCGACCGAGCCGCGGAAATCCCGGTCGCCCGCGCCGAGGGGGCCGGGCAGGAAGGCGCTCGGCGTCGTCTGGAAGATCCCGCTCAGGCGCAGGTTGTAGCTGCCGGTCTCCAGCCGGTGCCGGAACTCCGCTTGGCCCAGCACGCCCTGGCGGCTCAGGAAGGCCGGCGTCAGCGTGAGGTCGTAATTCGGCGCCACGTTGAAGAAGAAGGGCGTCGCGACGCCCGTGCCGAGGGCGGTCGAGGTGACGAAGCGCGGCGTCAGGAAGCCGGTCTTGCGCTTCACCGTCGGGTCGGGCGCCTCGAAATAGGGCAGGTAGGCGACCGGGATACCGCCGAGCTCGAGCCGCGAATCCTCGAAATAGACCGTGTGGGTCTCGTTGTTGTGGATGATCTTGGCCGCGCGCACCTGCCAGAGCGGCGGCTTCTCCGGATTGTCCTTGCAGGGCTCGCAAGCCGTGTAGGTGCCGTAGTCGAAGCTCGTCTGCTCGCCCGCGATGCGCTCGGCGCGGGGCGCCGAGAAGCGCGTGCGCACCACCTCGCCGCGCTGCTCCACCGTCTGCTGCACGCGCAGCGAGTCGATGAAGCCGTTCTTGAAATCGTCCGTTAGCTCCATCCGGTCGCCGGTGACGACGGCGCCGTCCCGGTCGGTCAGGCGGACGTTGCCCTCCGCGATCACGCGGCTCGCGCCGCGGTCGTAGCGGACGCTGTCGGCCTGCAGGGTGCGGGGGCCGTAATGCAGCTCGGCATTGCCGCGGGCGGTCACCGTGTTGCGGTCGTTGTCGTAGATGAGCTCGTCCGCCTCGACGAGGAGCTTGTCGCCGGGCTTGCCCTGCAGCGCGCCCGGGGCGGCGCCGCGCGCGCCCGCCTTCTGGGCAGCCGCCTGCGTCGCGGTCGCCAGGGGGGTGGCGGCCGTCATCAGCGCCAGCAAGCCGGCGGTCCATGCAATGTCGGCGACCCTACGCAACGCGCGTCCCAACTCCTGCCACGGTCGTTCCTCGCCTGCCGTCAGAAGCCGCAGCCTCAGCCGTCCTCCTGGTACAGAAGCGTGAGCGTACCGAGAAGACTCCCTACCACGGCCGGAAACCACGCCGCCACCGGCGCCGCCACGATCCCCGAGGCGCCGAGCCCCTCCATGACCTGACGGGCGACGTAGAGGGCGAAGCCCGCCGCGACGCCCCCGAGCACGAGCTTGCCGACACCACCAAAGCGGAAGAACCGTAAGGAAACGGTTGCCGCCACGAGGACCATGGCGACGAAGAGCATCGGCCTGGCCAGGAGCACATCATACTGGAGTCGGTACCGGGTCGCATCCAACCCCGCCCGCTCCGTCCGCGCGATGGTCTCGGGAAGTTGCCAGAAAGGCACAGAATCCGGGGGCGTGAAGCGCTGCTGCACCTGCCCCGGATCGAGCGGCGAGGCGATGAGATAGGTGTTGAAGGGTTCCGGCGGCACGCCCGGCGCGAGCACACGGGCTTCGCTCAACTCCCAGTAGCCGTCGTGCAGGGTCGCCCGCGCCGCCTCGATCTGCGAGACGAAGGAGCCCGCCTCGTCGAAGGTGAAGACCGAGACGCCGGCGAGCGTCGTGGTGCCCTCGATGGCCGTCTCCGCCCGCACGATCGCCTGCCCGTCGAGGCCCTTCTGGCGGATCCACAGATCCTTGCCCGACCCCGCCTTGGTGGAGCGGGCGAAGATCTTGGCCTCGATCACGGTCGAGCGCTGCTTCAGCATCGCCGAGACCGGATTGTAGATGCCGATGGTGAAGGCGCCGATGGCGAGCGCCACGAGAAGGCCCGGCTGCAGGAACTGCCACGCCGAGATGCCAGCGGCGCGGGCAACGACCAGTTCGAGCTTGCGCGAGAGCTGCAGCAGGGTCGCCATCGAGCCGAACAGGACGGCGAAGGGCAGCACGCCCTCGGCGACAGTCGGCGTCCGGAAGAGCGAGAGCTGCGCCATCAGCCCCGCCGTGGCGCCCTCCGCATCGCCGGCGCGCCGCAGGAGCTCCACGAAGTCGAGGGTGTAGACGAGGGCGAAGACGGTGATGAAGACGCCGAGCACCGTGCGCAGGAAGCGCAGGGCGAAGTAGCGCCCGAGGGTCGCGCCGATCAGCATCCGCCTCAGCCCGCCGCCAGCCGCGGCGCGCGCGCGCGCAGACGCCGGAACCCGGCGGCGAGGCGCGCGCCGGACGCGCGCACGGCCGGGCCGTGGAAGATGACGAGGGCGGACAGGCCGATCGCGAGGAGGGGCACGGCGTAGATCGCCACCACGGCCCCGGCGCTGCGCGCGGCCGCGCTCGTCGCCGCGAAGCCCGCGATCCGCAGGAGCGTGACGGCGACGATGGCGCCGGCCACCGACAGGCCGCGGCCCTGGCGCGTGGTGCGCGGGTCGCCGAGGGCGGCGAAGGCGATGAAGGTGAGGGCGATCGGGTAGAGCCAGGCCGAGAGCCGGTCGTGCAGCTCGGCGCGGAAGCGGCCCTTCTGGGCGAGATAGTAGCGCTCGCTCCGGTCGGGGAAGAGGAGCTGCGTCGTCGAGCGTTCGCGCGGCTTGTAGACGATCTCGGCATCCGGCGGCGCGAACGCGGCGAGGTCGATCGTGTAGCGCTCGAAGGTGAGGATCGAGGAATCCCGCGAATCCTTCAATTGCTGGTGGACGCTGCCCTTCTCCAGGGCGAGGTAGCTCTGCCCGTCGACCTCGATCGCCTGCCCCCGCTCGGCGAGGTAGACCTTCGTCTTGCCGGCCTCGCGCTTGTCCTGGATGAACAGGCCGAGCAGGGCGCCGCCCTGGCCGCGCTCGCGGAAGTGGAAGGTGATGCCGTTCTCAAGGCTCGTGAACTGCCCCTCCTTGAGCACGTTCGCGATCAGGTCGCCCCGCACCCGGGTCACGACGTCCCGCAATTCCTGGAAGCTCGACGGCATCACCTGGATCGTCAGGAAGGCGGTGAGGAAGGCGATCGCGAAGGCGAGGGTGAGGAACGGGCGCAGGATGGAACGGGGCTTCATGCCGGCCGCCGACATCACGATCAGCTCGGAATCGCCGTTCAGCTTGTTCAGCGCGTAGATGACCGCGATGAACAGGGCCATCGGCGAGATGACGGCGATCAGCGTCGGCAGCGACAGGCCGGTGACGAACAGGAAGATGAGGAGCGTCTGCCCCTTGGCCGTGATCAGGTCGAGCTCGCGCAGGGCCTGCGTTACCCAGATCGTGCCCGTCAGCCCGACGAGGCAGGCGAGGAAGGCGGAGAGCGCGATCCGGAATATGTAGCGCTCGATCTGCGTCATGGGGTCGTCATGGGGTCCCGATCGGTCGCCCGCCCTCGTCCTCGCGCGACCGTGATCGCGCCGCCGAATCCGCGGCTCCCGCCGTCCGCCCCCGCGCCGGCTCTTCCGCTGAGAGCGCCCCGAAAAGGGCGGTTTGAGGGCGCCCCGCCGCGACCCGGGGAGGCCCGGCGCCGCGTTGCGTTCTGCGCCTCAGAGGCTACACAGGCAGAGGGCCGGCCCGCGGCGCGCCCGGGCGAGCCCGCGCCCAGAGACATCATCGGCTGACGGAAAGCAACGACATGGCGGACGCTATCACCATCACCTTCGGCCCGCTCGGTTCCGCCGGTCGCGGCGATCTGGTGGTGTTCGTCGGGGACGACCTCGCCCTCGGCTCCGCGGCGCGGGACGTGATCGGCGCCGGCGGAGCGGATCTCGTCGCCCGCGCCGCCGCAGCCGAGAAGTTCAAGGGCCGCTCGCTCTCCGCCCTGGTGCTGCCGGCACCGGCCGGGATCGAGGCGGACCGCTTGGTGGTGATCGGCCTCGGCTCCGAGAAGGACCGCGCCAAGACCGATTGGCCGGTGCTCGGCGGCTTCACCGCCGGCAAGGTCTCGGGGCGCACCGCGCGGGTGGTGCTCGGCGCGAACGGGGGCGCCGTGACGCCCGAGAACGCGGCCGAGTTCGCCCTCGGCGCGCGCCTGCGCAGCTACAGCTTCGACCGCTACAAGACGAAGAAGAAGCCCGATGCCGACGAGAACGGCGGCACCACGCTGCACCTGCTGCTGCCCGAGCATGAGGCGGCTGCCGAGGCCGCGAAGGCGTCCGACGCCGTGGCCGAGGGCGTGCTCATCGCCCGCGACCTGATCAACGAGCCGCCGAACGTCCTCTATCCCGAGGAGTTCGCCCGGCGTGCCTCGGCCCTGTCGAAGCTCGGCGTCGAGATCGAGATCCTGGAGCCCGCCCGGATGCGCGAGCTCGGGATGGGCGCGCTCCTCGCCGTGGCGCAGGGCTCCGTGCGCGAGCCCCGCGTCGTGGTGATGCGCTGGAACGGCGCGGCCGACCGGTCTGAGCCGCCGGTGGCGCTGATCGGCAAGGGCGTCGTGTTCGATTCGGGCGGCGTCTCGATCAAGTCGGCCGGCGGCATGGAGGACATGAAGGGCGACATGGGCGGTGCCGCCGCCGTCGTCGGCACGCTCCACGCGCTCGCGAGCCGCAAGGCGAAGGTGAACGTGGTCGGTGCCATCGGCATCGTCGAGAACATGCCCGACGGCGGCTCCTACCGCCCCTCCGACATCGTCACCTCCATGTCCGGCCAGACGATCGAGGTGATCAACACCGACGCGGAGGGCCGCCTCGTGCTGGCCGACGTGATCTGGCACATCCAGGGCGCCTACAAGCCGAAATTCATGATCGATCTGGCGACCCTGACGGGCGCGATCATCGTGGCCCTCGGCCAGGACATCGCGGGCCTGTTCTCGAACGACGACGAGCTGGCCGCCCGGATCACCGCGGCCGGCGAGGCGACGGGCGAGAAGGTCTGGCGGATGCCGCTGGCGCCCTCCTTCGACAAGGCGATCGACTCGAAATTCGCCGACATGAAGAACACGGGCGGGCGCCACGGCGGCGCGGCGACGGCGGCCTCCTTCATCAAGCGCTACGTCAACGACGTGCCCTGGGCGCATCTCGACATCGCGGGCGTCGGCATGTCCTCGAACGCCACCGAGATCAACCGGAGCTGGGGCGCGGGCTGGGGCGTGCGCCTCCTCGACCGGCTGGTGCGCGAGCATTACGAGGCGAAGTAGGGCTGTCCCTCGGATTGGAGGCGGCGATGCCGGGAGGGACGGCGCCGTGAGCGATCCCGAAGCAACCCAAGAGGCCGGGCCGGCCCTCGTCGCCTTCGCGCCGCTCGCCGCCTCGCTCCTCGCCGCCGCGCTCGTCGCGGTCACGGGGTTCGACCAGGGCTCTGCCCTGCCGCCTTCCGTTCAGGCGCGCTTCTACGGCTTCTTCCTCGACCAGTATCCCCTCTTCGCCTTCGCGATCGTCTACGCGCTCGCGCGCATCCTCGCGGTCGCCTTCGGGCCCGGCCCGGCCTCCGTGCCGCGTCGCCTGATCGGCGGGCTCGCGGGCCTCGGCCTCGTCCTCGCCGCCTGCCTGCACCCGACCTTCGGCGGGCTCGTGCTGCGCGCGGGCTTCGCGACCGGCGGCATCGGCTTCCTGAACCAGATGCCGTTCCCGCTCGCCTACGCGCTCGGCACCGCCGCCGCCGCCTCGCTCTTCGGCACGGTGCTCGGCCTCGCCGTCCTGATGACGAATCGCGGGCACCGCCCTCGCGTCGGCTGGCGGCGCGCGCTTCCCGCCCATCTCGGTGGGCTGATCCTGCGCTTCCTCGCCCTCTGGCTCGCCTTCGCGATCCTCGGCCTCGCCCGCGAGGCCGGGATCGGGCTCTGGCCGCGGCGCCCCCTGACCATACCGCAGTTCGGAATTGCCGCCGGATTGCTCGTCGCCGCCCTGCTCCCACACAGCGCGATCACCGCGCTGCGTGGGCATACTTATTCCCGAAATGCCTTGATCAATCCGGCGCGATCCCGCTAATCCGTTGCGCAATGGGGCAAAGCCCTGGGCAGCCGCGAGCCGCCGAGACGAGAGGGAGGATCGCCGTGATCCAAGACATCCGTGCCGAGCGGCCCTGGCTGGCTGCCTATCCGCCCGGCGTGCCCCCGGAGATCGACGTCGAGCGGCTGGGCACGCTGGCCGACCTGTTCGAGACGAGCATGGGGCGCTACGCCGACCGGCCGGCCATCATCAGCTTCGGCACCTCGATCAGCTATGCCGATCTCGGCGCGCGGTCGGAGGCGCTGGCGGCCTGGCTGCAGGGGCAGGGGCTCGGCAAGGGCGACCGGGTCGCGATCATGATGCCGAACGTCGCCGCCTACCCGGTGGCGCTGTTCGCCGTCCTCATCGCCGGCTGCACGGCCGTGAACGTCAACCCGCTCTACACGCCCCGCGAGCTGATCGCGCAGCTCAACGATTCCGGCGCGCGCGTGCTGATCGTGCTGGAGAATTTCGGCCACACCGTCGCCGAGGCCCTGCCGGACCTGACTCTGGACCGCATCGTCGTCGCCGGCCCCGGCGACGGGCTCGGCCTGAAGGGTCGGGTGATCGATCTCGCCTCCCGCCACGTCAAGAAGGCGGTGAAGCCCTTCCGGCTCCCGGCCGCGATCACGACGCGCTTCGAGGCGGCGGTGAAGGCGGGCCGGAGCCTGCGCCGGAAGCGGGTCGAGATCGCGCCGGACGACCTCGCCTTCCTCCAGTATACGGGCGGTACCACGGGCATCGCCAAGGCCGCGATGCTGACCCACCGCAACATCATGGCCAATGTCGAGCAGTGCCAGCTCTGGTTCGGAGCCTCCGACACCGCCGAGCGTCGGACCATGGTCACGGCGCTGCCGCTCTATCACATCTTCGCGCTGACCTGCTGCTTCTTCTTCTTCATGCGGCTCGGCGGCACCTGCCTGCTGATCCCGAACCCGCGCGACGCCGACGGCTTCGTGAAGACGCTGGCCAAGAGCCACTTCACGCATTTCTCGGGCGTGAACACGCTGTTCAACCTGCTCAACAACCACCCGCAGATCGGCACGGTCGACTTCTCTCACGTGGATTACGTGGTGGCGGGCGGCATGGCCGTGCAGAAGGCGGTGGCGAGCCGCTGGAAGGAGGCGACCGGTCAGGCGATCGTCGAGGGCTACGGCCTCTCCGAGACCTCGCCGGTCGTCTGCGTGAACCCGCACCGGCTCAGCGAGTGGTCCGGGACGATCGGCTTTCCGCTGCCCTCGACGGAGGTGTCGATCCGCGGCGAGGACGGGATGCCGGTGCCGCTCGGAGAGCCGGGCGAGATCTGCGTGCGCGGGCCGCAGGTGATGAAGGGCTACTGGAAGCGGCCCGACGAGACCGGCCGGGCCACCACCGCCGACGGATTCTTCCGCACGGGCGACGTCGGCGTGATGCTGGCGGACGGGCAGATCCGGATCGTCGACCGGATGAAGGACATGATCATCGTCTCCGGTTTCAACGTCTACCCGAACGAGGTCGAGGACGTGCTGGCGAGCCACCCGGCCGTGCTCGAATGCGCGGTCGTCGGCGCCCCCTCGGCGGAATCGGGGGAGATGGTCGTCGCGCATGTCGTGCTGCGGGACAGGAGCGCCACGCAGGAGGTCATCCGCGCGCATGCCCGCACCCAGCTGACGCCCTACAAGGTGCCGCGCAGCGTCGTCTTCCACGAGACGCTGCCGAAGACGAATGTCGGCAAGGTGCTGCGCCGCGCGCTCCGGGACATGCCGCCCGGCGCCGCCTGAGCCAGGCCGGGCGGGGCCAATCTGTCGCGGGCCTGAAACCTTTCGGGCGCCGTTGACGAATGAACGGGACGCGTCAGCTGTGCGCCCCGGGAGCGGGGCGTCGAGAAAGGCAAGGGAGCGCCATGCACATCATGCGTCGTCGCGGCTGGGAGATCCCCGAGCACCGGGCCACGCCGGAGGCCGTGTTCCTCAACCGGCGGGCGCTCCTCGGCGGCGCGGCCGGCCTCGTCGCCGCCTCCTCCCTCGGGCGCAACCCCGCCCTCGCCGCGGAGGCGCTCTACCCGGCCCGACGCAACGAGGGCTACACGCTCGACCGGGCCGTGACGCCCGAGCGCTACAGCGGCGACTACAACAATTTCTACGAGTTCGGCACCTCGAAGACCGTGCTCCCGGCCGCCAACGCCCTGAAGACGAGCCCCTGGACGATCAAGATCGACGGGCTCGTCGAGAAGCCCTTCGAGATCGGCGTGGACGACCTCATCCGGAAGGTCGGTCTTGAGGAGCGGCTCTACCGGCACCGCTGCGTCGAGGCGTGGTCGATGGCGGTGCCCTGGACCGGCTTCCCGCTCTCGAAGCTGGTGGCGCTCGCCAAGCCCGGCTCGGGCGCGAAATACGTCCAGTTCCAGACCTTCCTCGACAAGGGCATGGCGCCCGGCCAGCGGCAATTCTTCTATCCCTGGCCCTATCTCGAGGGCCTGACCATGGCCGAGGCGAACAACGACCTCGCCTTCCTGGTGACGGGCGTCTACGGCAAGCCGCTGCCGAACCAGTTCGGCGCGCCGATCCGCCTCGCGGTGCCGTGGAAATACGGGTTCAAGTCCGCGAAATCGCTCGTGAAGGTCTCCTTCGTCGCCGAGCGCCCGAAGACCTTCTGGGAGGGCCTGCAGGCTTCCGAATACGGCTTCTGGGCGAACGTGAACCCGGCCGTGCCGCATCCGCGCTGGAGCCAGGCGAGCGAGCGCGTGCTCGGCACCGACCAGCGCGTGCCGACGCTGATCTACAACGGCTACGGCGAGCAGGTCGCCGACCTCTACAAGGGCCTGGAGAAGGAGCGCCTGTTCGTCTGAGGTCCAGGAATGCCTCAGGCGAGGAGACCGCCCCGCTGCGGTCTCCGATCCGACATCGAGACGCCCTCCGCGTCCGACACGGCCGCGATGTAGGTCATCGACGCCGAGGTGAGCTTGCCATCCTTGAACGACATCTCGCCGGAGAGGTTCTGGATGGCGGCCCGGTGCGCCGTGTAGCTGTCGAAGGCCCGGGCCTTCTCGTCGTCCGTCCTGGCCTGGCGCTTCTCCTCCGCGTAGACCTCGAGCGCCTGCTGGGCGGCCCGCATCGCGTTGAGGGTGGCAACCTCCTTGAAGGCCTTGGCTGCGTCCGGATCGTCGGCAAAGAATTTCTCGAGCTTCTTCTTGTAGGGGCTGTCCGTCGTCACCTTGCCGAAGCTGTCGAGCTTGAAGGTCGTGGCGTCGTCGAGCGGTATGCCGAGGTCCTTGAAAACCGTGACGAGCCGCTCGGCCAGGGCATCGGTCTTCCGCTGGGCAAGTCCGGCGAGAGAGGTATCGGCCTCGATCGGGAGCGCGGAGTCGGGCGCGGCCTTCGTCCTCGACGCAGCCCTGGCCTGATCCGACAGGTTCACCGAGAAGGCCGGGCCGGCGTTGCGCGCCACCTTGGCATCGCCCCGGGTCTCGGGCGCGGCTGTCCGTGCAGCGACGCTCGTCGAGCCGCCGGTCTGCGCTGCCCGACGGTCGCTCGGCCTGGGCAACGCGCTCGTCGAAATGCTCGTCGGCATGAGGGCAGCTCTCCGCTGGCTCGTTATGAGCGGGCGCTGCAATCCGAAGGAATCGTCAGTCTCGACGTGCGCGCAGGCCGGCTCGCGCTCATCGTAGAGACACTGCACTTAACGACCGGTTCCGAAAATCAGACTTGCGAGGCCAGAAAAGCGATCTTTACATTCCGATCCCGACTTCAGGACTGGTCGTAGTCTTGCAACCGTCAGTAGGTCCAGCGCTGCGCCTTCGTGACGAGGAAGTCGCGGAAGGCCTGAACGCGGGCGACCGAGCGCATCTCCTCGGCATAGACGAGGTAGCTCTCCAGGCTCGGCATGTCGCTCTCGCCGAGCACCTGGACGAGGTTCGTGTTCCCGTCCACCGCGTAGTCCGGCAGGATGCCGATGCCGACGCCGGTCTCCATCGCCACCTGCAGGGCGGCGATGTTGTTGACGGTGAAATGGACCGGACGGCGCTCGCGGCCTTCGCGGCCGATGCTGGCGAGCCAGTGGGCGGCCAGCAGGTAGGAGGGCTCGTTGCCGCCGAACGAGACGAGGCGGTGCTCGTCGAGGTCGTCGATCGTCTTCGGCTCGCCGAAGCGCTTGATGTAATCCTGGCTCGCGAAGGCGTGGTAATGCACCGTGAAGAGCCGGCGCTGGATCAGGTCCGGCTGCGCGGGGCGCCGCATCCGGATCGCCACGTCGGCCTCGCGCATGGCGAGGTCGAGCTCCTCGTTCGTGAGGATCAGCTCGACGCGGACGTCGGGGTAAAGGTCGAGGAACTCCGAGACGCGCTGGGCCAGCCAGGACGTGCCGAGGCCGACCGTGGTCGTCACCTTGAGATCGCCCGTCGGCCGCTCGCTCGTCTCGACGAGGCGGGCCTTGGTGTTCTCCAGGCGCAATTTCATGTCGCGCGCGGCGCGGAACAGCAGGTCTCCCTGCTCGGTCAGGATCAAGCCGCGGGCGTGCCGGTGGAACAGGGGCGCGCGCAGCTCACGCTCCAGCGCGCTGATCTGGCGGCTCACCGCGGACTGGCTGAGGCCGATATCGTCGCCCGCCCGCGTGAAGCTGCCGGCTTCCGCCACGTTGAGGAAGATCCGGATCTTGTCCCAGTCCACCGTCGAACTCCCCGAAGGCGGCGCGGCGCCGGGGACGCTGGCGTCCCGCGAGGCCGTCCGCTGACGCCGGTCACGATCCGGCGTCGCCATCCCTCGCCAAGCAACCGCCGCGGTTCATCGATGATGCGCCGGCCGACGATCCGGGACGAGACGATGTCGGCCTGCGCCGACATCGTCAGGATAGGACTTCCCTCTTGCGATTTGGTTGCACCATAACGCAAGTCGATTTGCGAAGATTTTGTTGACGGCTCAAGGAAACGGTGTCGCCTGACACGAAATCGTTCCTTGGCGGGACAACGTGGCAATCCCTCCCCGCGGGGGCGGGGAGGGGCACGCACCGGCCGCCTCGAATCACTCGGCGGCGGCGGCCTGCTGCGGGCTCTCGCCGACCTCGAGGTTCGCCAGGAACTTCTCGGCCTCGAGCGCGGCCATGCAGCCCATGCCGGCGGCGGTGATCGCCTGACGGTAGACGTCGTCCGTGACGTCGCCCGCGGCGTAGACGCCGGGGATCTCCGTCTCCGCGGTGCCGGGCCGCACCGTGAGATAGCCGCCGTGACGCATGGGCAGCTGGCCCTCGAAGATCGCGGTCGCCGGGGTGTGGCCGATCGCGACGAAGACGCCGTCGGTCTGCCGCTCGCTCACCGCGCCCGTCCGCGTGTCCTTGAGGCGCACGTGGGTGACGTTCGGGGCCGGATGGAGGGTGCCGCAGATCTCGTCGATCTCGCTGTTCCAAAGCACCTCGACGTTCGGATGCTTGAACAGGCGCTCCTGCAGGATGCGCTCGGCGCGGAAAGCGTCGCGCCGGTGGACGACGGTGACCTTCTTGGCGAGGTTGGCGAGGTAGAGCGCCTCCTCGACCGCGGTGTTGCCCCCGCCGACGACCACGACCTCCTTGCCGCGGAAGAAGAACCCGTCGCAGGTGGCGCAGGCCGAGACGCCGCCGCCCTGGAACTTCGCCTCGGACGGGATGCCGAGCCACTTCGCCTGCGCGCCGGTGGCGATGATCAGCGCGTCGCAGGAATAGGTCTCGCCGGAATCCGCCTCGAGCCGGAAGGGCCGCGTCTTCAGGTCGACCTTGGTGATGTACTCGGAGACGATCCGGGTGCCGACATGCTCGGCCTGGAGCCGCATCTGCTCCATCAGCCAGGGACCCTGGATCGCCTCGGCGAAGCCCGGATAATTCTCGACATCGGTCGTGATCATCAGCTGGCCGCCCGGCTGGAAGCCGGAGATGAGCAGGGGCTCGACCATGGCGCGGGCGGCGTAGATCGCGGCCGTGTAGCCGGCCGGCCCCGAGCCGATGATCACGAGCTTGGCGTGGGTGTGAGCCATACGTCTTCGTCTCCTGAGGCCGTCAGCCGTCGAGCCTGTGCCGGTGGGCGGCGTAGGCGCCAGCCAGCGCCCGCGCGATCACCGGCGTCGCGTCGATCGGCTTGTACGACAGAGGCTCCAAATGACCGATGAAGGGCTTGAGCGCCCCGGCCATGGCGAGCCCGGCGAACATCCGCCGATGGCGGATATAGGTACGGGGAAGGTCGAACAGCAGGACCGGCACGCCGGTGCTCACGGCCTCGCTGACCATGTTTGCGGAATCCGAGGTCACGACGATGGCCTCGGCGAGCGCCAGCAGGCTCACGTAGGGGTTCTCGCCGGTCCCGTCCCAGAAGAAGCCGCCCGTCTCGCCGACGAGCGCGCGCAGCGCGTCGCTCAGGGGCGGGGGCGTGCGCCGCGAGACCGTCACCATCAGGCGCCGGTCCCCGGCCGCGAGCCGGCGCAGGGACTCGACGAGGCGCTTCATGTCGGCCTGGCGGTAGCTGAGGTGGCGCGAATCGCCGCCGATCAGCACGGCGATCCGGGGCCCGTCGAGGGCGACGAGGCGCGGATCGGGGTGCCTGCGGGCGGCCGCGAGGCGCGAGGCCGTGACGAGGTGGGGCGCGGTGAGCGTCGTGAAGACGTTGGGCCCGCGCAGATCGTCGTAATCGGGCACCCAGATGAAATCCGCGCTGTCGTGGCCGGTCCGCGGATCCTTGAGGAAGGCGGTGAAGGTCCGGCCCCGCGTGGCGCGGCGGAGCGCGCGCAGGTAGGGCACGGCCCGGCGACCCGAAGCGAGCATCAGGTCCGGGAACGGGCCCGCGAGCGCGCCGCGGCCGGGAGCCTCCCGCGGGTCGATCGGGCCCCAGGGCGCCGTCCAGCCGAAGGGGCCGCGGGCCGGGATGCGGCGGATCTCGTAGGCGAGGCCGAGCGTCTCGGCGATGCCGATGCACTGGTTCTCGTCCCCCGCCTTGCCGTCGGTGACGATCCAGGCGCGCGCGCCGCGCAGGTCGGGGACGGGCGGCGCCGGCGGGTTCCGGTCGATCACGGTCGTCACGTCATTCGGCGGGAAGCTGGCGGCGCAGCCACTCGGCGTAGATGTTCGCCACCGCGGTCACGCGGCGGCGCTCCGAGACCGGATCGTACCAGGGACCGCCGTAGCTCGACGGGGTCGCCGTGAGCTGTGGGTGCCGACCGAGGACGGCCCCGCCGCGCCCGATCAGGAGCGCCTCGCCGTCGAGGTAATCCGTCTGGTTGCCGCCGCCGAGACCGCCGCGCCCCCCGCCCTGCGCACCGGCATAGGGCGGCAGCGAGAGGCCCCGGACCAGCACGACGAGCATCGGCCCGCGGCCGCCGAGCCGCCCGGCGAAGGCGCGCCGGAGCGCGACCGTGAGGTCCGCCCGCAGGGCTTCCGCCTGCAGGCCGTTCCCCTGCGCGATCAGCGGGCGAACGTCGACGCGGACATCGGCGAAGCGCTCGCCGTTGAGGCTGGGGAAATCATCGGCCGCGGCGCGCCCGGCCCCGAGGCCGAGGGCCGCCGTCAACGCCAGCATGACGGCCCGTGCGGCCGCCCGCGATGAGGAGATCGGCACGGCCTCAGCCGCCGTACTGCACGCCGACGACCTCGTAGGACTTGCCGCCGCCCGGCGTCGTCACTTCGACGGTGTCGCCGACGCCCTTGCCGATCAGCGCGCGGGCGATCGGCGAGGTGATCGAGACGCGGCCCGAGCGGACATCCGCCTCCGGCTCGCCGACGATCTGGTAGGTCTTCTCCTCCTCGGTGTCCTCGTCGAAGAGCTTCACCGTGGCGCCGAACTTGATCTTGTTGCCGGACAGCTTCGACACGTCGATGATCTCGGCGCGCGAGATCATGCTCTCCAGCTCCAGCACGCGGCCCTCGTTGTGCGACTGGGCCTCCTTGGCGGCATGGTACTCGGCATTCTCGGAGAGGTCGCCCAGCGCCCGCGCCTCGGCGATCGCCTGGATGATCCTCTGCCGCTCGACCTGCTGGCGATGCTTCAGCTCCTCCTCGAGAGCCGCGAAGCCACGCACCGTGATCGGAACCTTGTCGATCGTCATCGTCTCGCGCCACAATGAAGAAGCCCGGCCGGGAGCCAGATCGCTCCCTCCGGGCCAGATGAGGTCAAATCCCGAACCGTCTCGAACCGCGGGTGCGATGGCACCCGCGACTCTTACCGCTCAGGCCGCGAAGTATTCCTGCAAGGCGCGCACCTGAAGATCGCCTTCGAGGTAGGCCTTGATCCCCTCGGCCGCCGCCATCGCGCCGGCTAGAGTGGTGTAGTACGGGACTTTATGCAAGAGGGCCGCCCGGCGCAGCGAGCGCGAGTCGGACAGCGCACCTGCTCCCTCGGTGGTGTTCAGGACGAGGTGGATGTCGCCGTTCTTGATGGCGTCGACCACGTGCGGACGGCCCTCCAGCACCTTGTTGATGCGCTCGGTCGGAACCCCGTTCTCGACGAGGAACTTCTGGGTGCCGCCGGTCGCCAGGATGGCGAAGCCGAGATCCTTGAGCGTGCGCACGGCGGGCAGGATCCGCGCCTTGTCCGCGTCGCGCACCGAGACAAAGACGGTGCCCGTCGTCGGCATCGAGGCGCCCGCGCCGATCTGGCTCTTGGCGAAGGCGACCCCGAAGCCGCCGTCGAGGCCGATCACCTCGCCGGTCGAGCGCATCTCCGGCCCGAGCAGCACATCGACGCCGGGGAAGCGGGCGAAGGGGAACACCGCCTCCTTGACCGCGATATGCGCGAGCGTCTTCGGCTTGAGGCCGAAGCCTGCCAAGGGCTCGCCGGCCATGATGCGAGCCGCGATCTTCGCGATCGGCTCGCCGATCACCTTCGCGACGAAGGGCACGGTGCGGGAGGCGCGGGGGTTCACCTCCAGCACGTAGATGACGCCGTCCTTGATGGCGTATTGCACGTTCATCAGGCCGCCGACCTGGAGGGCCAGCGCCATCGCCTTCGTCTGGCGCTCCAGCTCCGCGATGATCTCGGGCGAGAGCGAGCGGGGCGGCAGCGAGCAGGCGGAATCGCCCGAGTGGATGCCCGCCTCCTCGATGTGCTCCATGATGCCCGCGATGTAGACGTCCTTGCCGTCGCAGACCGCGTCGACGTCGACCTCGACCGCATCCGACAGGTAGCGGTCGAACAGGAGCGGGTTCTTGCCCAGCACCGTGTTGATCTGGCCCGTCTTGTCGTTCGGGTAGCGGGCCTTGACCTCGGAGGGGATCAGGCTCGGCAGCGTGTCGAGGAGGTAGTCGGCGAACTGCGTCTCGTCGCGGATGATCGCCATGGCCCGCCCGCCGAGCACGTAGCTCGGGCGCACCACGAAGGGCAGGCCGAGATCGGCGGCGACCAGCCGGCTCTGCTCGACCGAGTAGGCGATGCCGTTCTTGGGCTGCTTCATCCCGAGCTTGTCGAGGAGGCGCTTGAACTGGTCGCGGTCCTCGGCGAGGTCGATCGCGTCGGGCGAGGTTCCGAGGATCGGCACGCCGGCCGCCTCCAGCGCGCGCGCGAGCTTCAGCGGCGTCTGGCCGCCGAACTGCACGATGACCCCGTGGAGCGTGCCCGCCTGGCGCTCGGTCTCGATGATCTCCAGGACGTCCTCGGCGGTCAGCGGCTCGAAATAGAGCCGGTCCGAGGTGTCGTAGTCGGTCGACACGGTCTCCGGGTTGCAATTGACCATGATGGTCTCGTAGCCGGCCTCGGAGAGCGCGAAGCAGGCGTGGCAGCAGCAATAATCGAACTCGATACCCTGGCCGATCCGGTTCGGGCCGCCGCCGAGGATGATCACCTTCCGGGCGTTCGTGGGCTGCGCCTCGTCGACCACCGCGCCCGCGAAGGGGGCCACGTAGGTCGAGTACATGTAGGCGGTCGGCGCCTTGAACTCGGCCGCACAGGTGTCGATGCGCTTGAAGACGGGGCGCACGTCGAGGGCGCGGCGCTTGGCGCGCACCTCCGCCTCCTCGAGGCCGGCCAGCACCGCGAGGCGCGCGTCCGAGAAGCCGGCGGCCTTGAGCTGCCGGAAGGCGCCCGGGGTCCCGGGCAGGCCGTGCGCCTTCACCCGGTTCTCGAGATCGACGATGGCCTGGAGCTGCTCGAGGAACCACGGGTCGATTTTGCAGGAGGCGTAGACCTCCTCGTGGCTGACCCCGAGGCGGAGCGCCTGCGCGACCTTGAGGAGCCGGTCCGGCGTCGGCGTGCCGATGGCGGCCTTGATGGCGTTGTGGTCGTCGCCCTTGCCGAGGCCCTCGATCTCGATCTCGTCGAGGCCGGTCAGCCCCGTCTCCAGGGAGCGGAGCGCCTTCTGCAGCGATTCGGCGAAGCACCGGCCGATCGACATGGCCTCGCCCACCGACTTCATGGCGGTGGTGAGCGTCGGCTCGGCGCCGGGGAATTTCTCGAAGGCGAAGCGCGGGATCTTGGTGACGACGTAGTCGATCGTCGGCTCGAACGAGGCCGGGGTGGCGCCGCCCGTGATGTCGTTGGCGATCTCGTCGAGCGTGTAGCCGACCGCGAGCTTGGCCGCGACCTTGGCGATCGGGAAGCCGGTCGCCTTCGAGGCGAGGGCCGAGGAGCGCGAGACGCGCGGGTTCATCTCGATCACGATCATGCGCCCGTTCTCGGGGTTGATCGCGAATTGCACGTTCGAGCCGCCGGTCTCGACGCCGATCTCGCGAAGCACCGCGAGGGAGGCGTCGCGCATCACCTGATATTCCTTGTCGGTGAGCGTCAGCGCGGGGGCGACGGTGATCGAATCGCCCGTATGCACCCCCATCGGGTCGATGTTCTCGATGGAGCAGACGATGATGCAATTGTCGGCCCGGTCGCGGACGACCTCCATCTCGTACTCTTTCCAGCCGAGCACGCTCTCCTCGATGAGCACCTCGTTCGTCGGCGAGGCGTCGATTCCGCGCTCCACGATGTCGAGGAACTCCTCGCGGTTGTAGGCGATGCCGCCACCCGTGCCGCCCATGGTGAAGGAGGGGCGGATGATGGCCGGGAGCCCGACCTCGGCGAGCGCCACGAGGGCTTGGCCCAGCGCGTGCTCGGCGTAGCGCTTGCGCCGGTCGCCCTCGCCGCGCTGCCACTTCTTCTCGAACTCCGTGAGCGCGGCGCGCCGCGCGGCCGGCTCGGGATTTGCCGCCTCGATGCCGGCGACCTCGGCGAGGTACTTCTCACGGTCGGCCTTCTTGGCGGCCGAGGCGTTGGCGAGCGCTGATTTCGGGGTCTCGAGCCCGATCTTCGTCATCGCGTCGCGGAACAGGTGCCTATCCTCGGCCTTGTCGATGGCTTCCGCCGTCGCGCCGATCATCTGCACGCCGAACTTCTCGAGCACGCCCATGCGCTGGAGGGAGAGGGCGCAGTTCAGCGCCGTCTGGCCGCCCATGGTCGGCAGGATCGCGTCGGGACGCTCCTTCTCGATGATCTTGGCGACGATCTCGGGCGTGATCGGCTCGACATAGGTCGCGTCCGCCATGTCCGGGTCGGTCATGATGGTGGCGGGGTTCGAGTTGACCAGCACGATGCGGTAGCCCTCCTCGCGGAGGGCCTTGCAGGCCTGGGTGCCGGAATAGTCGAACTCGCACGCCTGTCCGATGATGATCGGACCCGCACCGACGATCAGGATCGAGGAGATATCGGTGCGTTTGGGCATCGGACGCCTTCATACAGGCACGCGCGCCCGTCCGCGCGCGGCGCCGGGGAAGCGGAGCGGCAACGGGGCGGGCGCAGGCGGCGTGGATTGTCGTTCGGCCCCGCGTTTACACGCAGGCGTGCGCGTTTGAAAGAGCCGGATCGGAGAGCGGGCGCGCGTCGGGCGCACCCCTGGCGGGCGCGCCCGGAAAACCGCCTCGGCGCCGGCCTCAGAGGCCGATGTAGAGGGCGGCGACCGCCCGGTCGATCGAGAGGTAGAACACGCCGAAGGCGACCATCGCCGCGGCGGCGAATTCGAGGGTCAGATTCGGCAGCGTCTGCGTCCGGCGCATGATCTCGCGGCCGAAATAGACCGAGAGCCACGCGACCGTCAGCACGGCCGGCAGGACGAAGAGGAAGGAGAGGGTGCTCTCGACGCGGTCGAGGCCGGTCGGGTCGAGCAGGGCGCGGATGTTGCGGACCCACGGCGCGTAGCACGCGGCGTAGAGCGTGGTCAGCCAGGACAGGCCGACTGCGACGCCGAGATGGAAGGTGAAGATGCGATGCAGCCGCGAGAAGTCGTCGCGCGCTTCGTCCAAGGTCATCCGACAGCCCCGATCTGTTGTCCGCCCCGCCGACGATGCGTTGCTGCATCGCCGTTGACGGGCGCGGACGATGGGATGCGGGGCAATCCCGGGTTTTTTATGACGCGCGTCCGGTCAGCGCCCCGCCATCTCGGTCTCGGGCTTGTTCTCGCGCATCAGGGTGACGAAGCGCTCGAACAGGTAGTGGCTGTCCTTCGGGCCGGGCGAGGCTTCCGGGTGGTGCTGCACGGAGAAGGCGGGCCGGTCGCTCAGCGTCAGGCCGCAATTCGAGCCGTCGAAGAGCGAGACGTGGGTCTCGACCGCGTTTCCCGGCAGGGTTGCCGGGTCCACCGCGAAGCCGTGGTTCATCGAGACGATCTCGACCTTGCCGGTGGTCTTGTCCTTCACCGGATGGTTCGCCCCGTGATGGCCCTGCGCCATCTTGACGGTGCGCCCGCCGAGGGCGAGGCCCATGAGCTGGTGGCCGAGGCAGATGCCGAAGGTCGGCACCCGCTCGTCGAGGAGCTTGCGGATCACCGGCACGGCGTAGGTGCCGGTGGCGGCCGGGTCGCCGGGACCGTTCGAGAGGAAGACGCCGTCGGGCTTGAGCGCGAGGATCTCCTCGGCGCTGGTGGTGGCCGGCACCACGGTGACGTCGCAGCCGGCCTCCGCCAGCAGCCGCAGGATGTTGCGCTTCACCCCGTAATCGATCGCGACGACGCGGAAGCCCTGGCCGAGCTCGCGCTTGCCGTAGCCGCCCTGCACCGCCCAGACCGTCTCGGTCCAGAAGGAGGTCTCGCGGCTCGTCACCGGCGGCACGAGGTCGAGGCCCTCCATCGGGGCGAGGGCGGCGGCCTGCGCCTTCAGCGCCTCCCGGTCGAATTGCCCTTCCGGGTCGTTGGCGATCACCGCGTTCGGCATGCCGTTGTCGCGGATGCGGGCGGTGAGCGCGCGGGTGTCGACGCCCGTGATGCCGACGATGCCGCGGGCCCGCAGCCACGCGTCGAGATGGCTCGACGAGCGCCAGCTCGAAGGCTGCGTCACGGCGGAGGCGATCACGACGCCGCGCACGCCAGAGGCCGGCGCCGCGTCGAGGCTCTCCAGATCCTCGTCGTTGGTGCCGACATTGCCGATATGCGGGAAGGTGAAGGTGACGATCTGCCCCGCATAGGACGGGTCCGTCAGGATCTCCTGGTAGCCCGTCATGGCGGTGTTGAAGCAGACCTCGCCCTCGGCGACGCCGGTCTGGCCGATGCCGAAGCCTTCGAGGATCGTGCCGTCGGCGAGCACGAGGAGGGCGGTGGCCAGGGGCTCGGCCCAGGGCTCGGGCGCGGGGCTCGAATGCGCGGGCGCGCCATCGTCTTGCAGCATCGGCGTGATCTCGCTTATGTCCGGCCGACCCGAGGCCGGGAGGCGGCCCTGCGCGTTCGGGTGGCGTGATATCTCGGGCGCTCTTAGCGAGCGGCCCGCGTCAGGGTCAATGTGGCCCCGGCGGGCCGGCGGCTCAACCGCCGGGAATCGCAGGCCACCCAACAGCTTTTCGAATTGGAGAGACCGATGTCCCTGCGCGAGCGCCTGACCGCGGAGATGAAGGAGGCCATGAAGGCCGGCGAGAAGGCGAAGCTCGCCACGGTGCGGATGATCCAGGCGGCCATCAAGGACCGCGACATCGAGGCCCGCGGCGCCGGCAAGGGCCAGGCGACCGAGGACGAGGTGCTGGCGCTCCTGCAGAAGATGATCAAGCAGCGCAACGAATCGGCCGGCGTCTACGACCAGGGCGGCCGCCCCGAACTCGCCGGGAACGAGCGCGCCGAGGCGGCGATCATCGCGACCTTCCTGCCCCAGCAGATGGACGAGGCCGAGACGAAGGCCGCGATCGAGGCCGCCATCGCCGAGACGGGCGCCGCCGGCGCGAAGGACATGGGCAAGGTCATCGGCGCCCTGAAGGGGAAGTACGCCGGGCGCATGGACTTCGCGAAGGCGAGCGGGCTGGTGAAGGATGCGCTCAACGCCAAGGCGTGAATCACGGGCATGATCGGCAGGGTGCTGGGACTCAGCCAATGCGATCCGATAAGGTGTCCGGCTCGTCAAACCGGACCTGAGCGTGCGCTACCCGCCACACCTCCTCGATGAGATCCGCGCCCGCCTGCCGGCCTCCGACGTGATCGGCCGGCGCGTGCGCCTGAAGAAGGCCGGCCGCGAGTGGCGCGGGCTCTCGCCCTTCAATTCTGAGAAGACGCCGTCCTTCTACGTGAACGACCAGAAGCAGTTCTATCATTGCTTCTCGTCGGGCAAGCACGGCGACGTCTTCACCTTCCTGATGGAGACGGAAGGGCTGAGCTTCCCCGAAGCGGTCGAGCGCTTGGCCGGCGAGGCCGGGGTCGCGCTGCCGGCGCCGACCGAGAATGCCCGCGAGATGGAGACGCGGCGGCGCGGGGCGATCGAGGTGATGGAGCTCGCCGCCGCCTATTACGAGGAGCAGCTGCGCGCGCCCGCCGCCGCCCAGGCCCGGGCCTACCTCGACAAGAGGGGCCTCGGCTCGGAGATCCGCGCCCGCTTCCGCCTCGGCTATGCGGGCTCGGAACGCTACGGCCTGCGCGACTTCCTCGCGGGCAAGGACGTGCCGAAGGACCTCATGGCCGAGCTCGGCCTGCTCTACGCGGGCGAGGACGTCGCCGTCCCCTACGACCGCTTCCGCGACCGGATCATGTTCCCGATCGCGGATGTGCGCGGCCGCGTCATCGCCTTCGGCGGCCGCGCGATGCAGGCCGACGCCAAGGCGAAGTACCTGAACTCGCCGGAGACGCCGCTCTTCCACAAGGGGCAGGGGCTCTACAACCTGCACCAGGCCCGCAAGGCGGCCCACGAGCGCGGCACGATCGTCGCCGTCGAGGGCTACGTCGACGTCATCGCCATGACGATGGCGGGCCACGCCAACACGGTGGCGCCCCTCGGGACGGCGCTGACCGAGGAGCAGCTCGGGCTGCTCTGGCGGCAGGCGGACGAGCCGATCCTCTGCTTCGACGGCGACAAGGCCGGCCAGCGCGCCGCCTTCCGGGCGCTCGACGTGGCGCTGCCGATGCTGGAGCCCGGCAAGTCCCTGCGCTTCGCCCTTCTGCCGGAGGGGCAGGATCCGGACGATCTCCTGCGCTCGGGCGGTGCCTCCGCGATCGACCGGGTGCTGGAGGCGGCCAAGCCCCTCGTCGAGGTGCTCTGGGCCCGCGCGGTCGAGGCCGGCCCCACCGACACGCCGGAGCGCCGAGCCGGCCTCGCCAAGGGCCTGCGCGAGATGATCGCGATCATCCGCGACGAGACCGTCCGGAGATACTATCGCGACGAGATCGAGGAGCGGCTGCGGGCGCTCTCCCCGCGCGCCGCCCAAGCCCGTCCGGGCTTCCAGCAGGGCGGGCGCGCGAACGGCTTCCAGCGCCGCGGCGGGCGACCCGGCGACCCGCCGGCCTCGCCCCGGCTCACCGCGGCCCCGAGCGCACTGCTGGCGCGATCCTCGGGCTTCGCGGGGGGCGGGAACTTCCGAGAGGCGATGATCGTCGGCAGCCTCGTCGCCCATCCGGAACTCCTCGGTCTCAACGTCGAGGAATTGGCCGAACTCGAATTCGAGGATGCCGACGCGGTCACGCTGCGCTCCTTCCTCCTCGACCGCGCGGCCGAGGCGGCGGAGGCGGATGCCTCCCTCGTCGAGAGCCAGCTCACGCGCGCCGGCCTCGAGGAAGCGGTCGAGCGGCTCGCGTTCCGAGTCCGTCCCGGCGACCGATGGGCCCTCGATCCGCACGCCGATCCCGTGCGTCTCGAAGACGCATTGCGTCAGGCTATGATCTTGCACCGCAAGGCGGGAGCGCTACATAGCGAACTCCGCCAGGCTGAGCGGGCGCTGGTCGAAGAGGAAACCGAGGCCAATTTTGCGTGGCTCTGCGATGTCAAGGCACGCTTGGCCGTGGTGGCCGGAGCGGAGGCCGAGACGGATGTGCCGGAGACGACCGACTCGACCGCGCCGTAAAGCTGGTGCAAAGGCGTCGGAGCGACGCTCCGCCGCCGCATAGTTAACAATCGGTCAAGCGTCTTGCTTGCATACCGGATTGAGGATCGAAGCGGCCGGGTCGCGAACCGGTCGCGGTTCACGCGCATTGCGGCGTCGATGGCGCGGAGCGGCCCGAAAGCTCCCGCATCGCACCGCCACGAAAACAATAGGCTGATCATGGCGACGAAGGCAACTGAACGGGACGAGACGGACGCCGCTCCGGCGGAACAGACCGACGGGCCGCTCCTCGACCTGACGGATGCCTCGGTAAAGCGGATGGTGAAGCTCGCGAAGAAGCGCGGCTACGTCACCTACGAGGAAGTCAACGAGGTCCTGCCGGACGGTCAGTCGGATCCCGACCAGATCGAGGACGTGCTCGCCCAGCTCTCGGAGATGGGCATCAACGTCGTCGAGGCGGAGGAGACCGACGAGGCGGCGACAGAGCGGCCCGCCAACGGCGAGGCCGCCGAGGACGAGGAGGGCGCCGAGGGCACGGAAGTGGCCGAGGTCTCGCCTGCGCGCGCCGTCGCCGTGCGCTCGGAGACCACCAAGGAGCCGACCGACCGCACGGACGATCCCGTCCGCATGTACCTGCGCGAGATGGGCTCGGTCGAGCTCCTCTCCCGCGAGGGCGAGATCGCGATCGCCAAGCGCATCGAGGCCGGCCGCGAAGCGATGATCGCGGGCCTCTGCGAGAGCCCGCTCACGTTCCAGGCGATCATCATCTGGCGCGACGAGCTCGTCGACGGAAAGGTTCTGCTGCGCGACATCATCGATCTCGAGGCGACCTACGCGGGTCCCGACGGGAAGAACGCGCCCCAGATCGCCGAGGGCGAGGAGAGCGAGGAGAGCGAGCCGGCCGCGGCGCCCGAGGGCGGCGACGACGAAGACGACATGGAGAACAACGTCTCGCTCGCCGCGATGGAGGCCGAGATCAAGCCGCGCGTCCTCGAGACGTTCGACGCGATCGCCGACAATTACCGCAAGCTTCGCAAGCTCCAGAACGAGCAGGCCGCCCGGAAGGCGTCCGGCGAGGGCTCGACGGCCTCCCAGGGATCGAAGCTCTCCGAGCTGAAGGACGTCGTCGTCGCGGACGTGAAGTCGCTCTCGCTCAACAACAACCGCATCGAGGCGCTCGTCGAGCAGCTCTACGACATCAACAAGCGCCTCATCTCCCACGAGGGGCGGCTGATGCGCTACGCCGAGAGCCACGGCGTCGCCCGCGACGAGTTCCTGCGCCACTACCAGGGTTGGGAGCTCGACCCGAACTGGATGGAGCGGGTCGGCACGCTCGGCGGCAAGGGCTGGAAGAACCTCGTCGAGAAGGGCGGGCGGCAGGTCGGGGACCTGCGCGAGCAGATCCTGACGCTGGCCTCGGAGACAGGGCTGGAGATCGGCGAGTACCGCAAGATCGTCAACATGGTCCAGAAGGGCGAGCGCGAAGCCCGTCAGGCCAAGAAGGAGATGATCGAGGCCAACCTCCGCCTCGTGATCTCGATCGCCAAGAAGTACACCAACCGCGGCCTGCAGTTCCTGGACCTGATCCAGGAGGGCAACATCGGCCTGATGAAGGCGGTCGACAAGTTCGAGTACCGCCGCGGCTACAAGTTCTCGACCTACGCCACGTGGTGGATCCGGCAGGCGATCACCCGTTCGATCGCCGATCAGGCCCGCACCATCCGCATCCCGGTGCACATGATCGAGACGATCAACAAGATCGTCCGCACCTCGCGCCAGATGCTGCACGAGATCGGCCGCGAGCCGACCCCGGAGGAGCTGGCCGAGAAGCTGGCGATGCCGCTGGAGAAGGTCCGCAAGGTCCTCAAGATCGCCAAGGAGCCGATCTCCCTCGAAACTCCGATCGGCGACGAGGAGGACAGCCACCTCGGCGACTTCATCGAGGACAAGAACGTCGTCCTGCCGATCGACGCGGCGATCCAGTCGAACCTGCGCGAGACCACGACGCGCGTCCTCGCCTCCCTAACGCCGCGCGAAGAGCGGGTGCTGCGCATGCGCTTCGGCATCGGCATGAACACCGATCACACCCTCGAGGAGGTCGGCCAGCAATTCTCGGTGACCCGCGAGCGCATCCGCCAGATCGAGGCGAAGGCCCTGCGCAAGCTCAAGCACCCGAGCCGGAGCCGGAAGCTCAGGAGCTTCCTCGACAACTGAGCGGAGACCGCGACGCGGCGCTCCTCTCCAGCAGATCTCGGGGCCACCCGAGATCTGCCGCCTTCCGGGCATCGGCGGGTCCGATCTCGGAAGCCGGAATTCTGCTTTCCCGATTCTATTTCTGGTTTCAGCCGCGCGTCGGTAATGTCCGTGCGCCGCGAGCGAATCCCTGCGCGGCCATTGTCGCCCGCGCGTCCCACCACCACCTTGGCCGTATGCTCGATTCTGGCTCCCGAAAGTCGCCGTCCTCGCCGACCGCCGAAGCCGATGGCTCGGAGGCCGAGGGCGTGCCGTTCGGCCATCTCCAGGATTGCGTCGGCCTGCGCGACTGGCTGCTCAGCGAGGGGACACGGACGCTCGCCGCCGACGATCTCCTCGCCGGCCTCGCCGAGCGCCTGAACGCGCTCGACGTGCCCGTCGACCGGGCGAGCACCGCCATCGACACGCTGCACTCGGAATATGCCGGCGTCGGCCGCACCTGGAGCCGCGAGGAGGGCGCGACCGTGCGCCTGTTCCCGCACGGGGAGGCCTCGGACAAGGCGTACCGGGCGAGCCCCTTCTACACCGTCCATGAGACCGGCGACTGGCTCATCCTCGACCTCGCGGAGACCGCGGACGACGCCTACTCGATCATCCCCGAGCTGAAGGCGGCGGGCTACCGCCACTATCTCGTGGCGCCGCTCATCTTCACGAACGGGGCCCGCAACGGCATCACCTTCGCGACCCGCTCCGTGGAGGGGTTCCGCGACGACCACATCGCGATCCTGCGCTTCGTGATGCCGACGCTCGCCGCCGTGATGGAGATGCGCCTCGTCAACAAGCAGCTCGACCACGTGCTGCGGATCTACGTGGGCGACGAGCCGCACCGGGCGATCCTCTCGGGCGCCATCCGCCGCGGTCACGTCCAGCGCATCCGCTCCGCGATCCTGTTCGCCGACATGCGCGACTACACGCAGATCTCCGCCGAGATGACGCCCGAGGAGGCGGTCGACCTCCTCAACATCTTCTTCGACTGCCTCGTGCCCGCGATCGAGCGGGAGGGCGGCGAGATCCTGAAATATCTGGGCGACGGGCTGCTCGCGATCTTCCGCGAGCCGGGCGACGACCTCGGCGGCGCCGCCCAGGGCGCGCTGACCGCGGCGCAGGCCGCGCTCGCGGCCCTCGACGAGGCGAACGGGCTCGGCCGCTTCGCGAATCCGGTGGCCGCGGGGATCGCGCTCCATCACGGCGAGGCCGCCTACGGCAATGTCGGCTCCGGCGCGCGCCTCGACTTCACGGTGATCGGCCGCGACGTGAACCTCGCGAGCCGGCTCGCCCGGCTCAACCGGACGCTCGGCGAGCCGCTCCTCATGTCGAAGCCCTTCGTCGACTTCCTGTGGGGCGATCCGGAGCCCCTCGGCATCCACAGCCTGGACGGCTTCCCCGAGCCGATGGCGGTCTTCCGCCCCGCCGCCAAGCCCGCCGCCTGCCTGAAGCGGGCTTGACCCGGGGCGGCCGAGCGTCCAAATCTCAGGTGTTCCAGGGAGATCCCCGGCAAGGGGCTGAGAAACCGATGGGCCGTCCTCGCGAGGACGGCGGCGCGGAAATCCTTCGAACCTGATCCGGCTCATACCGGCGTAGGGATTGGACCGCGGGTTTCCGACAAGGGCCCGGTTGCTTCCGAGAGAAGCTGAAGGACACCAATCTCTGCGGGCCATCGCGGAGGGGAATCCTTGGCATCCGTGCCGATCTCACCCATCGGACTGCGCCGAGCCGGGCAGGGGCCTGCGGCGTCCGCCGGCCTGCCCGCGCGCGCCGACATCCTCGTCGTCGGCGGCGGCCTCATCGGCCTCTCGATCGCTTGGCGCCTCGCCGAGGCCGGCCGCTCGGTCACCGTGCTGGAGCGCGAAACCCTCGGCGCCGGGGCGAGCCTCGCCGCGACCGGCATGCTGGCGCCCGCCGCCGAGCACGAGCCCGGCTCGGACGCGCTGCTGCCGCTCGCCCTCGAGAGCCTGCGCCGCTGGCCGCACTTCCGCGACGCGCTGCAGGCGGCCTCCGGCCTGGAGATCGACTACCGGCAGGACGGCACGCTCGTCGTCGCCATCGGCCGGGACGAGGTGGAGCGCCTGCGCTTCCGCTACGACCTGCAGCGCCGCTCGGGCGTCGCCGCCGAGTGGCTGAGCGGTGCGGAGGTGCGTCGCCGCGAGCCGATGCTGCGCCCGACCGTGACGGCGGGCATCGCCTGCCCCCTCGACCATCAGGTCGACCCGAGGCTCGTGATGGCGGCCCTCGCCGCGGCCTGTGCGCGCGCGGGCGTCACGATAGGCGAGGGGATGCCCGTGACCGCCCTCGACTGGGCGGGCGGCCGCGTCGTCGGCGCCCGCACGGAGGCGGGGTGGATCACGGCCGAGACCGTGATCCTGGCGACCGGAGCCTGGAGCGGCGAGGGCGGCCTGCTGCCGGAGGCACTGGCGCTGCCGGTGCGCCCCCTCAAGGGGCAGTCGCTCGCGCTGCGCACCACGCGGCGCACGGGTACGCTCTCCGGGATGGTCTGGACCGAGCAGGTGCACCTTGCGCCCAAGAGCGACGGACATCTCATCGTCGGCGCGACGGTGGAGGATTGCGGCTTCCGCGCCGGCGTCACGGCGGGCGGCCTCTACGCGCTGCTCGAGGGCGCGCGCCGGGTGCTGCCGGGGGTCGAGGAGATGGAGGTCGAGGCGGTCTGGAGCGGCTACCGGCCGACCTCGGACGACGACGCCCCGATCATCGACGTGCTGGCGCCGGGCCTCGTCGCGGCGACGGGCCATCATCGCAACGGCTATCTCCTGAACCCGGCCACCGCCGACGCCGTGACGGCGCTCGTGCTCGACGGCGCGTTGCCCGATTACGCGCGGGCCTTCGGCCTCGGCCGGTTCCGGGACAGCCAGGGCATCAGGGCGACAGCATGAAGCTCACCGTCAACGGACAGCCCCGCGAGAGCGAGGCCGCCGACATCGAGGCCCTGTTCCGCTTCGAGGCCGAGGAGACCGGCATCGAGAGCCCGCAGGGCATCGCCATCGCGCTGAACGGCCGCGTCGTGCGCCGCAAGGACTGGGCGGAGACGCCCATCCGGGAGGGCGACCGCGTCGAGATCGTGCGCGCCATGCAGGGAGGCTGACACATGACACCATCCGACACCGTGACGCCGCTGCGCCCGTCCGAGGAGGACAGGCTCGTCATCGCGGGCGTGAGCCTCGGCTCGCGCCTCCTCATCGGCACGGCGGGGTATCCGACCCAGGCGATCATGCGCGAGGCGGTGGCCGCCTCGGGCGCCGAGATCGTCACGGCCTCGATCCGCCGCGTCTCCCTCCAGGGCCACGGGTCCGATACCGTTCGCATCCTCAAGGATTACCGCTTCCTGCCGAACACAGCGGGTTGCGAGACGGCGCGCGACGCGATCATGACGGCGGAGCTCGCCCGCGAGGCCCTCGACACGAACTGGATCAAGGTCGAGGTCATCGGCGACCGCGAGACCCTCTACCCGGACGTCGCGGAGCTGATCGAAGCCTGCCGCCACCTCGTCGACGACGGCTACGTCGTGCTGCCCTATTGCAACGACGATCCGGTCGTCTGCCAGCGCCTGCAGGATATCGGCTGCGCCGCCGTGATGCCCATGGGCTCGCTGATCGGCTCCGGCATGGGCGTGGCGAACCCAGCCAATATCGAACTCATCTGCCGCCGCGCCAGCGTGCCCGTCATCGTCGATGCCGGCATCGGCACGGCGTCCGACGCGGTGGTCGCGATGGAGCTCGGAGCCTCGGCCTGCCTCATCAACACGGCAGTGGCCAAGGCCGACGATCCGGTCCGGATGGCCCGCGCCATGCGCCACGCCGTCGAGGCCGGCCGCTTCGCCCATCTCGCCGGCCGCATCCCGCGGCGGGGCCGCGCCGACCCGTCGAGCCCGCAGCTCGGCCTCGTCGGCTCGTGAGAAAGCTGCCGTCGCCGCTCCTCGTCGTCACGGATCGGCACGGCCACACGCGCAGCCTCGTCGAGACCGTGGGCCGGATCCTCACGGGCGGCGGAAGCTCGTTCTGGCTGCGGGACGGAGATCTCGAACCGGCCGAGCGGCGGCGCCTCGCCTCGGATCTCCTCGCTCTCATCCGGCACGCCGGCGGCACCCTCGTGATCGGCCGCGACGCGCGGCTCGCGGCCGCGATCGGGGCGGATGGCGTTCACCTGCCCGGCGGCTCGACACCGGAGGACGTCGCGGCGGCCCGGCGCCTCCTGCCTGACGAGGCCCTGGTCGGAATCTCGGCCCACGCTCCGGCGGAGATCGCAGGGCTCGCCGCGGCCGGGATCGACTACGCGACGCTGAGCCCGGTCTTCGAGACCGCGAGCAAGCCGGGCTACGGCCCCGCCCTCGGCCCCGCCGGAATCGCGGCCGCAGCGGGACACGGCGTCCCGGTGCTCGCGCTCGGCGGCGTCACGCCGCGCGAGGCGGCCCTCTGTCGGGCCGCGGGCGCAGCCGGCCTCGCGGTGATGGGCGGCCTGATGCGCTCCGACGATCCGGCAGCCGAGGCGCGAACCCTGATCGCATCCTGGGAAGCGCGGGCCGAGACGGTGTCGGCCCGCTGATCACCGGACCCCGGCGCTACCGCGCCGCCGGCCCGTAGGGCGGCCTCGGGATCGCGCGGTGGGCTGCCCGCAATGCTGCGGACCAGCGCTCGCGCAGGTCGTGGAAGTAGGGCTCGCCCGCCTCGATCCGGTGGCTCACCTCGAGGTCGAGGGCGTTGCGCCGCGCGACCGCCACGTCGATCGGCAGGCCGACGCCGAGATTCGAGCGCATGGTCGAGTCCATCGAGACGAGGCTCACCTTCAGCGCGTCGTAGAGGTCCGTCGCGTACGTGACGGCGCGGTCGAGGATCGGCTTGCCGTATTTGTGCTCGCCGATCTGCAGGAACGGCGCGTCGCCGCTGCACTCTATGAAATTGCCCGCCGAGTAGATCAGGAACAGCCGCATCGGCTCGGCGCCGATCTGGCCGCCGAACAGGAAGGAGACCTCGAAGCGGAGGTTGGCGGCGGCGAAGCCCTCCCGCTCGATTGCGCGCACATGCCGGATCGCGCGGCCGACGAGCTGGGCGGCCTGGAACATGGTCGGCGCCTCGATGAAGCGCATCGGCCCCTCGCCCTCCTCATCCGCCGGCACGCCCTCGGCGAGCAGGCTGAGCACCGATTGCGTCACCGACAGGTTGCCGGCCGAGGCGAGCATCATCACGCGCTCGCCCGGCACGTTGAAGTGATGCAGCTTGCGATAGGTGGAGATGTCGTCGAGCCCCGCATTGGTGCGGGTATCGGCGATCATCACGAGCCCGTGCTCCACGAGGACCCCGACGCAGTAGGTCATGGCTTGGTACTTCCCTGAACGTCGTCCGCGACGCCGCCCGGATCAGGATTGGGTTGCCGCCTGTGCTTGCTCCACTCGGAGGCGCACGTCCAGCGTCTCGGTGCCGCCGCCGGTCCGGCTGCCCCGGATCGGGGCCGCACCGAGATAGTCGAGCCCGGTGGCGACCCGGATATAGCCCTCCGTCGTGCCGATGGCGTTGGAGGGGTCGAAGCCGACCCAGCCGAGATCCGGGACGAGGGCCTCCGCCCAGGCATGGCCCGCCTTCTGGTCCACCTCGCCGTCGTCGCGCCGGAAGTAGCCGGAGACGTAGCGCGTCGGGATCTCCAGGTGCCGCGCCGCCGCGATGAAGACGTGGGCGAGATCCTGGCAGACGCCCTTGCCGGCCGCGAAGGATCGCGCCGCATCGGTGCTCGCGCTCGCCGGGCCGGCCTCGAACGCCATCGCATCGCAGACCGCGCCGAGAACGCGGTGCAGGCAGGGCAGCACGGCCGGGTCGCCCGCGCCCGCGGCGCGCCGGGCGAGATCCTGGATCTCGTCGCTCGGCGCGGTGAGGTCCGTCTCGCGCAGGTAGAACGGGTCGGGAAGGCGCTCGACGGCGCCGCGCACGATGCCGTGCGTCTCGTTGGTATCGACCTCCCCGGTCACGCGGATCACCAGGGCGTCGGCCGGCTCGTCCGGCGAGAACCAGTGGACGATGTTGCCGAACCCGTCCTCCCGCTCGGTCAGGTGGCCGTCGATCGAGGGCTCGATCCGCCAGCGGCGGACGTATTGCCCATCATGGTCGCGGGGCGTCAGCCGCAAGACCTGGATCAGGCCGCGGGCCGGTTGCTCGTAGCTGTAGATGGTCTCGTGGACGACGCGGATGCGCATGCGGAACGTTCTACCCGTGTTGCCCGGTGTCAGACCAGATACTGCTCGGTGATGGCTGCGCCGACGCGGTTGTTCTCGCCGATGAAGACGGTGACGAACTCGTGCAGGCCCGAGGTGAAGATGCGGTCGATGTCCTCGCTCTCCAGGCGCGCCAGCAGGTTGCCGGCGAGCCGCTGGCTGGCGCCGCGCCGCCCATAGGCATCGGCCATGAGATCGAGATGCTCCACGATCATGCCGTAGCAATTGGCGAAGGAGCGCGGCATCTGCCGGTTGAGGATGAGGAGATCGGCCACGAGCAGCGGCTTGATGCTCTCCCGGTAGACCCAGTGATAGGCGTTGAAGGCCGAAACCTCGCGCAGGATCGTGGTCCACTGGAAATAGTCGAGGCTGCCGCCGACCTTCTCGTGGGCGGGCAGCAGGATCTGGTACTTCACGTCGAGGATGCGGGCGGTGTTGTCGGCGCGCTCCAGGCCGGTGCCGAGGCGGGTGAACCAGTAGGCGTCGTTGCGCAGCATCGTCCGGTAGGCCGAGCCGTCGAAGGTCAGCGAGATGCCCTTTACCCAGTCGAGGAAGCGCGAGAAATCCTCGCGGTTGAGGTCGCGGCCCTCGTAGTTCCGCAATTCGAGCCACGCCCCGTTGATCGTGTCCCACATCTCGGTGGTGAGGGCCGTGCGCACGCTGCGAGCGTTCTCCCGCGCCATCTCGATGCAGGAGCGGATCGAGGAGGGGTTGTGCGGGCTGAAGGCGAGGAAGTTGCTCACCGTATCGGCGTTGATGCCGTCGTAGAGCGGCTTGAACACCTCGGTGTCGCCCGCGGAGGCGAGGGCGGAGGCCCACTCGTTCGTCTCGCCGCCGCCATAGCTCGTCGGAAGCGAGGCGAGGCGGTGTGCCGCGTCGAGGATGCGGGCGACGAACTCGGCGCGCTCGACGTAGCGCGAGAGCCAGTAGAGGTTGTCGGCGGTGCGGGAGAGCATGGTCGTTTCGCTGGCGATCAATCTGGGGCGCGGAAGGTGATGCTTTTCCAGGCAGGCAGACCTGCCTAAGAAATTGGCAGGTTCAGCCGTCGAGAACCCAGGTGTCCTTCGTCCCCCCGCCCTGGCTGGAATTGACCACGAGCGAGCCCTCCTTCAGCGCGACGCGCGTCAGGCCGCCCGGCACGATGCGGATCTCGTCGGCGCCGCAGAGCACGAAAGGCCGCAGATCCACGTGCCGGGGCGCGACGCCGGAGGCCACGAAGGTCGGGCAGGTCGAGAGCGAGAGGGTGGGCTGCGCGATGAAGCCGTCCGGCGCGTGCCGCAGGCGGCGGCCGAACTCCTCGATCTCGCGCTTCGTCGCGTGGGGGCCGACCAGCATGCCGTAGCCGCCCGACCCGTTGACCTCCTTCACCACGAGTTCGTGCAGGTGGTCCATGACGTAGGCGAAGGCGTCCTTCTCGCGGCAGCGATAGGTCGGCACGTTGTGCAGGATCGGCTCCTCGCCGGTGAAGAACCGCACGATCTCCGGCATGTAGCTGTAGACCGCCTTGTCGTCGGAGATGCCGGTGCCGACCGCGTTGGCAAGCGTCACGGTCCCGCGCTCGTAGGCGTTCATGAGGCCGGGCACGCCGAGCACCGAGTCGGGACGGAACACGAGCGGATCGAGGAAATCGTCGTCGAGGCGCCGGTAGATCACGTCGACCCGGCGCGGACCCTCGGTCGTGCGCATGTAGACCGTGTCGTCCTTGGTGAAGAGGTCGGACGCCTCGACGAGCTCGACGCCGAGTTTGTCGGCCAGGAACGAGTGCTCGTAGAAAGCCGAGTTGTAGCGTCCGGGCGTCAGCAGCACGACGGTCGGGTCGCGCGTCGCGGTGGTGGGCGCGAGGCTGCGCAGCGTCGCGAGGAGCGCATCGGGATAGTTCTCCACCGGCGCGACCCGGTGCCTGGAGAACAGGTCCGGGAAGAGCCGAAGCATCACCTCGCGGTTCTCGAGCATGTAGGAGACGCCCGACGGCGTGCGGGCATTGTCCTCCAGAACGAAGAAGTCGTTCTCGCCGGTGCGCACGATGTCGATGCCGGCGATGTGGACGTAGAGGTCGTGCGGGACTTTGAAGGACCGCATCTCCATCCGGTAATGCGCGTTCCGGTAGACGAGGTCGGCCGGGATGATGCCGGCCTTCAGGCATTCCTGCGCGCCGTAGATGTCGTTGAGGAAGGCGTTGATCGCGGTCACGCGCTGCTTGAGGCCGCGCTCCAGGAAGCCCCATTCGGGCTTCGTCAGCACGCGGGGGATGATGTCGAAGGGGATGAGCCTCTCGGTCGATTCGTTGTCCCCGTAGACCGCGAACGTGATGCCGATGCGCCGGAACAGGAGCTCCGCCTGGCTTCGGCGCGTGTTGAACTGCTCGGGCGGCGTGGCGTCGAGCCAGGTCTTGAGCTGACTGTAGGCCTCCCGGATCGCAGCCGGGCTGCCCTCCAGACCGCTCATCTCATCGAACGCGACGCGTGCCATTGTCCGCCTCCCTGACCTGTCACGCTAGAGGCAAGAGGCGCGCCACGCAAAGGGAAAGGCACTAACGGAAGTGGAGATCGAAAGACAATCACCCGTATGTCAGGGTGACGCCGCGTCTGGAATGGAGAGTCGTGGAGTTATGCCGCAGAAATCGGGGCCTTGCCGCTGCCATGACAGCGCTCTATTGCGGAACGATTGATAAAGCCAAGCTCGCCAGTGCCGCGGACGGCGTCGGCTCCCGCGCATGCGGCGCGATCAGATCAGCTTCAGACCTCTCAGGCTGGCGTGCCCCTCGCGCCCGACGATGATGTGATCGTGAACCACGATCTTGAGCGGATCAAGCGCGCCGATGATCTCCCGCGTCATCTTCACGTCGGTCGCGGAGGGCGTGGGATCACCAGACGGATGGTTGTGGGCGAGGATGACGGCGGTCGCCGAAAGTTCGAGGGCGCGCCTGGCCACCTCGCGGGGATAGACGGGGGTGTGGTCGACCGTGCCGCGCCCTTGCACCTCGTCCGCGATCAGGTGGTTGCGCTTGTCGAGGAACAGGATCCGGAACTGTTCGCGCGCGGAGAAGGCCATCGTGGCGCGGCAGTAATCGAGGACCGCGCTCCAGGAGGAGAGGAGGGGGCGCTCGGCGAGTGCGCCGCGGGCGAGGCGATGGCCGGCCGCCTCCATCAGCTTGAGATCGGCGATGATGGCGGGTCCGATGCCGTCGATCTCGGCAAGCCGCGCGGGCTCCGCGCTGATCACCTCGGCGAAGCTGCCGAAGCGGCGGATCAGTGCCTTGGCAAGCGGCTTCACGTCGCGGCGCGGGATGGCGCGGTAGAGCGCGAGTTCCAGAAGCTCGTAATCCGGCAACGCGTCGGCGCCCGATTGCGCGAAGCGGGCGCGCAGGCGGTCCCGGTGCCCGAGATAGTGCGGGGCGGCCTCTTGGCCCGGCGCCGGGCCGCGCGCGTCCTCCAGCGTCTCGGACGAAGCGCGGCCCACGGGGCCTCAGGCGATGGGCTGGGCGGGCTGGTGCAGGCCCGGCTGAAGCAGACCCGGTTGATGCAACCCTTTTGGCGACACGGTGAAGATCTCGACGCCCGTCTCCGTCACCGCCACGGTGTGCTCGAACTGGGCCGAGAGCGAGCGGTCGCGGGTGACCGCGGTCCAGCCGTCGGAGAGCACCTTCACGGCCGGGCGCCCGAGATTGATCATCGGCTCGACCGTGAAGAACTGGCCGGCCTTGAGCGGCACGTCGTAGCTCGGCTCGACATAGTGCAGGATCGTCGGCGCGTCGTGGTAGGTCCGGCCGAGGCCGTGGCCGCAGAAATCGCGCACCACCGAGCAGCGCTCGGCTTCGGCGTAGGCCTGGATCGCCCGGCCGATATCGTTCGTCGAGCCGCCGGGCTTGATCGCCGCGATGCCGCGCATCAGCGCCTCGTAGGTGATCTCGCACAGGCGCTGCGCCTTGCGCGGCACCTCGCCGACATAGGCCATCCGGCTCGAATCGCCGTGCCAGCCGTCGAGGATGAGACAGATGTCGAGGTTGACGATGTCGCCCTCGCGCAGGGGCTTGTCGTTCGGGATGCCGTGGCAGACCACGTGGTTGATCGAGGTGCAGATCGACTTCGGGTAGCCCCGGTAGAACAGCGACGCGGGATAGGCCCCGTGGTCCATCGCGAATTCGTAGGCGAGATGGTCGAGATGCTCCGTGGTCACGCCCGGTTGCGTCGCCTCCATCAGCAGGTCGAGGGCCTCCGCCGTGAGGCGGCCGGCCCGGCGCATCCCTTCGAAATCCTCGGCGGCGTGGATCGGCGGCTCCGGGGCGCGCCGGGAGCCCTGCGCGGCGACTTGGTCTTGCTGGGTCATCGAGGGAACGTCTTGCGGGAGGCTGCGGCGGATACCCTATGTACGGTCTGCGCGCGGCGACGCCAACCCGGGCCCGTGCAGGGGCGGAGCGCGGCGCTTTCCCCTAGGATTGCGCGCCCGGAGAGGCTAGAGGCATGGCCGTCCCGGTCGCGCGGCGCTTCGGGGCGCGAGATTCGTCGACGGACAAGGCCCGGCCCCGAGCGGGGCCGGCGCAGGGCAGGACGGCGCGATGGCTGACAAGGCGGTACCGCACTTCCACAACGATCTCGGCGTGGGCACGATCGAGGTCGGCTCGCGGGAGTTCATGTGCATCGGGGCGCTGCCGCCGTTCGACCATCCGCACGTCTTCCTCGACATGGGCGCCGACCACGAGATCATCTGCCAGTATTGCTCGACGCTCTACCGCTACCGGCCGAGCTTGCGGGCCGGGCAGGCGGACCCTGCGGCCTGCGTCTGGGACGACCGGGCGAGGGCGGCAGCCGAGTAGGCGGCGCCCGCACCCCGGTGAGCCTCGACATCGCCATCGTCGGTGCCGGCATCGGCGGTCTCACGGCGGCGCTGGCCCTGAGCGAGGCCGGCCACGCCGTCACCCTGGTCGAGCGGCGCACCGGCTTCAGCGAGGTCGGCGCGGGCCTCCAGCTCTCCCCGAATGCCAGCCGCATCCTGATCGGCCTCGGCCTCGGCGCGCCCCTGCGGCGGGCGGCCTGCGAGCCGCCGGGGGTGACGGTGCGCGCGCTGCGGACCGGCCGGACGATCGGTTCCGTCCGGCTCGGCGCCCGGGTGCGCGAGCGCTACGGCGCGCCCTACTACGTGATCCACCGGGCCGACCTGCAGACCCTGCTGCTCGACGCGGCGCGCTCGCGGGCGGGCATCCGCCTCCTCGTCGGGCGCGAGGTGGCGGGCCTCGCGGAGACCGACCGGGCCGCCACCCTGACGCTCGAGAGCGTCGCCGGCGGCCGGAGCGAGACCCTCAGCGCCGACCTCGTCGTCGGCGCGGACGGCCTGCGCTCGCGCATCCGCGGCCACCTCGACACCAAGCCGCTCATGCCCGGCGGCATGGCCGCATGGCGCGCCGTGGTGCCGCGGGAGGCGGCGCCTGGGGCGCTCCAGGGTGCCGAGACCGGGCTCTGGCTCGGGCCGGGGCGCCACGTCGTGCATTACCCGATCCTCGGCGGCGAGCGGCTCAACATCGTGGCCATCGTGCCGGAGCGGCAGGGCGACGAGGATTGGGGGCGCCTCGGCGAGCCGGCGGTGCTCCGCGCGCATTTCCGCGACGCCGCCCCTCAGATCGCCGAGCTTCTCGGCCTGCCGGATTCCTGGCTGGTCTGGTCCCTGGTGGAGCGGTCCGTGGCGCGCCCGATGGCACGCGGCCGCGTCGCGCTCCTCGGCGACGCCGCACACCCGGTCCTGCCCTTCCTGGCCCAGGGCGCGGCGCTCGCCATCGAGGATGCGGCGGTGCTCGCCGCCTGCCTGGCCGCAGGCTCGGTCCCGGAGGCGCTCGTCGCCTACGAGGGGGCGCGGGCCGAGAGGGCGCGCCGGGTGCAGCGCACGGCCCGCGGCAACGGCCGCAGCTACCATGCCGGCCGTGTCGTCGGCGCCGCGCGCGACCTCGTCATGCGCCGCCTCGGACCCGACGGGATGCGCGACCGCTACGCATGGCTCTACGGCTGGCGGCCCGAACCCGCCGCTTGATCTGCCGCGCGCCTGCGGCTACCGCAGGCCCCGCGCGGACGTGGCGGAATCGGTAGACGCACGAGACTTAAAATCTTGCGGCCGCATGGCCGTGCGGGTTCGAGTCCCGCCGTCCGCACCATCGGTCCCGGCCCTCACTCCTTCGGCTCCGTCCCGAGCGGCGTCGGCATCTGCTCGGTGCAGACGACCGGCTTGCCCGACAGGTCCGTCCAGATCACCTCGCGGCCCTTGCCGCGCAGCTCGCGCCGTCCGTCCCCGTAGCGGAAGCCCGATCCGCTCTCCTGTGCCTGCAGGGTCACCGGCTCGCCGCCCGCCGGGCGGACCACCGCCGGCCGCCCCGGCTCGGAATTCAGGAATTCCACCGTCAGCAGGGCGTCCTTCGGGCAGGTGAACATCACGCGCCGGGTCGCTGCGGTCTCCGCCTGAACGGCCTCGGTCAGGGCCTCCTCGGCGGGTTTGGGAGGCTTCGAATCCTGCGCCGCGACCGGCGGGGAGGCGATCCCGAGGAAGAGCGCCGCGAGGCAGGGGGAGAGGCGTCCGCAGGCCGGCATCATGCATCCTCTTCCCGCGATCGGCGTCGACCGCGCCATCAGGACAGGAGATCACCCCAGGGGGCGTGCGCGTGCAAGCCGAGGGCGAGGCCGGTGCGGTATCAAACCTGCAAGCGACCTCTTGAGGCCGTGATCGGACGCACGGCCAAACGTTCACAGGATCGCGCGCCTGCCTTGTGTAAACGTTTACATCGGCGCTGGCCGGGCGTAGAACCGTTCTCAAACGGGAGGTGCTGCGGCACCTTCACCGAGGCAAGACGGAAGGACGAGGAATGACCGAGATGCATCCCGAGGTCGCCGCCGTCACCGACCGCGTGATCGAGCGGTCGCGGGGGACGCGCCGCGCCTATCTCGACCTGATCGAGCGCGAGCGGGAAGCCGGCGTCCACCGCCCGATGCTCGCCTGCGGCAACCTCGCCCACGGCTTCGCCGCGGCCGGCGAGGACAAGGCCGCGATCCGCTCCGGGCGGGCGATGAACATCGGCATCGTCACCGCCTACAACGACATGCTCTCCGCGCATCAGCCCTACGGGCGCTATCCGGACCAGATCAAGGTCTTCGCCCGGGAGCGCGGCGCCACCGCCCAGGTGGCGGGCGGCACGCCGGCCATGTGCGACGGGGTCACGCAAGGTCAGCGCGGCATGGAATTGTCCCTGTTCTCGCGGGACATCATCGCCCTCTCGACGGCGGTGGGCCTGAGCCACGGCATGTTCGACGGCACGGCCCTGCTCGGCATCTGCGACAAGATCGTGCCGGGTCTCCTCATCGGCGCGCTGCGCTTCGGCCACCTGCCGACGATCCTGATCCCGGCCGGGCCGATGCCCTCCGGCCTCGCCAACAAGGAGAAGCAGCGCATCCGCCAGCTCTACGCGGAGGGCAAGGTCGGCCGCGAGGAACTGCTCGAATCGGAGGCCGCCTCCTATCACGGGGCCGGCACCTGCACCTTCTACGGCACGGCCAATTCCAACCAGATGATGATGGACGTGATGGGCCTGCACATGCCGGGCGCCTCCTTCATCAACCCGGGCACGAAGCTGCGCCAGGCCGTGACGCGGGCGGCGATCCACCGCCTCACCGAGATCGGGGCGGAGGGCAACGATTATCGCCCCCTCGGGCGCTGCGTCGACGAGAAGGCGATCGTCAACGCGGTGGTGGGGCTCCTCGCGACCGGCGGGTCCACGAACCACGCGATCCACCTGCCGGCCATCGCGCGCGCCGCCGGCATCGTCCTCGACTGGGAGGATTTCGACCGGCTCTCGGCCGTGGTGCCGCTGATCGCCCGGGTCTACCCGAACGGATCGGGCGACGTGAACCATTTCCACGCGGCCGGCGGCATGAGCTTCGTGATCGCGAGCCTCCTCGACGCGGGTCTCCTGCACGGCGACATCCTCACCGTCGCGGGCGCCTCCCTGCGCGACCACGCCCGCGACCCGAAGCTCGACGGCGAGGATCTCCGCTACGAGGATGCGCCCGCGCAGAGCTTCGACGACACCATGCTGCGCCGCCCGGCCGAAGCCTTCCAGCCGGATGGCGGGATGCGGCTCGTGAAGGGCAATCTCGGCCGCGCCACGTTCAAGACCAGCGCCGTCGAGGAACAGCGCCGCACGATCGAGGCGCCCGCCCGTGTCTTCTCCGACCAGGACGAGGTGCTGAAGGCGTTCAAGGCGGGCGAGCTGGAGCGCGACGTCGTCGTCGTCGTGCGCTTCCAGGGGCCGCAGGCGAACGGCATGCCGGAACTGCACAAGCTCACCCCGCCGCTCGGCGTGCTGCAGGATCGCGGGCACAAGGTCGCGCTCGTCACCGACGGGCGGATGTCGGGCGCCTCCGGCAAGGTCCCGGCCGCGATCCATCTCAGCCCCGAGGCGATCGGCGGCGGGCCGATCGGGAAGATCCGCGACGGCGACATCGTGCGCCTGAGCGGGCCGGAGGGGCGTCTCGACGTGCTCGTCGAGGAGGCGGAATTTTCCGCCCGCGCGGCCGCCTCGCCTCCGCCGTCCGCGACCGGCACCGGCCGCGAGCTCTTCGCCTTCATGCGCCACGGCGCGGACGGCGCGGAACAGGGCGGCTCGGCCATGCTCGCCGCCGCCGGCCTCTGACACGCACCGTTCTCGATCCTGAGAGGAAGCTGCCGATGACCGACATCGACGCCCTGATGCGCTCGGTTCCCGTGATCCCCGTGCTCGTCGTGGAGGAGGCGCGCCATGCCGAGCCGATCGCCGAGGCGCTGGTCGGCGGCGGCCTGACCGCGCTGGAGGTCACCCTCCGCACGCCCGCCGCCCTCGACGTGATCCGCGCCATGTCGCGGGTCGAGGGCGCGGTGGTCGGGGCCGGCACGGTGCTGAACGCGCGCGACCTCGACGCGGCGATCGAGGCGGGCGCGCGGTTCATCGTCAGCCCAGGGCTGACCGCGCCCCTGACGGAAGCGGCCCTCGACCGCGGCATCCCCTATCTTCCCGGCGTCGCGAACGCCGCCGACATCATGCGCGGGCTCGATCACGGCCTCAGCCGGTTCAAGTTCTTCCCGGCGGAGGCCGCGGGCGGGATCAAGGCGCTGAAGGCGCTGGCCGGGCCTTTCGGGCAGGTGCGCTTCTGCCCGACCGGCGGCATCACCGAGGCGACGGCTCCCGAATGGCTCGCCCTGAAGCCCGTGCTCTGCGTCGGCGGAAGCTGGGTGGTGCCGGCCGGGGAACCGGACGTCGCCGCGATCCGCCGCGCCGCCGAGGCGGCCTCGCGCCTGCGCGCAGCCTGACGTCGGCGCGGCTCCGCGACGCGTCGGGAGCGGGGGCTACCGCGGTTCCTGGTGCTGGTGGAGGTAGATCGGGTCGAACCGCGCGACATCGGTGAGCCCGGCCCAATCCGGAATCGTCACCGTGCGGCCCCGCCACGTCAGCAGGCCGCGCCGCCGCAATTCCTGCAGCGTGCGGTTCACGTGGACGTTCGTCAGCCCGAGCATGTCGGCGACGTCGCTCTGGGTCACGGGCAGGGTGAAGCTGCGCGCCTCCGCATCCACCAGCCCGACGGCTCCGAGCCGGCTGTAGAGCTCGCAGATGAGATGTGCGAACCGCTCGAGCGCCGACATCCGGCCGATGCCGACGAGCCACTCGCGATGGATCGCGGCGTCGATGACGGTCGTCAGCCAGAGCAGGCGGGTCAGATGCGGCTGCGTCTCGGTGATCCGCTGAAGCTCGCCGTGCGGCGTGATGGCGACGCGGCAGGGCGAGAGCGCGGCTACCCCGTGATCCATCGTCTTCAACGTGAAGCTGTGAAGGTCGACGAAGTCGCCGGGCACGTCGATCGACGTGATCTGCCGGCGCCCGTCCGCGAGGATCCGGTAGCGCCCGGTCAACCCTTCGAGGATGAGCGTGCTGTGCCCGGGCCGGCTGCCCTGCTCGACGATGTCGGCGCGCGCCTCGACCGAGCGGGCTTGGCGCGCGATGTCGCGGAGGATGCGGACCTCCGCCTCGTCGAGCGCATCGAACCCCCTCAACTTGCGGACGAGAAGCTCACTCATGGCGCCAGTGTAGCGCGCCCGCTCTAGCTCGCCACCCTGACGGGGGCCGCTTCGCTCCCGCCGGGAACCCGGCGCTTACTGCGCCGGAATCGCCTGGCGCAGATCGTGCGGCACGAAGCGGCCGTCATTGGCGGCCTGCATGTCGAGGCGCCGGTCGTGATGCTCGTGCAGGGTGGAGCGGTGGCCGATCGAGACGATCGTGGTGCCGGGCAGGCGCTCCCGCAGCATGCGGTAGATGCCGGCCTCGCTCGCCTCGTCGAGGGCCGCGGTCGATTCGTCGAGGAACAGCCAGTCGGGCTTGGCGAGCACTGCCCGGGCGATCGCGAGGCGCTGCTGCTCGCCCCCCGACAGGCGCTGATCCCAGGCATCGACCTCGTCGAGGCGGTCGGCCAGTTGGGGGAGCTGCGCCGCCACCAGCGCATCGCGGATCTCGGCATCCGCGAACTGGTCCACGGTGCTCGGATACACGACGGCGCCGCGCAGGGTTCCCAGAGGCAGGTAGGGCCGCTGCGGCAGGAGCAGGGCCGACTGGTCCTTCGGCACGTCGACCCGGCCCTTGCCGAAGGGCCAGATGCCCGCGATCGCCCGGAACAGCGTCGACTTGCCGGAGCCCGAGGGGCCGGTCACCAGGGTGGCCGCGCCCTTGGCGATGGCGAGCTTCTCGGCGGCGACGATCTCGCGGCCGTCCGGTAGCGCCAGAGCGAGGTCCGAGGCGGTGACGTCCTGCTTCGTCTCGTTGCCCTGGACGAGGCCGTATCCGGAGCTCGACAGGGCCTCGGCCTTCGTCATCGCGCGCTTGAACGAGGCGAGACGGTTGGTGTTCGCCTTGTAGGCCGCGATCGTGACGTAGGAGTTGATGAAGAAGGACAGCGAGGATTGCACGCTGGAGAAGGCGTCGCCGGTCTGCTGGAACTGGCCGAGGGTGATCTTCTTGAGGAAGTAGGACGGCGCGGCGAGGATATAGGGGAAGACCACGCTCAGCTGGCTGTAGGAGAGCGTGAAGCTGCCGAGCTTGATCCGCCGGTAGATGATGCCGAGGTAGTTGTCGATGATCTCGCGGAAGAGGCCCCAGAGGCGCACGCTCTCGGCGCGCTCGCCGCGCAGCAGCGCGATCTGCTCCGAGTAGATGCGCGAGCGGGCAAGGGAGAAGCGGAAATCCGCCTCGACCTTCTCCTGGCGGAAATCGAGGCCGATGAGCGGGCGGCCGATCAGGTGGGTCAGCCAGGTGCCGATCACCGCGTAGCCGACGACGAGCCAGACGAGGAACCCCGGGACCACCGTGTCCGTGAAGGGCAGGACGAAGTCCCGCGACAGGCCCCAGAGGATCACCATGAAGGAGACGAGCGTCGCGGCCTGCGAGAGCAGCCGGATCGACAGCGTCGTCGTCTGCGAGATGAACAGGTTCACGTCCGACTGGATGCGCTGATCCGGGTTATCCGCGTGCTCGCCGGTGAAGGGGATGCGGTAATGCGTGCCCCCGTCGAGCCAGCGCTCGTAGAGGCTGCGGGTCAGCCAGGTCCGCCAGCGCAGGTGGAGGCTCGCATCGACGAAGGTGTCGAACATGCCGACGATCACCCAGATCGTGGCGAGCGGCCCGAACACCCAGATCAGCTGATACCAGAACACCTCCGCATTGTATTCCTGCAGGGCGTTGAACAGGTCTCGGAACCAGAAGTTGAGGCGCAATTGCAGCGCCACCTGTGCGAACGTGATGAAGATCGACAGGGCGACGAGCCGCTGGCCGACCTTGCCCTCGGTCCCCCCGAAGAACCGGAACGGGCCGATCTCGCGCGTCGGCTCGTTGCGCGAGGCGAAGTAGGGATCGGCGATGAGCGTGATCGCGCGGATCGGCTCGAGGTAGGAGATCCCGAGGACGATGGCGGCGAAGACCACCGCGCCCGTGGCGGCAAAGGCGGGCGGCAGGAGGGCCGCGAGCGTCGGCGGCAGGAGGCCCATGGCGGCGAGCGTCTTGCCGCCGGCCAGGAACAGGTAGCCGATGCCGTAGACCGAGACGAAGACCTTGAGATAGGCGGAGAGATTGCCGGAGGCGAGCAGGATGCCCGCCATCACGAAGCCGGCGAGCGAGACGTAGAGGGGCGGGGAGGGGACGCCCGGCGCCGCCAGCAGCACGAGGGCGAAGATCGCGGTGAGGGCGGCCTGAAGGCCGAGCCCGCTCCTGATTGCGGCCACGCTCATCTCCCATGATCGATGCCGGGCCGGCGCGTTGCGCGCGAGGACGGCCCGAGCCGGCAGTGACGGCGGCTCATGGCGAGATAGTGGCGTGGGGCGGCCCCTGTCCCGTGAATTTTTGGTCATGCGCGGCCCCGCGCGCCGCCCCTATCCCGTTGCGGGCCGGCCCCTTCTCGAGCCGGCTGCCCTCACGGCCAGTCCCAGTCCTCGAAGCCCGGCTCGCGGCAGCGGTACCCGACCGGACATTGCGGGTTGTCGCGGGTCGGCAGGAACCGGAGCTCGGCGATCTCGGTGAACTCGCAGAAGCTGCGGTCCCGCACGAGGCGCTCGGCGCCGCTGCCCGTGTTGAGCACGATCGCGCCCTCGGCCTTCACGAGGTTGATGACGTCGCCGCAGGTCATCCGGGGCGTCGCAGACCGGATCTGCCCGAACGCCGGCATCGTCGTCGCGATGCCGAGCATCAGGGCGAGGGCAGGGCGTCTCATCGGTGTCGGTCGGGCGCCTTGGGGCAGGATCGGGGCCGGAAGCATGGCAGTTTCCAGCCTCAGCGGGAAGGGGTCGCAGAAGGCCGCCGCGCGCTCGCCGCAATCTGAGGATTTAGGGGATTTCGAGAACGGCGAGATACCGCTTAAGATCTCGATTCGTCGGTCTAACCGGTGCGTGACGTGTGATATCTACTTCTGCGTGTCTATGAGTCTCCGGTATCGGAGGTCGCGGTCGTGACCGGACTTGATGAGCGAAGGTCAACCGGCTCGTGTGCCCGCGAGCCGGTCGAGCACCGGGGAGAGGGGCGTCGGGAGCGACGATCGGTCGCCGCAGGAGCGGCCCGATCGGCGGGGACGAAGCGGGGGGAGCCGAGATGGCGGCGGGAACCGATCCGGTCCTGACCGGGCCGGGTGGAGGCGTGGTCGGGGTCGCCGCGCACGACATCCGCGGGGGGTCGATGCGCTGGCTCGCGATGCTGCTCGTGCTCGCGGCCGGCTGGGGCGCCCTGTTCAGCTACAGCGTCCTCTTCCTCGCCGAGGATCTGCCCCTTCGCCAGACCGCGCCGCGCCCCTTGAGCGGGCCCATCCCCGTAGATTCCGCCACCTTCGCGATGCCGCCCGAGCTCATGCGCCCGTCCGGCCTGCCGCGGCCCGAGGCGCGAGCCCCCGAGGCCGCGCCGATGCCCGCCCCCCGCCTCGTGCTCGCCGGGACGAATAGCGGCGCGGTGCCGGAGGCGGCGGTCCCGCTCTCCGCCGCGCCGACCTCATCCCCGATCGAGCGTCCGGACTACATCGGCATCTGGGGACCGACCGGGGCCGCCTGCGGGGCGCGCTCGCGGCGCCGGGGCTATCTTCCGGCGACCATCACGGCGGACGGGGCCCGGGCCGGGCGCACGATCTGCAGCTTCTACGACCGCACACGCAGCGGCAATGCCTGGGTCATGGGAGCTGAGTGCAGCGACCGCGGACGCCGCTGGTCCTCGCAGGTCCGCCTCCACGTGGATGGCGACCGCCTGACCTGGTCGAGCGGGAAGGGCACCTCATCCTACCTGCGCTGCTCGCGACGGGCCGGATAGGCGGTCTTCGCATGGCGGTCGGAAGCTTCGCCGCCGCCGTCCTCGTCACGATCGGCCTCGTGCTCTTGTGCTCGCTGTCCTTGTACGGACTTCCCCTGGCCTACAGCGACGCGAGGACCGACAGGACGGTCCTGCGGGAGGCGGCCTTCTACGCAGCCGTTCTGGCGAGTACGCCGTTCTGGCTCATCGGTATCTGGACGACCGCAACCGCATTCGCGGTCGGTGCCCGGCCGGTGGTCCGATGGCTCGGTGTCGGCTGCTGCACCGTGGCGGCCGCCGTCTTCACGCTCTTCTTCTGCCTCGGGCCCGATCTGTAAACGGCCGCACCGGGCCCACACCGGGCTCCAGCCCCGCGGCGCGTCTCACGCAAAGAAAAAGGGGCCGCCTCTCGGCAGCCCCTCCTTCGGTCGATCCGGGTCGGTGGACTTAGAAGTCCATGCCGCCCATGCCGCCGCCGCCCGGCATCGGGGGAGGCGCGTCCTTCTTCGGAGCGTCGGCAACCATCGCCTCGGTGGTGACGAGGAGGCCGGCGACCGAGGCCGCGTCCTGGAGCGCCGTGCGCACGACCTTGGCCGGGTCGACGATGCCCGCCTGGATCATGTCCACGTACTCTTCGGTCTGGGCGTTGAAGCCGTAGGTCTCGGAGCCTGTGTTGTCGGTGATCTTGCCGACGACGATCGAGCCTTCGACGCCCGCGTTCTGGGCGATCTGGCGCAGCGGGGCCTCAAGCGCCTTCAGGACGATCTTGATGCCGGCAGAGACGTCCGCGTTGTCGCTCTTGAGGGCGGCAACCGCCTTCTTGGCGCGCAGCAGCGCGGTGCCGCCGCCCGGCACGATGCCCTCTTCCACCGCGGCGCGGGTGGCGTTGAGGGCGTCGTCGACGCGATCCTTCTTCTCCTTGACCTCGACCTCGGTCGCGCCGCCGACGCGGATCACCGCGACGCCGCCCGCGAGCTTGGCCAGACGCTCCTGAAGCTTCTCGCGGTCGTAGTCCGAGGTGGTCTCCTCGATCTGCGCCTTGATCTGCCCGACGCGGGCCTCGATGTCGGCCTTCTCGCCGGCGCCGTCGATGATCGTGGTGTTCTCCTTCTCGATGCGAACGCGCTTGGCGCGGCCGAGCATCGGGAGGGTCACGTTCTCGAGCTTGATGCCGAGATCCTCGGCGATCATCTGACCGGAGGTCAGGATCGCGATGTCCTCGAGCATGGCCTTGCGGCGGTCACCGAAGCCCGGAGCCTTGACGGCCGCGACCTTGAGGCCGCCGCGCAGCTTGTTCACGACGAGGGTGGCGAGCGCCTCGCCCTCGATGTCCTCGGCGATGATGAGGAGCGGCTTGCCCGTCTGCACCACGGCCTCGAGAACCGGGAGCATCGCCTGCAGCGAGGAGAGCTTCTTCTCGTGGATCAGGATGTAGGGGTCGTCGAGCTCGGCGACCATCTTCTCCGCGTTCGTGATGAAGTACGGGGAGAGGTAGCCGCGGTCGAACTGCATGCCCTCGACGACGTCGAGCTCGGTCTCGGCGGTCTTCGCCTCCTCGACCGTGATGACGCCCTCGTTGCCCACCTTCTGCATGGCGTGGGCGATCATCTCGCCGATCTCGATGTCGCCGTTCGACGAGATCGTGCCGACCTGGGCAACCTCTTCCGACGAGGCGACCTTCTTGGCGCGGCTCGTGATGTCCTTCACGGCGGCCTGGGTGGCGAGGTCGATGCCGCGCTTCAGGTCCATCGGGTTCATGCCGGCGGCGACGTACTTGGCGCCCTCGCGGACGATCGCCTGGGCCAGCACGGTCGCGGTGGTGGTGCCGTCACCCGCGATGTCGTTGGTCTTCGAGGCCACTTCGCGCACCATCTGGGCGCCCATGTTCTCGAACTTGTCGGCGAGCTCGATCTCCTTGGCGACGGTGACGCCGTCCTTGGTGATCCGGGGGGCGCCGAAGCTCTTCTCGATCACGACGTTGCGGCCCTTGGGGCCGAGCGTCACCTTCACCGCGTCGGCGAGGATGTCGACGCCGCGCAGCATCTTCTCGCGGGCATCGGACGAGAAACGTACGTCTTTCGCTGCCATGTGCAGAGATCCTTGAGTTGGAATGGATGAGAGCCCCGAGGCGCCGCCCGCAGGCGGCCTCGAAGGGCGTCCTTCAGGAAACCGTGGGTCGGGCCGCCCTCAGGCGACGACGCCCATGATGTCGGATTCCTTCATGATCAGGAGGTCCTGACCGTCGATCTTGACCTCGGTGCCGGACCACTTGCCGAAGAGCACCCGGTCGCCCGCCTTCACGTCGAGCGCGTTGACACGGCCCTGCTCGTCGCGGGAACCCGGACCGACGGCGACGACCTCGCCCTCCTGCGGCTTCTCCTTGGCGGTATCCGGGATGATGATGCCGCCCTTGGTCTTCTCTTCGCCCTCGATGCGGCGGACGACGACACGGTCGTGCAGCGGACGGAACTTCATGAGCTGCCCTCTTGCTTCGAATTCGCAGGTGGCGTTCAAGCGGTCGGAGCCGGCTCGAACCCAGGCTGTTAGCACTCTCGGGTGTCGAGTGCCAAAGCTGGCCGCGAGATAGGCGCGTGCGTTTTTCGAGTCAAGGCAGGCGCAGCCTTATCGGCCGGGGATGACGGCGAAATGTCGAATCCTGTCCACTCTCCACGGAAATCCTGACCCCATGCTGAGCCTCCACGGACCCGAGGGCGCGGTCGAGCACGCCGCGACGCCCCGGCCCGCCGACCTGCCGCCCCAAGCGATCTGGATCGATCTCGCGGATCCGAGCGCGGAGGAGGCGGAGCTCGTCGAGGAGACGACGGGCCTGCGCGTTCCCTCGCGCCAGGCGCTCAGCGAAGTCGAGAGTTCGAGCCGCCTCAGGCGCCTGCGCAACGGCCTCTCGCTCTCGACGCCGATGATCACCTTCGACCAAGCCGATTCGCAGCTGAAACCCCTCGGCTTCGTGCTGACGAAGGACCGGCTCGTCACCGTGCGATTCCACGACCTGCGGGCCTTCGCGGAGGTGAAGGCCCGCCTCTCCAACGGCGACGGCCCGTCGGCCACGAGCATCGAGATCTTCCTGCTGCTGATGGAGGAGCTCGTCGACAGCCTCGCCGACGCCCTCGAGGAGATGGCCGCCGATCTCGACGCCCTCTCCACGCGGGTGTTCGACTTCGACACGAGCGCGCGGCCGGGTGCCCGCCCGGACGACCGCAAGGCCCCGCGGCGGCGGGACATCGCGTTGCGGCGGATCCTGCGCAGCGTCGGGCGGCGCGGCAAGGCGCTCGGCAAGCTGCGCGCGAGCCTGCTCGGGCTCCAGCGGATCGTCCCCTTCGTGGCGGCCGAGTGCGGCAGCCTCATCGAGGGCGATGCGGATGCGCGCTTCGAGACGATCCAGCGCGACATCGCCTCGCTCGACGAGTTCGAGACGCGGCTCACCGGCAACGTTCAGTTCCTGCTCGACGCGACCCTCGGGCTCATCAACATGGAGCAGAACAACACCTTCCGGATCCTGACGGTTGTCTCGGTGGTGGGCGTGCCGCCGACCCTGATCGCGTCGATGTACGGCATGAACTTCAAGCACATGCCGGAGCTCGACTGGATCTACGGCTACCCCTACGGCCTCGCCCTCATCGCGACGAGCGCGCTCGTCCCGATGGTCTATTTCAAGGTGAAGGGCTGGTTCTGAGCCGCGGACGCGCCGCCTGATCGCACTGCTCGATCGAACCGAAACGCAGCCGTCCGGTGGGAACCTGCAGCCGGACAATCATCCCAGCGGTCTTGCAAACCGTATCGAGGGCTTGCCTGATTGCCGCATGCAGCGCATCGCCCGCGTGGATGGCCGCGATGCGCGACAACCTTCCGAGCCCAGCGAAAGCCGAGTTGCTCGCCGTCGGCAGCGAGGCGCTACGTCGACGCGGTTTGATGCAGGGGAGCGATCACATCGCTGACCTGCTTGGCTGGCAGGCGCAAGCAAGCTCCGGTTTGCACGTGATTTACCGAACGTCCTAAAGGCTGCCCCTGCTCAACGCCTCCATGACGCCGTAATACATCGAAGAGGCCGCCGATTGTGCTGCCGAGTCGATCTTCGATTTAACGGTTTTCGATATTCCGCAGCTTTCGTCCATCTGGTAGACGGTATACATCAATTCGCCGACTTCCGCGATGAGCGCTCCTCCCGTCGCTCCTCCACTCGCTTCGGTCGCCACCAAGAGGCCGACTGTTTTCGACGCGCTGATGCCAACGTATCCTGCGGATATTCCGCACTTCATAATGTTGTTCTTATCCGCGATCTTTGCGATTCCGAGCCCTTTCATAGCCAGTATTTCGGCCAGCTTCCCTGGGCTGATCTTGCCTTTACCCTTCTTCGCTGCGAGGACGAGCTCATAGGCGACGGTGTATTGATCGGCGATGCCCTCGCTCGTGTTCGCTGAAAGGCCTGCGTTGACCAATCCGGCTTTGACAGCTTCGGATGTGCCCTTTTTGACCATAGCCTGCCAGAAATCCCTCTTGTCAGATCCTTTGATGATCTCCTTGACGGGAGTTTTTACCAATTTTGCTAAACTCTCAACGTTTGATTGACCGCCTTTTTGAGATTGCTTTTCGGTTGCGCTCGCCATTTTACTGACATCCGGTGAGTATGAATAGTTATGAATTGCATTCGCGCGTGAATTCGTCAAGATCTGCGTCAGCACGATCCATGCCGTTGAGGCAGTCGCGTCCCAGCACTAAGCAGACGAGCGCTTCGGGGTCTGTCGAGCCGGCGCGAGCCGGTGGTCCGGGCGGTTCGCCCGGGAGGGTCGCATCGCGGTGCCATCCCGGCCGAGGCCGCCGTCTCGTCGATGAACATCAGAGGGTCGGGATCGAGGTCGCGTTGACCCTCGAACCGCGCCTGACGGGCCTCTGCGACATCCGGCCGGTCCTGCTCCGCTGCGTGGAGAGCCGCTTTTTGCGGATGATGCGATGACGGGCCAGGACGCGCGACAGGCTGCCGGTGCTGGTGGTGACGCCTCGCTCCGCCAGCACGATGTTGCCGCGCTCCTGACACAGCCTCAGGATCTGCGGGGCATGGGCCTCGATGACGTGCAAGCGCTAGTCGGCGCCCATCCGCTTGGGCCGGGCATTCCCATCTTGAAGATGGCGGGCGTACCAAAGGCTGACGCTGGGTGCGCTCACCCCGAACCGCTCGCCAACGTGCCGGCAGGTCGCGCCCGCCAGGACGGCGGACACAGCACGCTCGCGCAGATCAACAGAGAGGGGTGAGGACGGCATCGGATTCTTCACCCGACCAACGCACTATCCGACTCGGCCGTTGGCCGGCGATCGCAGGACGCTCTAGCCTTCGATCTTCGAGAAGTCGGCGACCTCGCGCGTCGCGGCGCGCAGGGCGTTGAGGAGGGCGAGGCGGTTCGCCCGCAGAGCCGGATCCTCGGCATTCACCGTGACCTTGTCGAAGAAGGCGTCGACCGGCGCGCGCAGCGTCGAGAGCGCCCGCATCGCGCCCTCGAAATCCTCCGCCGCCACGGCGGAGGAGGCCGCCGCCCGCGCCTCGGCGAGAGCGTCGGCCAGCGCCCGCTCCTCCGGCTCGCCCTTCGCGATGAGGGCGGCATCGGGCGCCGCGTCGTAGGCGCGCCCGTCCTTCTTCTCCTCGATGCGCAGGATGTTGGCCGCGCGCTTCGCCCCGGCGAGGAGGTTGCGGCCGTCGTCGCTGTCGAGGAACGTGCCCAGGGCCTCGACCCGCCGGACGATCATCAGGAGATCGTCCTGGCCGGGAAGGGCGAAGACGGCGTCGATCAGGTCGTGCCGGGCACCCTGGTCGCGGAGATAGACCTTCAGGCGATCGGCGAAGAAGGCAAGGAGATCCGCGCCGGCCTCCTCGCTCAGTCCCCCAGCCCTGGCATGGCCGGAGCCCGCCTGCCGGAAGGCGTCGGCGAGGCGCAGGCGGAAGGCACCGGTGACGACGAGCCGGATGATGCCGAGCGCCGCGCGCCGCAGCGCGTACGGGTCCTTGCTCCCCGTCGGCTTCTCGTCGATCGCCCAGAAGCCGACCAGGGTGTCGAGCTTGTCGGCCAGCGCCACCGCCACGGAGACCGGATCGGACGGGACGCGGTCGGTGGGCCCGAGCGGCTTGTAATGCTCCTCGATCGCGGCGCAGACAGCGTCCGGCTCGCCCTGGAGGTGGGCGTAGGTGCGCCCCATCAGGCCCTGAAGCTCGGGGAACTCGCCGACCATCTCGGTCACAAGGTCGGCCTTGGCGAGGCGCGCCGCGCGCTCGGCCAGATCCGGGTCGGCCCCGATGCGGGGCGCGATCGCGCGCGCCAAAGCCGCGATCCGCGCGACCCGCTCGCCCTGCGTGCCGAGCTTCTCGTGAAACACGATAGTGTCGAGCTTCGGCAGGCGGTCCTCCAGCCGTACCGCCTTGTCGGTCTCCCAGAAGAACTTCGCGTCCGAGAGCCGCGCCCGCACCACGCGCTCGTTGCCGGCGGTGATGGCCGCGCCGCCGTCGCTCGCCACGAGGTTCGAGACCAGGATGAAGGCCGGCGCCAGTTGGTCGGAGCCGCCCTTGCGCAGCACGAAGCACTTCTGGTTGGCGCGGATCGTGGCGCGGATCGCCTCAGGCGGGATGTCGAGGAAGCTCTCGTCGAACGAGCCCATCAGCACGACGGGCCATTCCACGAGGCCCGCGACCTCCTCCAGCAGGCCCTCGTCCTCGACGAGGTCGAGCCCGCGGGCGAAGGCGAGGTCGCGGGCATCGTGCAGGATGATGTCCTTCCGCCGGTCGGCGTCGAGCACGACCTTGGCGCGCTCCAGGCTCGGCGCGTAATCGTCGAAGCGGCGCACCTCGAAGGCGTCGGGCGCGAGGAAGCGGTGCCCGTAGGTGAGCGTCCCGGCCGCGATCCCGTCGACCGAGAAGGGCACGATGTCCGGCGTCTCGGTCTCAGGGCCGAAGGTGGCGACGATGGATTGCAGCGGGCGCACCCAGCGCAGGGCGCCGGCCTGGGCCGACGCGCGTCCCCAGCGCATCGATTTCGGCCAGGGGAAGGCGCGAACGATCTGGGGCAGGATCTCGGCCAGCACGTCGAGCGTCTCGCGGCCCGGGCGCTCGATCACCGCGAGGTAGAACTCGCCCTTCTTCGGGTCGGTGACGATGGTCGCCTCGTCGAGGCTCGCGAGCCCCGCGCCCTTGAGGAAGCCCTGGACGGCGGCGTCCGGCGCGCCGACGCGAGGCCCGCGGCGCTCCTCGCGCACGGCCTCGCCGCGGGGCGGCAGGCCGGCGACGTGCAGGGCGAGGCGGCGGGGCGTCGCGAAGGCCTTGGCCCCCTCGTAGAGGAAGCCGCGCTCGACGAGGGCGTCGGTGACGAGCTTGCGCAGGTCCTCGGCCGCGCGCCGCTGCATGCGGGCGGGGATCTCTTCGGAGCGGAGTTCGAGGAGCAGGTCGGGCATGGATCCACCGGCGGCAGCGGCCGCGCGTCGTGAGGGCGGCGGGGCCGGTGCTCGTTTAGAGAGCCGGCCCGGGGGTGTCGAGGCGCGGAGCGCTCAGGCCGCGGCGGGTGCGCCGCCCCCTTCTGTTCGGAGCCAGGCCGCGCCGCAGGCTTTCGCCAGTTCGCGCACGCGCAGGATGTAGCTCTGCCGCTCGGTGACCGAGATGACGCCGCGCGCGTCGAGCAGGTTGAAGACGTGGCTCGCCTTGATGCACTGGTCGTAGGCCGGCTGCACCATGCGGTGGCGGCCGGCCTCGCTCTCGGGCGCGCCGGCATCGAGGTAGAGGCGGCAGGCCTTCTCGGCGTCGGCGAAGTGGCGGAACAGCATCGCCGTGTCGGCGGCCTCGAAATTGTGGCGGGAATATTCCTGCTCGGCCTGCAGGAACACCTCGCCGTAGGTGACTTTGTCGTCGCCCGTGCCGCCGTTGAAGTTGAGGTCGTAGACGTTCTCCACGCCCTGCACGTACATGGCGAGGCGCTCGAGGCCGTAGGTCAGCTCGCCCGCCACCGGCGCGCACTCGAAGCCCGCGACCTGCTGGAAGTAGGTGAACTGGCTCACCTCCATCCCGTCGCACCAGCATTCCCAGCCGAGGCCCCAGGCGCCGAGCGTCGGGCTCTCCCAATCGTCCTCCACGAAGCGGATGTCGTGGAGCGCGAGATCGACGCCGATCGCCCGCAGCGAGGCGAGGTAGAGGTCCTGCAGGTTCTCGGGGTTCGGCTTCAGGATCACCTGGAACTGGTAGTAATGCTGCAGGCGGTTCGGGTTCTCGCCGTAGCGCCCGTCCTTCGGCCGGCGCGAGGGCTGGACGTAGGCCGCCTTCCAGGGCCTCGGGCCGAGCGCCCGCAGGGTCGTCGCCGGATGGAAGGTGCCGGCCCCCACCTCCATGTCGTAGGGCTGGAGGATCACGCAGCCCTGCTCCGCCCAGAATCGCTGCAGCGTGAGGATCAGCCCCTGGAACGAGGCTTTCGGCGAGAGATCGACGTCGCTCGGCATCGTGAGACGGGTCCGGAGGGCGCAAAACGGAGGGCCGGAGCGTTTAAGTGTGCGTCCCCTCGTGTCAAGCGCGGGGGGGCGTGCGCCGACGCACACAATTCCGTCGCAATTCGGTCAAGATCCGGAACTGCCAAGCCCCCGGCCAAGTTTACGCTGCAACCAGGGGATGACGCTCCGCCTCAGGGCGGACATAAGCTTCGGACGACCAGTCATGCGCAAGGGTTTCACAGTCTTCGCGGCTCTCGTGGCCGCCTCTCTCGTCGCCACGCCGATCGTCATGGGCGCCAGCGCCCTCGCGACCCCGGAGGAAACCTCCGCCGTCGAGAAGCCGGTGGCGATCATGCCGGTCGAGGTCGCGCCCGTGGCGGCTCCCGCCACCGCCGAGACCTGCACCCGCAAGGTCCGGGTGGTCTACAGCGGCTACGGCGCGCCGCAGGGCGGCTGCGCCGCGCCGGCGCGCTGATCCCGGCTCACAGCCCGAAGCGCGCCCAGGCGGCGCGCTCCTCGATGGCGGCGAGCGCCTCCTCGGCGAGGCCGATCCCGCCGGGCGTGGTCCGGCGGAGCAGGCGGGCGAGGAGCGAGCCCTTCGCCTCAGCCACCATCCTGAGGTCGACCGTCTCGCCGTAGCGCGCCCGCATCGCGGTGCGCACGTCGCCGAGCCCGTCGACGAGGCCGAGACCGAGAGCCTGGCGGCCGGTCCAGATCGCGCCGGTGAACAGGTTCTCGCCCTCCTTGGGGAGGTTCGGCCGGCGCTCGGTCACGAGCCGCGTGAACACCTCCTGCACGTCGGCCTGGATTTGCTTCAGGCGCGCCACGTCGGCCGGGTCCTCCGGCCGGAACGGGTCGAGCATCGCCTTCGCCTCGCCCTGCGTGTGGACCCGGCGCTCGACGCCGATCCGCTCGATCAGCCGGTCGAACCCGAAGCCCGCCGAGACGACGCCGATCGAGCCGACGACGGAGGTCGGGTCGGCGATGATCTCGTCGGCCGCGCAGGCGATCATGTAGCCGCCCGACGCCGCGACATCCTCGACGAAGGCGAAGACGGGGAGCGTCTTCTCCGCCGCCAGCGCCCGGATGCGGCGGTGGATCAGGTGCGACTGGGCCGGCGAGCCGCCCGGCGAGTTGATGACGAGGGCCACTGCCACGGCGCCCTTCATGGCGAAGGCGCGCTCCAGGCTGCCCGCCACCGAGCCGATGGAGAGGCCCGGCCGGATCGGCGACACCGCGCCGATCGCGCCGCTGAGACGCACCACCGCCACGCGCGGCGGGCGCTCCCGGAGGCGTCTCGGCAGAAGGGCCCGGACGGGCGCGGGAAGTGACAGCGGCATGGATCCTCGCATCGCAGGGCATCCAGCCGCCTGCGCAACCACACCCTGCGTAATCCACCTCGCCGGGCGATGCCATCGGCACCCCGTACGCCACCGAACGATTTTCGGACTCCGCCGTTTCTGAGGGCCGCGACACCTGACGCCCGGGCCTGCGGCGGCATCGAGACGGGCGATCCGATCCGGGGAAGGGAGACACGCCATGCGTGCTTTGATGATGATGTTCCTGGCGCTCGCCGCGCTCGGCGGGGCGGCGGGCCTCAGCCTGTCGGCGAAGGCGGCGCCGCTGCCCGTCGCCGCGAGCCTCGCCGAGACCGGCGAGGGCAAGCTCCTGACCGAGGTGCGCTGGCGCCACCGGCGGCATTGGCACCGGCATCACGGCTGGCGGCGCCACCATTGGCGGCGGCACCACCATTGGCGGCGCCATCACCACTGGCGGCGGCACCATTGGCACCGCCATCACGGCTGGCGGCGGCACCATTACGGCCGGCGTCATTTCGGCGGTCTTGTGGGCTACCGCCCGGTTCAGCACCGGCAATACGGCTGGCGCCCGTTCTACTGAGGCGTCGCCTCCGCCTCCATCGCGGCGCCCTCGCCGCGATGGAGCGCCTCGCTTTCCGGCGTCGCGCGCCCCTGTGGATCCTGCAGGACCAGCGGGTGCAGGATCCGCAGGGGGGCGCGGCTTCCCTTCGTGCCCGCGATCAGGACACGGATCGCCGGCCGGTCGGCGCGGGCATGGACGGGGCGGATCGCGAGGCCGCCGAACCTCTGCCCGATCGCCTGCAGGCAGGCGGCGAGGGCATCGGCGCGGTGGATCAGTCCGAGGCGGCCGCCGGGCCGCACGACGTCCGAGCAGGTCCGTAGCCACGCATCGAGCGATCCCGCCTCGAAGCTGTGGGCCGAGGCCCGGCCGCAATGGGGCGAGGGCCGGTGCCGCCCGGCTTCGAGGAAGGGCGGGTTGGTCAGCGCGATGTCGACCGAATCCGCCGCGAGCCCGGCAGCCCGGCGCGGGCCGGCCGCCGCGAGGATGTCGGCCTCGCAGATGCTGACGCGCGATTCGAGCCCGTTCTCCGCGGCATTCCAGCGGGCAAGATCGGCGAGTTCCGGCTCCCGCTCGACGAGGATGACGCGGCTGCGGGGAGCGCGCAGGGCGTAGCTCAGCCCGACGAGCCCCGTGGAGGCGCCGAGATCGCACACGACCCGTCCCTCCTCGGCGGGGAACAGCATCCCGAGGAGCACGGCGTCGGTGCCGGCGCGGTGCGCGCCCCGCGGGGGCTGGCGCAGGCGCAGGCGGCCGCCGAGGAACAGGTCCGGCTCAGCCGCCGGCATCGCGCAGTTCGTGGGCGAGGCCGACCTCGGTGAGGAGGCGCCGTGCCTGCCTCGCGTGGTCGTCCGGCACGAGGAGCCTTCGGGGGAAGGCGCCGATCGTCCCTTCCATCAGGCTCATGTGCTCGTCGGCGACGAGCACGGGGATGTCCGCGCCCTCCAGGAGCGAGCGCGCGAATCCGATGAGGACGATATCGTTGGTGCGGATCAGTTCGATCATCGGAGTTCGATCATCGGGGTTCGATCATCATGGGGCTCGCGGACGGGCGGCGCTTTCGCCGCGTACAGCTTCGCGTGCGGGCGCGCCATATCCGATGCGATCCGCACCTCGTTCGGGCGCGGCGTGTTGCAGCGCCACGGGCCGCGTGCGAAGGGGTGCCCCACGTATCGTCGCAGCATGTCTGGCCGGGAGGCATCGGACCTTGGGTGTCGTGGTTTCCTTCGATGAAGGCCGCTCCGATCCGGAAGCGAGCCTGACCGAACTCGTCGCGCTCGTGGCCGCCGGGATGGAGCGCGTCAACGCGATGATCCTGTCGCGCACGGGCTCGGACGTCGCGATGATCCCCGAGGTGGCCAACCACCTGATCGCGTCCGGCGGCAAGCGCCTGCGCCCGATCCTGACGCTCGCCACCGCAGATCTCTGCGGCTACGCGGGCGGCGACGGCGCCGTGAAGCTCGCCGCCAGCGTCGAGTTCATGCACACCGCGACCCTCCTGCACGACGACGTCGTGGATGAGAGCGACATGCGGCGCGGGCGCGTCGCGGCGCGGATCAACTGGGGCAATCAGGCGAGCGTCCTCGTCGGCGACTTCCTGCTGGGCCAGGCCTTCCGGATGATGGTCGAGGTGGGCTCGCTGCGCGCCCTCGACATCCTGTCCGCTGCCGCCACCGTGATCGCCGAGGGTGAGGTGATGCAGCTCACCGCGGCCAAGAACACGGAGACGAGCGAGGACGAGTATCTCGCCGTGATCCGCTCCAAGACCGCGGAATTGTTCGCGGCGGCCTGCGAGGTCGGCCCCGTGCTCGCCGACCGGCCGCGCGCGGAGCAGGCGGCCTGCCGCTCCTACGGGATGAATCTCGGCATCGCCTTCCAGCTCATCGACGACGTGCTCGATTACGGCGGCACCAGCGCCAGCCTCGGCAAGAACGTCGGCGACGATTTCCGCGAGGGCAAGATCACGCTGCCGATCGTGCTCTCCTTCCGCCGCGGGACCGACGAGGAGCGGGCCTTCTGGCGCCGCACGCTGGAGAAGGGCGAGGTGGAGGCCGGCGATCTCGAGACCGCCCGCGCCATCCTGCGCCGCCACCGGGCGCTGGAAGACACGGTGGAGCGGGCCCGGCATTACGGCGCGATGGCGCGGGACGCGCTCGCGCTGTTCCCGCACGGCCGGATGAAGGCGGCCCTGCTCCAGGTCGTCGATTTCTGCATCGCCCGGGCGCACTGACCCGGACGGCCTAGCGCAGCAGCGTCGGCTCGACCCACCAGCCGGGCATCGCACGCGCGATCGCGCGCGCGCCGAGCGCCGCCTGGCTGCGATGGGCGAAGATGCCGAAGACGGTCGCGCCGGAGCCCGACATCCGGGCGAGGCGGCAGCCGCCCTGCGCCCGCAGGCTCGCCAGCGCCTCGCCGATCACCGGCGCGAGCGTGAGCGCGGGAGCTTCGAGGTCGTTTCGCGCCGGGCCGATCAGGCTGAGCAGCCCGTTGGGGCCGAGCCCCTGCGCCACCTCCGGATGATCCGCGCCGGCCAGCGTGTCGCCGGGCGCGAGGCCGAGCGCCTTGAAGACGGGCGCGGTCGGCACCGGGACACCGGGATTGATGAGGACGGCCGGGAGGGGCGACAGGTCGAGCGGGGAGCCGATCGTCTCGCCCGCGCCGCGCATCATCCGGGCGCGCGGATCGAGGCAGACCGGCACGTCCGCCCCCGTCGCGCGGGCCGATTCGACAAGGGTTGGGTGGTCGAGGGCAAGCCCGTTCAACTCCGCGAGGAGCCGGAGCGCGGCCGCGGCATCCGAGGAGCCGCCCCCGATCCCGGCCGCCACGGGCAGGCGCTTCAGGAGGCGGAAGCGGCCGGTGCGCAAGCCCGGCACGCGCTCGGCGAGATGGCGCGCCGCCCGCAGAACGAGGTTGTCCGCGTTCGGGCCGGCCGGCCCCGCGGTCGGTCCCGAGATCGCGAGATCGAGATCCGGGCCGGGCTCCAGGGTCAGGTGGTCGCCCACCCCCGCGAAGGCGACGAGGCTTTCGAGGGCGTGATAGCCGTCCGCCTCCCGTCGCCCCAGCACGTGCAGGGTGAGGTTGATCTTCGCCGGAGCGCGGGTGGCGAGGCTCTGCATGGATGTCGAGGGTTCGTGAGGAGGGCCGCTCTGCGACGGAGCGGAGAGCGTTCGCGGCGCGGAGGCCGCGATGCGGGGCTCGGACAGGGCTGACGAGACACCGCTCTCATCCTGCGGTGCCGCGGGGCGGCCTCGGAGACAGGCTCCGGGTTTCGGGCGGCGCCTGCGGGACTGCCGCGCCCGCGCCGGGGTGGCCGAGAGGGAAGGGGGCTTCGCCCCCGCTCAGCTGCCGCCCTTCTTCTTCGCCTTGTCGGCGGCGCCCGGAGGCTCGCTCGGGGCGGGCGCGCCCTTCGGCAATTCCGGGTTCTCGGCATTGTGGGGGGCCGCGACCGGGGCGGGCGGGTTCTCGGCCGTCGCCGTCGGCTTCTCGACGTCGGGCAGGCCGTTCTTCAGCTTCTCGTTGATCTTCTCGAGCTCTTCGGCCTCGGGGTTCAGGTCCTTGGCGTGCTGCCACTGGAACTTGCCCTCAAGGCGGCGGCCGGAGCGCCAGTAGGCGTCGCCGAGATGGTCGTTGATGGTCGGGTCGCCGGGCTTGAGCTCGACGGCCTTCTCCAGTTCGCGCACCGCGTCGTCCCAGCGGCCGAGGCGGTAATAGGCCCAGCCCAGGCTGTCGATGATCATGCCGTCGCGCGGGCTCGCATCGACGGCCTGCTTCAGCATCTTGAAGGCGTCGTCGATGTTCATGTTCTGGTCGACCCAGGAATAGGCGAGGTAGTTCAGCACCTGCGCCTTGGCGCTGAGCTGGCTCGGCGGCACGAGCTCCAGCGCCTTCTTGAGGTCGGCCTCCGCCCTCGGCCATTGCTTGGCCCGCTCGTAGGCGGTGCCGCGGAAGTAGAAGGTCGTCCAGTAGTTCTGGATGGGCCGGTCGCCGATCAGCTCAATGGCGCGGCTGTAGGTCACCGCGGCGTCCTCGTACTTCTTGCGCGAGCGCTGCACGTTGCCGAGGGCGGTGATCACGTCGATGTCGTCGGGATGCGCCTTCATCGCCGCGTCGAGATGTGCGAGCGCCTCCTCGCCCTTGCCCATCTGCTCGAGGTTCAGGCCGATCTGGATGTCGGCATTGAGCTTGAGGGGCGAGCTGGCCGGGATCTGCGCGTAGGCGTCGTTCGCCCGCTCGGGCTGCTTCATCCGGTCGAGCGTGTCGGCGAGCGTGAGCCGGGCGAGCGCGTGCTCGGGGGCGAGGTAGAGGGCGAGCCGCAGGTAGACCACGGCCGGCAATTCGTCGCCCTGCGTCGAGCCCGCCGAGCCGAGCCCGTAGAGCACCTCGGCCGCACCCTCCTGGGCCGATCCGATCAGCCGCGGCAGCGGCTTGCCCGACTTCAGCTTGTCGAGGGCGTCGCGGATGATGGGGTGGCGCGGCAGGAGGTTGTCGAACTCGGTATAGGCCTGGATCGCGAGGTCGGTGCGCCCGGCCTGGGCCTCGAAGCGCGCGTAGGCATCGACGATGCGCAGGGTGTTGCGGTCCGCGTCGTAGGCGGCCTTGAGGCGGCGCTCGGCCTCGGCCTGATCGCCGACGAGGCTCGCGATGAGCCCGGCATGGTAGTCCCGGAAGGTGTTGTAGTAGCGCTCGCCCTTGAGCTTCGAGACGGTCTCCAGCGCCCGCTTGCCGTCCCCGGCGCCCGCATAGGCCCAGGCGGTCACGAGCGTGGCGGTGAGGTCGGCGGCCGCGCCCCGGCCGCTCCGGGAGAGGTTCTGGCGCGCGCCGGCCCACTGGCCGGCCTTGATCTGGCGGACGCCGAGGGCGAGCTGGGCGAGGCCGTTGGCCCCGTCGCGGGTCGTCAGCCGCTCGGCGGCGCGGAAGGCGTCGGGCAGGGCGCCGTCGGCGAGCATCGAGACGAAGGCGCGTTCCAAAAGCTCGGCGTTGCGCGGGTCGGCCTTCACGGCCTCGCGGTAGAAGCTCGCGGCGGCGGCCGTGTCGCGCGAGGCGCCGGCGATGTAGGCCGAGAGGAAGTTGCCCTCAAGCGATTCCGCCGGCTCGTACTCGGAGAGCGGCGTGGATTCGCGCGGCTGCGCGGCGAGCGCCGTCACCGCGAGGGGCAGGCTTCCGGTCAGCGTGAGGGCGAGCACCGACGCGGTGCGGAGGGCGGCTTTTCCGAGTGTGGGCACCAGTCACGGCTCCTGCGCGCGCCGGCCGGTTTCCGGGCCGGCGCCGATGTGGCGGGGACAGTGGACTCTTCCCGCCACGGCCGCAAGGCGAAAGGATGACGCCCCCGCGGCACGTCCGGAGCCGCGCGGGCGGGGCGGGCGAAGTCCTTGGAACGGCTCACATGTTGGGGTAGTTCGGGCCGCCGGGACCCTCGGGCGTGACCCAGTTGATGTTCTGGTTCGGGTCCTTGATGTCGCACGTCTTGCAGTGCACGCAGTTCTGCGCGTTGATCTGGTAGCGCACCCCGTCGCTCGCGGAGGCGTCCGCCACCCACTCGTAGACGCCGGCCGGGCAGTAGCGGGCCGAGGGGCCGCCGAACACGTCGTGCTCGGAGCTCTTCTGCAGGCCCATGTCCCGAACCTGGAGGTGGGGCGGCTGGTCCTCCTCGTGGTTCGTGTTCGAGAGGTAGACGGAGGAGAGCCGGTCGAAGGTCAGCTTGCCGTCGGGCTTCGGATAGACGATCGGCGTCACCTCCGAGAGCGGCTTCAGGCAGGCATGGTCCGGCTTGCCGTGCTTGAGGGTGCCGAAGGGCGAGGCGTTGAAGATCGAGGTCGCCCACATGTCGACCCCGCCGAGGCCCACGCCGACGAGCGTTCCGTAGCGCGACCAGAGCGGCTTGACGTTGCGCACGGCCTTGAGGTCGCGCCCGATCGGGCTGGCGCGCCAGCCGGCCTCGTACTCGGCCAGCTCGTCGCCCTGGCGCCCGGCCGCGAGCGCGGCGGCGATGGCGTCGGCGGCCTGGATGCCGGAGAGCACCGCGTTGTGCGAGCCCTTGATGCGCGGCACGTTCACGAAGCCCGCGGAATCGCCGACGAGGCAGCCGCCGGGGAAGACGAGCTTCGGCACCGATTGCCAGCCGCCCTCCATGATGGCCCGCGCCCCGTAGCCGATGCGCTTGGCGCCCTCGAACACGTCCCGGATCATCGGGTGCGTCTTGAAGCGCTGGAACTCCTCGAAGGGCGAGAGGGTCGGGTTCTCGTAGTTCAGGTGCGTGACGAAGCCGACCGAGAGCAGGTGGTCGTCGAAATGGTAGAGCCAGGAGCCGCCACCGGCCTTGTTCGGCAGGGGCCAGCCCATCGTGTGCTGGACGAGGCCGGGCTGGAACTTCTCCGGCGCGAGCTGCCACAGCTCCTTCACGCCGATCCCATATTTCTGGTGGTCGCGGCCCTTGTTGAGCCCGAACCTCTCGACGAGCCCCTTGGTCAGCGATCCGCGCGCGCCCTCGCCGAAGACCGTGTACTTCGCACGCAGCTCCATGCCGCGGGTGAAGTCCTCGCGCGGCACGCCCGAGCGGCCGATGCCGAGATCGCCGGTCGCGATGCCGACGACGGCGCCGCGCTCGTCGTAGAGCACCTCGGAGGCGGGGAAGCCGGGATAGATCTCGACGCCGAGCTCCTCCGCCTTGCGGCCGAGATACTTCGCGACGTTCGAGAGCGAGCCGACGAAGTTGCCGTGGTTCGACATCAGACGCGGGAAGAACACGTTCGGCAGGCCGATGCCGCTGTTCCGCGTGAGGAACATGAACTCGTCGCGCTCGACCGCCGTCTTGAGGGGGCGGTCGGGGTCGCTGCGCCACTCGGGCAGGAGCGCATCGAGGCCGAGCGGGTCGACGACCGCGCCGGACAGGATGTGGGCGCCGACCTCGGAACCCTTCTCGACGACGACGACGCTGATCTCCTCGCCGCGCTCGGCGGCGATCTGGCGCAGGCGGATCGCGGCGGCGAGACCCGCGGGCCCGGCGCCCACGATCACCACGTCGAAATCCATTCCCTCGCGTTCGGGAAGCGCCATTCCGTGTCCTCCTGCCGCCGTGCCCGCGGCGTCATCCGCGCAGAGCCGGCCTGTCTCGTTGATCGCTCTCTCTCAACCCGTTCCAAGGTAGGAAGGCAAGCGCGAATGGACAGGCTTGCAAAACCGTCGCGGGGATTGCTCAGATCTTCGCGCGCACGTTGTCCACAGGCTTTGGCGACACCACATCTCCCCTCATGACTTCACCAGCCGACTTCGACCGGGACCTGATCTCGCTGCTCGATTTCCACGTGGAGGCCGGCGCCGACGCGGCCCTCGACGAGCGCCCGCACGACCGCTTCGACGAGGCCGACGAGCCGCGCGCCGAGCGCCGCCCGGCCGCAGCGCCGCGCAGGGAGCTCGCGCCCGCGCGCGCGGAGCCCGCCCGGCCCCCCGAGCGGCCGGCGCCGCAGCGCACCTTCGGGCAATCGGCGGCGGCCAAGCCGGGCGAGGCGGCGGGCGATGCCCGCGCACGGGCCGCCGAGACCAAGACGCTGGAGGAGCTGGAAGCCCTGCTCGCCGGCTTCGACGGCTGCCCGCTCAAGTTCACGGCCAAGAACCTCGTCTTCGCCGACGGCAACCCGGCCGCGCGGGTGATGTTCGTCGGCGAGGCGCCCGGCGCCGACGAGGACCGGGTCGGCAAGCCCTTCATGGGCCGCTCCGGCCAGCTCCTCGACCGGATGATGGCGGCGATCGGCCTCGACCGGACCTCGGCCTACATCGCCAACATCGTGCCCTGGCGCCCGCCCGGGAACCGCAACCCGACGCCCCAGGAGGTCTCGGTCTGCAGGCCCTTCATCGAGCGGCAGATCGAGCTCGCCGACCCGGACCTGATCGTCTGCCTCGGCAGTCCGTCGACGCAGACCCTGACGGGCACGAAGGACGGCATCCTGAAGGCGCGCGGCCGCTTCTACCCCTATCGCGTCGGGGACCGGGAGATCCGGGCACTGGCGACGCTGCACCCCGCCTACCTGCTGCGCCAGCCCGTCCAGAAGCGGCTCGCGTGGCGCGACTTCCGGCTGGTGCGCGCGGCCCTCGAGGGCAAGGCTTGAATCGGACGCGCCCTTGCCTCAAGACGCGCCGCCGGCCCAAGCGGAACCGTAGCTCCGGTGCGGCCATTGAATGGGCGGTTGCCGGCGGGTGACCTGTAACGGGTGGTGCGGCCATGCGCTGGGAAGATTTCCGCAGTTCCGACAACGTCGAGGACCGGCGCGGCGAAGGCGGCGGCGGCGGTGGTTTCGGATTCCCGGGTGGCGGGGCCGGCGGCCTCGGCATCGGCACGATCGTCGTCCTGATGATCATCGGCTGGGTCACCGGCATCAACCCGGCGATCCTGATCGGCGGCGCCGAGCAGATGACCCGCGGGCGCGAGCCCCAGGAGCAGACCGACCCGCAGACGCAGCAGCGCCGCCGCACGCCGCCCGCCGACCAGAGCGGCCAGTTCGCGGCCAAGATCCTCGGCAACACCGAGGACGTCTGGAGCACGGTGCTGCCGAACCAGACCGGGAAATCCTACCCGCCGACGCGGCTCGTCCTCTACAAGGGCGGCACCCGCAGCGGCTGCGGCTCGGCCCAGTCGGCGATGGGCCCGTTCTACTGCCCGCTCGACAAGAAGGTCTATCTCGACACGTCCTTCTTCCAGGAGATGGGCCAGAAGTTCGGCGTGAAGGGCGACTTCGCCTACGCCTACGTGATCGCCCACGAGGTCGGGCATCACGTGCAGGACGTGCTCGGCATCCTCGGCAAGGTGCAGGCCCGCCAGCAGGCCTCGGGCAAGGTCGAGTCGAACCACCTCTCGGTGCGCGTCGAGCTGATGGCCGATTGCCTCGCCGGCGTCTGGGCCAAGAACTCGGACGACCGCTTCAACGCCCTGGAGCAGGGCGACATTGAGGAGGCCCTGCGGGCGGCGAGCGCGATCGGCGACGACAAGCTGCAGGAGCGCAGCCAGGGCTACGCGGTGCCCGATTCCTTCACGCACGGCTCCTCCGAGCAGCGCATGCGCTGGTTCATGACGGGCTACAAGACCGGGCAGACCAAGGCCTGCGACACGTTCCGCAGCGCGGGCAACTGACGGGCGCAACAGGCTCCCTTTCCCGGACGGGAGAGGTGAGGGCGCCTCCTAGACCGGCTTCGTGATCTTGCGGCCCCGCGAGGGCCGCGTCATCGCCTCGAGCTCCAGCAATTCGTGAAGCTGCTCTTCCGTGAGCAGCCCTTCCTCCAGCACGAGGTCGGCGACCGGGCGATTCTCGGCGAGCGCGCGCTGCGCCACCCGCGAGCAATTCTCGTAGCCGAGCGCCGGCACCAGCGCCGTGACGAGGCCGATGCTGCCGTGGACGAGGCTCCTGCAGCGCTCGCGGTCGGCCTCGATGCCCTCGACGCAGCGCCGCGTCAGGGTCTCGACGCCCGAGGTCAGCATCCGGATCGAGGAGAGCACGCAATAGCCGATGGTCGGCTCGAAGGCGTTGAGCTGGAGTTGGCCGCCCTCGGCGCAGAGGGTCACGGTGAGGTCCTGGCCGATCACGAGGAAGGCCACTTGGTTGACCACCTCGGGGATCACCGGGTTGACCTTGCCGGGCATGATCGAGGAGCCAGCCTGGACGGGCGGCAGCCGGATCTCGCCCAGTCCCGTGCGCGGCCCCGAGGAGAGCAGGCGCAGGTCGTTGCAGAGCTTCGAGAGCTTCACGGCGACGCGCTTCAGCACGCCCGAGAACAGCACGAAGGCGCCGAGATCCGAGGTCGCCTCGATCAGGTTCGAGGCGAGGATCATGGGCTGGCCGGAGGCGCGCGACAACTCCTCGACGGCGAGCGCCGCGTAGCGCGGATCGGCGTTGATGCCCGTGCCGATGGCGGTCGCGCCGAGATTGACCTCGCGGAAGAGCCCGACGATCTCGGTGATGCGCGCCACATCCTCCTTGATCGTGGTGTGGAAGCTGTCGAATTCCTGGCCGAGCGTCATCGGCACGGCGTCCTGCAGCTGCGTGCGGCCCATCTTGAGCACGTCGGCGAACTCGACCGCCTTGCCCTTGCAGGCATAGGCGAGGTCGTCGAGGGCGCGCACCAGCGGCGCGGTGGCGAAGATCACGGCGAGGCGGAGGGCGGTCGGGTAGGCGTCGTTTGTCGACTGCGCCATGTTGACGTCGTCGTTCGGGTGGAGCGCCGCGTAGTCGCCGAGGGGGCGGCCCATCAGCCGGAGGGCCACGTTCGCGATCACCTCGTTCGCGTTCATGTTGGTCGAGGTGCCCGCACCGCCCTGGATGGCGTCGACCACGAAGGATTCGGCGTAGCTCTTGTCGGTCGCGACGAGGGTGCAGGCGCGCTCGATCGCGTCGGCCTTCTCCGGCGGCAGGTAGCCGAGCCGCCGGTTCGCCCGGGCGGCGGCCTGCTTCACCAGCGCGAGCGCCCGGACGAGTTCGGGAAAATGCCCGACCGGCACGCCGGTGATCGGGAAATTCGCTACCGCGCGCTTGGTGTGGATGCCCCAGAGCGCGTCCGCCGGCACGTCCGCGTAGCCGAGGAGATCGTGCTCAGAGCGGGTCCGCGACCCTTCCATCTCGACGGTGCGCACCGTCGAGACGGCGAGGTTGTCCGGCATGTCGGGCGTCTGCGCGCTCTGCGCCGCTTCGGTCTCCATCGGGTCCTCCCGTTCGGGTCTGGGACAGGCGCGGAGCCTAGCAGACGCGGGAGGCCGTCGCAGGGATCAGGCCAGGCCCCGGCCGATCACGATTTGCCGGCCTCGGCATTCGGGAAGAACAGCTGCTCGCCCTCGATCTTGTAATCGGCGATGGCGCGCTGCCCGTCCGGGGCGATCAGCCAGTCGACGAAGGCCTGCCCCTCCTTGGCCTTCACCTGCGGGTGCTTCTCGGGGTTCACCAGCATCACGCCGTACTGGTTGAACAGGCGCTTGTCGCCCTGGACCAGGATCGCGAGGTCGCCGCGATTCTTGAACGAGAGCCACGTGCCACGGTCGGCGAGGATGTAGGCGTTCGCGGCCGAGGCGGTGTTGAGCGCCGGGCCCATGCCCTGGCCGACATCCTTGTACCAATCGCCCCTGACGGCGCCGAGATCGAGGCCGGCCTCCTTCCAGTAGCGGAGTTCCGCCGCGTGGGTGCCGGAGCGGTCGCCGCGCGAGACGAACGGCGCCTTGGCGGCGGCGATCCGGGCGAAGGAAGCGGTCACGTCGCCGCCCCTGGCGCCGGCCGGATCCGCCTTCGGTCCGGCGACGACGAAGTCGTTGTACATCACGGCGTGCCGCTTCGTGCCGAAGCCCTCCGCGACGAACTTCTCCTCCGCCGCCCTGTCGTGGACGAACACGACGTCCGCGTCGCCGCGGCGGCCGACGTCGAGGGCCTGGCCGGTGCCCAAAGCCACGATCTTGACGCCGATGCCCGTCTTCTCGGTGAAGCGCGGCAGCAGGTGCTTGAACAGGCCCGACTGCTCGGTCGACGTGGTCGAGGCGACCGTGATCGTCTGCGGCTCGGCCCATGCCGGCCCGGCAAGTCCCGGCCCGGCGAGGAGGGCGGCGAGGCCGAGGCTCAGGAGGCTGCGGCGAAGGATGTCCATGGAAGTTCTCCCTTGAGATAGGCGCGGGCTTCCGCGGTGCGGGGCGAGAAGAGGACCTGGCGGGTCGGGCCGTGCTCGACGGCACGGCCCGCGGCGAGGACGAGCACGTCGTCGGCGAGCCGCGCGACCTGCCCGAGATTGTGCGAGACGAGGACGACCTTGGTGCCGCCTCGGGCCATCTCGGAGACGAGCGCCTCGATCGTCTCGGTCGCCGCCGGGTCGAGGCTCGCCGTGGGCTCGTCGAGGAGGAGGAGTTGCGGCTGCGTCGCCCAGGCACGGGCGAGGGCGAGGCGCTGCTGCTCGCCACCGGACAGCTTCGTCGCCGGGTCGCCGGCGCGCCCCTGCAGGCCGACCCGGGCCAGCGCCGCCTCGATGCGCGCCGCCCGCGCCGCCCGGCCGAGGCCCAGCGGGTCGAGGGCGAGGCCGATGTTGCGGGCCAGGCTCGCGCGCACCAGGGCCGGGCGCTGGAACACGAAGGCGCGCCGCGCCGAACCGTCCGCCCCGATGCGGATCGTGCCCGCGCTCGGCGCCAGCAGGCCGTCGATCAGGCGCAGCGTCACGCTCTTGCCGGCGCCGTTCGGCCCGATCACGGCGGTGATGCCGGCGCCCCCGATCGTCGCGTCGAGGCGATCGAGGATGGTCCGACCGCCGACGCGGTAGACGAGCCCGTCGAGGCGGATCGGAACGGACACCCTCATCCGTAGGCCCTCGCCGCGTAGCTCCGCAGGAGGGAGGCCGCCGCGTTCACGGCGACGACGAGGGCCATCAGGACGAGGCCGAGGGCGAGCGCGAGCGCGAGGTCGCCCTTCTGGGTCTCCAGCGAGATCGCCGTCGTCATGGTCCGGGTGAAGCCGTCGATGTTGCCGCCGACGACGAGCACGGCCCCGATCTCGGAGATCGCCCGCCCGAAGGCGGCGAGCACCGCCGTCAGCAGCGAGAAGCGCACGTCGAAGATCAGGATGCCCGCCCTGCGCCACGCGGAGAGGCGGAGCGAGCGCAACTGCTCGCCGAGATGCGCCTCCGCGTCGGCGACGATCTGCCGGGTGAGGGCGGCGATGAGCGGCGTCACCAGCACGCTCTGGGCGGCCACCATCGCGGCGGGGGTGAACAGCAGCCCGAAGGGCCCGAAGGGGCCGGAGCGCGAGAGCAGCAGGTAGATCACGAGCCCGACGATGACCGGCGGCAGGCCCATCGACGCGTTCATCAGGCCGACGACGCCCTGGCGTCCCGGGAAATGCGCGACGGCGACGAGGGCGCCGAGCGGGATGCCGACCGCGCAGCCGATCAGCACCGCCGAGACGCTCACCCGCAGCGACAGCCAAGCGATGGCCACGACCTCCCGGTCGAGGCTCGCGAGACGCGAGAAGGTGTCGGTCAGGGTCTCGTACATCGTCGATGCTGCGCGCTTCCCCTCCTCATGCTAACGGTGGCGCCGCGAATTCAATAGGAAAGCGCTTGCATATGTCGGCCGCCCTGCATCTCGCCGGGACGATCGGGCTGGGTCACGGCACGGTCCCGCTGGAGGCAGCCTTTCGGCTGCTCGACGCGCTCGCCGGGGAGAAGTCTCTGCAGGGGGCGGCCCGCCGCCTCGGGATCTCCTATCGCTGCGCCTGGGGACGGATCGGGACCATCGAGGCGGCGTGCGGGCAGGCCGTTGCGGTGAAGACGAAGGGGCACGGCTCGCTGCTCACCCCGTTCGGCAGCGCGCTCCTCGCCGCGATCGCCGACGCCTACGCCGAGACCGAAGCGGCGCTCGAGGAGGCCCGGCTGCGCCTCGACCGGCGGCTCGGCGCGCTCGCCGCCCCGCTCGCCGCGCCCCTGCGCCTCGCCGCGAGCCACGACACGCTCCTCACGGGCGTGCTCGCCGGCCGCCCCGACATCGAGACCTCGGTCGCGGGCAGCGCCGAGGCCCTGGCGAAGCTCGCGGCCGGCAGCGTCGACGCGGCGGGCTTCCATTTCGGCGCCCGCGAGGCCCGTCCGGATTCGCCCTTCGCGGCCCTCTTCGCGGACCCGGACCGCAGGATCGTGCCCCTCTTCCTGCGCGAGCAGGGGCTGATGCTCGCGCGCGGCAACCCGCTCGGCCTGTCCGGGATCGCCGACATCGCGGCCACGGGCGCGCGCTTCGTCAACCGGCAGCGGGGGGCCGGCACGCGGCTCTGGTTCGAGCGGCTCTGCCGCGAGGCGGCTGTCCCCGCCGAGGCGATCCGGGGCATCGAGACGGAGGAATTCACCCATCAGGCGGTCGCCGCGATCATCGCCTCGGGCGCGGCCGATGTCGGCATGGGCACCCGCGCCGTCGCCGCCCGCTTCGGCCTCGGCTTCCTGCCGCTCGGCGAGGAGACGTATTTCCTGGCGACCCGGGCGGGCTTCGAGCACCCGGCGCTCGCGCCCCTCGTCGAGGCGGTCCGGGAGCGGGCCGGGGACGAGCTCGGCTACGGGCCGGCCTGAGCCATCAGGGCGCGGCCGGTCTCACAGCAGCGCGGCGTGGGGATGGAACAGGATCGTGTCGCCCTCCGCGACGCCCCGCGCGTCGTCCGCGAGTTCGGCCAGGCCGTCGCTTCCCGTCAGCGAGGTGATCACGCCCGCCCCCTCGCGGGGAAACTTCACGGCCTCGACCGTCCCATCGGCCGCGCGGCGCAGGTTGACCCGCACGAATTCCCGCCGGCCCGTCTTCTTGCGGTAGGCGAAGGCGGCCCGCACGGGCAGGCCGAGGGGGCGCTCGTAGGTGGCGCCGCCGAGCCGGGCGAGGAGGGGGCGGACCACGAACAGGAGCGTCACGTAGACGGCGACCGGGTTGCCGGGCAGCCCCACGAACGGCGTCCCGCCGACGACGCCCATCGCCACGGGCCGGCCCGGCTTGATCGCGAGGCGCCAGAAGACGAGGCGTCCCGCCGCCTCGACGGCGGCCTTCACATGGTCCTCCTCGCCCGTCGAGACGCCGCCCGAGGTGAGGATGAGATCGTGATCCGCGGCCGCCCGCGCGATGTTCGCGATCAACGTCCCGCCCTCGTCGCGGAGGATCCCGAGATCATCGACCTCGACCCCGAGGCGCGTCAGCAGGGCGGCCAGCATGACCCGGTTCGAATCGTGGATCGCGCCGGGTCCCAGGGCCTCGCCCAGGGCGATCAGCTCGTTGCCGGTCGAGAACAGCGCCACCTTCAGGCGGCGCCGCACCCGGATCCCGGCATGACCCGTCGCGGCGGCGAGCGCCAGATCCTGCGGCGTCAGGCGCCTGCCCGCGGGAATCGCGACGGCGCCCCGGGCCAGATCCTCGCCGGCCGGCCGGCTGTTGGCGCCCCGCTTCAGGCCCGCCGGCAGCACGACGCCATCCCCCTCGAGCCGGACGTCCTCCTGCATGAACACGGTGTCGGCGTCGGCCGGCATCGGCGCCCCCGTGAAGATGCGGACGGCAGCGCCCGCGGCGCTGACGGCCTCGGCGGACGCGCCCGCCGCGAGGCGCCCGCGCAAGGGGAGCCGCGTCTCGCCGTCCGGGGCGAGATCGTCGTAGCGCACGGCGTAGCCGTCCACCGCCGAGTTCCGGAAGGGCGGCAGGTCGATCCGCGCCGTGACGTCTCCGGCGGCGATGCGCCCGTCGGCGAGGCCGAGGGGGATCGTCTCGGACGCCTCGATCGCGGGAAGGCGCTCGCCGATGAGGGCGACGGCGTCCTCGATCGTCATGAGCGGGCCGCCGAAGGCGAAGCAATCGTCAGTCAGCTGCGCCATGGGAGTCCAGCCTTTCCAGGACGCTGCCGATCGGCTCCGCCAGCCGCAGGACGAGCTCGGCGATGGCCTCGACATCGTCGAGCCGCGCGACGGGCCGCCCCGCATCGGGGAAGGGCGCGTCGCTCGCGACCGCGACGATGCGGGCATCGCCAGGGTGCAGGGGGGCCCGCCCGTTCGCCGCCCGGAAGATCTCGAGCTTCGGGTGGCTCTCGCGCTTGAAGCCCTCCACCAGCACGATGTCGCAGGGGCTGAGGCGCCGCAGCAGGGCGGCGAGGCTCGCCTCGGGCGCGTCGCCGAGCTCGTGGATCTGCGCCCAGCGCCGGGACGAGGCGATGATGACCTCGCTCGCCCCGACCTCGCGGTGAACGAAGGAATCCTTGCCCGGCCGGTCGATCTCGAAGGCGTGGTGGGCGTGCTTCAGGGTCGCGACGCGCAGGCCCCGGCCGGTCAGTGCCGGGATCAGCTTCGTCAGGAGCGTCGTCTTGCCGGCTCCGCTCCAGCCGGCGAGCCCGATCACGCGCATGTCCCGCTCCGCCATCACGCGCTCCCGTCCGTCGCGAAGCCGAGATCGCGCAGGGCCGCGCCCGTCTCGGGCTCGGCAAGGAGGGCGAGGAAGGCCGCCAGCGCAGGCTCGGCGGCCCGGTCCGTCCGGTAGGCGAGGTCGTAATGCTCCTCGGTCACGGGCAGGAAGCCGAGGCCGTAGGCGCGCGCCACGCCCTCGATCGCCACCCCACAATCGGCCCGGCCCTGCGCCACCGCCGCCGCGACGGCGTTGTGCGAGCGGGGCTGGTTCCAGTAGCCCGCCGGGCGGGCGCCTTTCAGGAGGCCGTCGATCAGGAGGCGCGTGCCCGAGCCGGTGTTGCGGTTGACCATCACGGCGGTGTCGTCCTCGGCAAGGGCCGCAACGGCGTCCTCGGCGGAAAGCCCGGCGAAGCGGGGATCGCCCTCGCGGAACAAGACCCCCTGCATCCGCCGCCAGCCCGGCGCGAGGCTCATGCCGGGCGCGAGGAAGGGCGCGTTGTAGCGGCCGCTCGCGGGATCGAGGAGGTGCATCGCGGCGAGGTCGCACTCGCCCCGCTTCAGAGCCGCGAGCCCTCCGGCCGAGCCGACCCAGATCGTCCGGGCGCGATAGCCCCGCTCCGCGAGGAGGCCGACGACGCGGTCGAGCCCGAGGCAGTGGCTGCCGACGATGGTGAGGTCGGGCGGCTTCACGCCCGCGCCGAGGCGGGTCACGGTCACGGCCTCGCCCGCCTCGAGCCCGGCGCGGTTCGCCGCCACGGGGAAGAACCCGTCGGCCTGCGAGAAGGCGGTGACCGAGCCCGACCCCTTCGGCAGGGGCAGCGCGACCAAGCCGTCCCCGGCCCGCGCCAGCGAGGCCATCACGAATTCCATGCGGCCGAGCTCGGACGGGACCCGCTGCGGGACGCGGGCCGCGACGCTCGCCTCCTCGCGCGGCGCCAAGCCGGCGAGCGCGCGCACCAGCGGCACCACGAATTCGTGGAAGGTGAACATCGCGGAGGTGGGGAAGCCCGGCAGCACCACGATCGCCTTGGTGCCGATTGCCGCGAGGCAGAGCGGCTTGCCGGGCTTCAGCGCGACGCCGTGGACGAGGATACCGGGTTCGCCGAGGCGCGAGAGGATGCGGTGCGAGACGTCGCCCGCACCCTTGGAGGTGCCGCCGGAGAGGACGACGAGATCGGCCTCATCGAGGCTCCGCCGGATCGCGTCCGCGAGCTGCGCCTCGTCGTCCGGCACGATGCCGCCCGCCATCGGGAGGCCGCCATTCTCGGTCACGGAGGCCGCGACGATGGCCCCGTTCGAATCGTAGATCGCGGCCGGCCTCAGGGGCTCGCCGGGCGCCACCAGCTCGTCCCCGGTGGAGAGCACGGCGACGCGCGGGCGCCGCACCACGGGCACGCGATCGAGCCCGCAGGCGGCGAGCATGCCGATCTCGCGCGCGGTCATGGTAACGCCCCGGCGCAGCACGGTCTCGCCCAGAGCCATGTCGGCGCCGGCATAGCCGACGAACTGGCCGGGGGCCGAGGCCCTGGCGATCTCGATGGACGGGCCATCCGCGGCCTCGACGAACTCCGTCGTCTCGACCATCAGGATCGCGTCCGCGCCGCGCGGGATGACGCCGCCGGTGGCGATCGGCGTTGCCGTGCCGGCCGCGACGGCGAGGTTCGGCGCGGTGCCGCAGGCCAGGATCTCGGCATTGAGGCGCAGCCGCACCGGGCTGCCGTCCCGCGCCGCCTCGGTATCGGCGGCGCGCACGGCGAAGCCGTCGACGAGGGAGCGGTCGAAGGGCGGCACGTCGATCGGGGAGGCGACGTCCTCGGCAAGCACACGCCCGAGGGCTTCGGCAAGCGGCACGCACTCGGCCGGGAGGGCGGTGTGGGGCACGGCCGCGCGGAACCGGGCGACCGCCTCCTCCCGGGACAGCACGCTCAGGAACTGCTCCTGGCGCGCGACCTGGGACAGGCGCTTCAGGAACGCGGCTCGGGTCTCGCTCTGCGGCGCGTCACTCACAGCGGCATGATCTCGACGGAGGTCCCCTCCGGATAGCCCTCCCGCTCGGGCGGGACCAGGATCGCGCCTCGTGCCAGGAGAAGCCGGTGCAGGGCAAGCTCGGCCGAGCCGAGCGGATCGACCCCGCCCGCCCCCTCGGCGACGAACACGATCTCGGAGAGCCCGATCGCGGAGGAGACCTTGCGCAGGAGAGGCGCGGCGCGCGCCGGCTCGGGCACTGCGCCGGTGAGGGCGCGCAGGAGCGGGCGTGCGAGGACGAGGAAGGCGGCGAGCATCGCCTCGGGCGCACCGGGCAGGAGCAGAACGGGCCGCCCCTCCGCGCGGCCGAAGCCCGCGCTCTCGCCGGGGCGGAGCGCAAGCCCGTGCGCGGCAAGCCGGCCCGCCCGCGCGAGCGAGGCCGCGGCGTGATCCTCCCGGCCGAAGCCGGTGCCGCCGACGACGAGGCAGAGATCGGCCGTCTCCGCCACCAGCGCGGCGTCGAGAGCCTCGGGTCCTCGTGCAGGAGCGACGATCCCCGACACGGCGGCGCCTGCCCGCTCGACGAGGCTGCGGAGCGTTGCCGCGCGGGCCTCGCCGCCCGACCTCGCGAGCACGATCGCCACGCGCGGCAGCCGAACCCTCACGGGGTCGGAGGCGGCCTTTGCCAGCGCGTGGACCGGGCGGATGCGTTGGCCGGCCGCGAGGATCAGGCTGCCGGCCTCAAGGTCGCCGGCCGCGAGCCGCGTCCCCGCACCGGCCGGCGCGTCCGCGACGATCTCGGCGATGGGTGCCGAAGCCTCGATCGCCTCGGGCGGCAGCACCGTGTCGGTCCCGTCCGGCAGGGTCTCGCCGGCCTCGACCCAGGCCGGGGGCGCAGCGAGGGCGACCGGCGCGTAGGCCGAGGCGCCGACCGCGTCGTCGGCTCGCACGGCCCATCCGTCGCGCAGAGCGGTGCGCCGCGCCGGGCGGTCGGCCGCGGCCGGAACGTCCTCGGCGGCGACGCGGCCGACCGCGTCCGCCAGGGGAAGCGTCGTCGGCGCGACCGGCTCGACGCCGCGCAGCAGGATTCCCAGTCCCTCGGACAGCGGCATCAGGGCCGAGGAGGCCGTTCGCTCCGTCATGGCCGGCCCGAGCGATCGAACTCGCCCGCCCCGCGATGAGACCCGCACATGGTCCTGTTCCCGGCTGCGGCTGTGGGTCCCTCACGTCGCCGATCGCGGCGCCGTGATCAAGGCCCTGCGCCGATCCGGCACGGGAGACAGCCGGAATGGCCGCGTCTATGGTCGCCCGTCCCCGTTGCCAGCCGCCGCGAAGGAACCGTGAGACGCGTCGCAGCCCTCCTCGCCCTGACGCTCCTCACCGGCGCGCCCGCCCAGGCGCAGCTGCGCGGGCACGGCGGCCCGGTCCGCGCACTCGCGGTCTCGCAGGACGGGCGCGTCGCCGTGTCCGGCAGCTTCGACCAATCCGCGATCCTGTGGGCGATCGAGGAGGGCACGGCGCGGCGGGTGATGCGCTTCCACGAGGGTGCGGTGAACGCGGTGCTCGCCCTCGCGGACGGCCGTCTCGTCACCGGCGGCGAGGATGGGAAGATCGCCCTCTGGCAGCCCGGAGCGGCCCAACCCGCCGCGATCTTTGCTGAACACCAAGGCCCCGTCGTCGGGCTCGCCGTCTCGCCGGACGGGACCCGGCTCGCCTCCGCCTCGTGGGACGGCACCGCGCGCCTGCGCCCGCTCGGCGGCGGGACGGCCCAGGTCTTCGAGGGCCACAAGGGCAACGTCAACGGCGTCGCCTTCACGAAGGACGGCCGCCTCGCCACGGCGGGCTACGACGCCACCCTGCGGATCTGGCCGATCGAGGGCTCGGACCCGCCCCGCATCGTCACCGTGCCGACGCCCCTCAACGCGCTCGTCGTCGCGCCCGACGGGGAGATCGCGGCGGGCGGCGCCGACAGCACGGTCCGGCTGTTCTCGGCGGACGGGGCGGAGCGCGCCACGGTCGAGATCGGCCCGAGCCCGGTCATCGCGCTGGCGCTCTCGCCGGACGGCGGCCGCATCGCGGCGGCGACGGTCGTGGGGGCCGTGGCCGTGATCGACCGCCGGGCGGCAAGACCCCTGTTCAACCTCGTGGGGCCCGGCCTGCCGGTCTGGTCGCTCGCCTTCCGCTCCGATGCCGAACTCGTCACCGGGGGCGGCGACCGGCTGATCCGGCGCTGGGACATGCGGACCGGCGAGCCGATCGGGGGCTTGGCGATGGCCCGGCCGCACGACGACCTCGCGGCCTTTGCCGGGGACCGGGGCGCCGAGGTGTTCCGCGCCTGCGCCGCCTGCCACAGCCTGACGCCGGACGGGGGCAACCGCGCCGGGCCGACCCTGAGCGGCGTGTTCGGCCGGCGCATCGCCACCGCGGCGGGCTACAATTTCTCCGAACCGCTCAAGAAGCTCGATATCGTCTGGAACGCGGAGACCATCGCGCGGCTCTTCGAGATCGGCCCCGCCCGCTTTACGCCGGGGACGAAGATGCCCGAGCAGACGGTCAACAGCGCGGCCGACCGAGAGGCGCTGGTCCGCTTCCTGGAGCGGGCCACCGCGGCGCCCTGAGGCGCCGACCTGCCTTAGACCGGCTGCCCGTCCCGCGCCGCGCGCTCGCGCAGGTAATCCTCGCTGGTCCGCGTCGGGGCGCGCTCGGGCCCGGCATGCGGGTCGAAGCCTTCGTTGAGCGCGGCCTCCACGCGGCAATCCTCGCACATCATCAGCGAGCGGACCCGGGCCTCGCCGGCGGGGCCGGCGAACATCCAGTGGCTGCCGCGCAGCTTCTCGATCACCCGCTCGATGGTGCTGCGCGTGCCGAAGCCCTTGCCGCAGGTGATGCAGTCGAAGGGCTCCTCCTGCTTCACGATCCGGCGCGGCTCGGCCCAGGCCGCGAAATCGATCCGGGGCTGGAGCGTGATCACGTCCTCCGGGCAGGTCGCGGCGCAGAGGCCGCACTGCACGCAGAGGCTCTCCTCGAAGGCGAGCAGGGGCCGGTCCGCGCTGTCCGAGAGAGCACTCGTCGGGCAGGCTCCGACGCAGGCGAGGCAGAGCGTGCAGGCCTCCGTGCGGAACGCGAGCCCGCCGAAGGGCGCACCGGCCGCGAGCGGCACCGCGTCGACGGGGCTCGGCGCCGCGACCTGCAGCTCCCGGAAGCTCGTGCGGAGCACGCCGCGCTTGTCGCCGGCCGGCAGGAAGCCCGCTGGCCTCGGCGCGGGCGTGCCCAGGGAGACCGCGCGCAGGGCCTCTCCGAGGGTGTCCGGATCGTCCGTCTCGATCGTCGAGACGAGGCCCCCTCCGGCCGGGTCGTAGCCGAGCGCGTGGAGAACGCTGTTCGTGAGGTCGAGGGTGCGGTGCAGGCTCGCGATATCGTGCTTCGGCCGGGCGCGCAGGAGGAGGCGCGCGCCGACCGCCCCGTAGGCGAAGAGCGCCGCGAACACTTCGGGGCCGATCTGCGTCACCTCGTTCACGCGCACGGGCAGGACATGGGCGGGGAGGCCCTCCCCGTAGCGCGACAGGGCGTGGATCAGAGGCTCGCCATGGTCGCCGTCGTGGAACAGAACGACCGCCTCGCTGCCCCCCGCCGCCCGGTACGCGCTCGTCAGGGTGCGCAGGCGCCGCAGAAGGGAATCGGCCGGCGGCAGGGCGTAGGAGGCCGCGCCTGTCGGGCAGAGCGCGGCGCAGGAGCCGCAGCCCGCGCAGATATAGGGGTCGATGGCGACGTGGTCGCCGTTCGGGCTGATGGCCCCGGTCGGGCAGACCTCGAGGCAGCGGGTGCAGCCGGTGATGCGCGAGCGCGAATGCGCGCAGAGATCGGCCCGGAAGTCGATGAAGCGCGCCTTGTCGAAGGTGCCGACGAGGTGCGAGGCCTCGAACAGGAGGGCCTCGACCGCCTTCGGGTCGCGCGGGTCCGCCCGCAGGTAGCCGCTGCGGGTCTCGTGAGCGGGAAACAGCGGCACCCCGCCGGTCAGGTCGATGACGAGGTCGCAGGTCGAGGTCGCGCCGTTGCGGGCCGCGCCGAAGGCGAGGGCCGCCCGGGAGGACGGCACCGGCAGCGCGTAATCGTCGATCCGCAGCTCGAAGGCGCCGAGGTGGCCCTTCGCCGACGAGATCGTGCCGCGGAGGATCGGGAAATCCGCCCGCAGGGGCGGCGCCACCGATTCCGGCCGGGACAGGAGCACGGTGATGTCGAGGTGGTCGGCGAGCCGCCGAGCCGCCTCGATCGCCGTCTCGTCGCGGCCGTAGACGAGGGCGACGCCCGCGCTCTCCATGCTGACCAGCGGTGCCTCGGGCTGCGGCTCGGCCGCGGCTGCCAGAAGGGCGGCCATCTTCGGGCCGGCGATGGGCCCTTCAGCCGACCAGCCGGCCATCTCGCGGATGTTGGCGAAGGCGACGCGGTCGGCGGCGCCGGCCTCCTCGGCGATCTCCTCGAAGAGCGGCGCCTGGAACGTGCACGACACGGTGACCGGGCCGCCGGCCTCGATGGCCTGCCGGTACCGGTCGAGGTCGCGCCCGCAGAGCTGGTCCGCCGTCGCGAGCGTGCCGCCGCAGCCCTTGCCGAGCGCAGCCCCATCGAGCGACATCGTCTTCTCGCAGGAACAGGCGATCACCGAACGGTCGGACACTGTGTCATCCCCGAATCCGGAGGCCCGTGGCCTCCGCGCGCTTGCAGCGGCTTCTTATACTCGAATAGGTCCAAACTGCGATTGAACAGATGGGCGCAAGGCTTGCGCGACGCCACGATGACGAACCACGCCGCGATGTCACAGGGGAGGGGGCTCGACCTGCCGCCGCTATTCTCGGACGTCGCCATCGATGCGGCCGAGCGCGTCCACGCCGAGGCCTGCCGGCTCGCGAGCGCCGAGGCCGCCGGCACCATCGTGCACGCGCTCGACGGGGATTACCCGGCCTTCGCCGTGGTGCTGGCGCCCGAGGAGCCACTGGCCGGCGCGCGCCGCGCCTTCCTCGCCGGCATGGTGGCGCTGGGCGAGGCTGTCGGGGCGCACGCGCCGCCGGAGCGGGCCGTGCGCTTCGCGTGGCCCGACGCGATCCTCTTCAACGAGGCGCGGATCGGCGGCGGGCGCCTCGCCTGGCCGGCGGATTGTCCAGAAGACGCGATCCCGGACTGGCTCGTCTTCTCCTGCATGCTGATCGGCTCGAAGCGCGCCGCGGGCGATCCGGGCCTGACACCGGAGACGACCTCGCTGGAGGAGGAGGGGTTCGAGGTCGAGGATCGGGCGGTCTTCGTCGAGGGCTTCGCGCGCTATCTCATGCGGGCCTTCGAGACGTGGTCCGATCGCGGCTTCGGCGTGCTCGCGCACGCCTACCGCGAGGAACTGATCCCGAACCTGTCGGGCGCCGACCAGCGCATCGATCCCGCGGGCGACCTTCTGACCGAAGACCCGGCCTTGCTCGGCGGCTGGCGACGGGACGGCCTCGCCGCGGGCCTGCGCACGCCGACCTGGCTCGAGCCCGCGACCGGGAGGCCCCGCCTGTGAGCCCGATCAAGCTGCCGCGAACGCTCCGCCTCGACCCGTCGGACACCTTCGTCTTCGCGCATCCCGCCGAGCCCGGCGAGTGGGCGGTCACCGGCTCCTTCCTGTTCTTCGACGCGGATCCCGAGGCCCTGCCGCCGAAGGAGCGGGCGGCGTTCCGCTCGGGCTTTCTCGGCGTGACCTCGTTCGGCTTCTCGACCCTCGTCGTCGTGAGCGAGGCGAGCGAGGCCGAGCGCGAGGCGGCCGTCGCCGCCCTCGCACGCCACATCCGGGAGAAGCTCGGCGCGCCGAGCGAGGCCGCCGCGCGCGCGGCGGCCGAGGAGGAGATCGCGGTGGCGGCCTCCCTCTGCGGGCCGGCCATCGGCACGGTGATCGCGCTCAACCGCAGCGTCGAGGGCGGCGAGCTGAAGGAGCGTTTCCGGACGCTGCAGCGGCGGGAGGGCGTGCCCGGCGCCGACCGGCTGCACGCGCATTCGCGCGCCTTCACCTTCGTCGAGACCGATGACGAGCCCGAGGAGAGCGTCGACCTCGTGCGCCTGATGGGGACGGATCCGCGATGACCGAATTCTGGGTGTCCAGCGGCCACCATCTCGCCGGCCGCACGGAGGCCGGCGGCCTCGCCGTGACGGACGAGCTTCTCCTCGCCTATCTCGCGCGGCCGGAACTGGTGCCGCCGCCGGAGGCCTGCCCTGCGGAGCGGGCGCTGCACGCCGCCCTCCTCGCCGATCCGCGCCGTCCCGTGGCGGCCGCGGAGGTGGCTTCGCTCGCCGACGCGGACGCCGTGGAGAACTGGCAGGTGGTCCTCGCCTTCCGCGACAGGCTCCTGAGGGCGCGCTCGATCGAGGCGGCCTATCTCGACCTCGTCCGGAACGGGCTCGCCGGGACGCCGGGCCTGTTCCTGAACCAGCTCGTCCACCTCATCCTGAGGAACGCGCTGGACGGCTGCGAGGACCCCTACACCCTGCGCGGGGCCGAACTCTTCTTCCGGCCGCAGCGGGTCTCGCTCTCGGGCGAGGCGACCGTGCTGGCCGATGCCGAGATCATCGAGGCGCGGGAGGCCGGCGCCTCGGCCTCGCCGCTGATGGCGATGTTCGGTGCCGAGCCGGCGGCCGAGCTCGACGTGATGACCGACGAGAACGCCTGGACCTACTGGAGCCGGTCCGACGCCTTCACCATGGCCCTCAACATCTCGGAGAACCCGCGCAGCCGCGACGGGCTCGCCCGGGCGATCGAGGCGTGGCTGCGCCATCTCCTGGCGCTCGAGGCGAAGGTCGAGCCGCTCGCCCGGATCGAGGAGCGGGACTGGCGCTGGTTCGTCGGCCTCGACGCGGAGGCGACCCGGATCGGCAACGCGCTCTGGCGCGGCGAGGCCGTCGAGCCGGAAGCCCTGACCCGGGTCGTCGCGTTGTTCCGCATGACGATCGCCGACACGGCGCGGATGGAGCGGGACGTCGCCGGCCACCCCATCTATCTTCTGCTCGCCATGAGCCCGGACAAGCGCGTGACCCTGAAGCCCCAGAACCTGGTCGCCGGTCTGCCCCTCGCCGGCGCGGTCGTCTGAGGCATGGGGGAGGAGGCCTGATGCCGAAGGATCGTTTCGCCGTCGGCGTGATCGTCGCCCGGCGCAAGCTCAAGAGCCCCTGGGCCGATCATCAGTGGCTGCCGGTCGCCGCCCTGCCGGACGTGCCGGAGACCGAGCCCTGGACCCTCCTCGCCTCCGCCGAGGGCGAGGACAGGTTCTATGCGGGCGCCCACGAGGTCGGCCTGCACATCAGCGAGACCGGGCATTACCGCGACAATCTCGTCTCCGGGCGGCCCTCGCTCTGGGTCGCCCTGCGGCACGTCGCGGGCGACGCCTACGAGGTCGCCGCGGTCACCGCCGACCCCTACGAGGGCGAGGCGATGGCCGAGGGCATCGGCGAGATCGTCGAGCCCGTGGCGATGCCGGAGGCGATCCAGGCCGTCGTCGCGGAGTTCGTGGCGGCCTTCCACATCGAGCGGACCTTCGAGAAGCGCAAGCGCGACCGGGCCGACCCGGAGGCTCTGGCGCGCGGCGCCGTCGGCGGCCAGCGCGGAGGAGGCACCGAATGAGCGGCGCGGACTTCCTCGCGCGCTGGTCGCGTCGCAAGCGGGAGACGCGCACCGAGCCCGTCGTGCCGAGACCCGAGGATTCGCCGCCGGACGCGGCTGCAGCGCCCGCGCCGGCCGAGGAGGCCGCGCTGACCGAGGAGGAGATCGCCGCGCTGCCCTCGCTCGACACGTTGACGGCCGGGACGGACCTTGCGCCGTTCCTGCGCAAGGGCGTGCCGGCGCTGCTCCGCAAGGCCGCCCTGCGGCGGATGTGGTCCCTCGACCCCGCGATCCGCGACTACGTCAGCGAGGCACGGGAATACGCCTACGACTGGAACGTCGCGGGCGGCGTCCCGGGCACCGGCCCCCTGCTGCCGACCGACGACGTGAAGGCCATGCTCGGCCGGATCTTCGGGGACAGGCCGGATGGCGAGCCCGACGCGCCACCGGCGCCGGCCGGCGAGGCCGGGCTGCCCGATCCTGGAATGGATGATTCGGCGCCCGATCCCGAGGGCGAAGCGGCTCCGCCCGCAGCGATTGCATCCGATAACGCGGTCGATCGCACGTTGCTGCCCGAGCACGCGCAAGCCCCCGCGGAGCCCATCGAAGACTCGACTGTGAGACAGAATCCGCAATCTCTCACGCGGGTGCGACGCCATGGGGGTGCGATTCCGATTTGAACTGCTCAAAAGTGAGATTGCGGGCCGTTCGAACGCGTTTATAATGTGCACAATGAATTCGGTCCGCGGGGAGCGCCTGCGGGTTGAGGAGCAAGATGCTGTCGGGTGCGTTGGGTCAGGGCGTTGCCGAAGGGGGAATCGGCATGGCTGCAACGGTCGACGAGATCGATCTGCTCCGCTCGCGCCAATACGACCTCCTCGCCACGCTGGTCGGCCGCGTCCCCTGTGCCCGGGTGCTGGGGCAGGTCGGCGGGCTCTCTGGCGACGGGACCACGCTCGGCCGTGCGCTGGGCCGGCTCGGGGCCGCGGCGCGGGAGGCCGATCCGCGGGCGATCGAGCGGGACCATTTCGAGACCTTCATCGGGGTCGGGCGGGGCCGCCTCCTTCCTTACGCCTCCTACTACCTGACCGGCTTCCTGAACGAGCGCCCGCTCGCCCGGGTGCGCGAGGACTTCGCGGCGCTCGGGATCGAGCGGAGCGAGTCCACGAGCGAGCCGGAGGATCACGTCGCGATCCTCCTCGAGGTGATGGCGGGTCTCGCCTCCGGGCGGGTCGAGGCGGAGCCCGGCGCCGAGGCGCGTTTCTTCGCGCGCCACCTGCAGCCGTGGGCGCCCCGCCTCTTCGCGGATCTCGCGGAGCAGGCGGACACGGAATTCTACCGGGCTCTGGGCGAGCTCGGCCGGATCTTCCTGGAGATCGAGGCCGAAGCCTTCGCCATGGATGCCTGAGCGCGCGCCGGGAACGAGCCGGCCTGCGCGAGTGATGAGACGATGAGAGACAGTCGGGAGTGACGAGAATGGCCCAGGAGAAGAAAGGCGAGATCGGTCGCCGCCAGTTCTTCCGCACGCTCGGCGGCGGCTCGGCCGTCGCGGCGGCGGGCCTGCTGTCGCCGATCTCGACGAACGAGGCCCAGGCCTACGATCCAGGGTCCGAGGAGACCAAGGCGCGGTATCGGGAGACCGACCACGTCAAGGCCTTCTACCGGACGAACGGCTACGAGACGCTGAAGAAGTGAGATCGCGATGCTGATCAAGCGCAAGAGCGGCGAGGCGAGCCGCACGAAACATCAGGCCGTCGCCGCCGGTCTCGCCGCAGGGGTCCTCGACCGCCGCGCCTTCCTGCGGAAGTCCGGCCTCGCGGCGGGCGGCCTCGCCGCCGCGGGCTCGATCCAGCTCGGCGCGGTGCGCCGGGCGCAAGCCGCGGGCTCGGCCGTGAGCGGGGCCGAGGTGACGATCAAGAAGAACATCTGCACCCACTGCTCGGTCGGCTGCACGGTGACGGCCGAGGTGGTCAACGGCGTCTGGGTCGGCCAGGAGCCGTCCTACGCGAGCCCGATCAACCGCGGCACGCACTGCGCCAAGGGCGCGGCGATCCGCGAGCTCGTTCACGGCGAGCGCCGGCTCAAGTACCCGATGAAGCTCGTCGGCGGCCAGTGGACCAAGGTCTCCTGGGAGCAGGCGATCGACGAGATCGGCGACAAGATCACGGCCATCCGCGAGAAGTCGGGCTCCGATTCCGTCTACTGGCTCGGCTCGGCCAAGTTCACGAACGAGGCTTCCTACCTGTTCCGCAAGCTCGGCGCCTTCTGGGGCACGAACTCGGTCGACCACCAGGCGCGCATCTGCCACTCGACCACGGTGGCGGGCGTGGCCAACACCTGGGGCTACGGCGCCCAGACCAACTCCTACAACGACATCCGCAATGCCAAGACCATGATCATCATGGGCGGCAATCCGGCGGAGGCGCACCCGATCTCCATGCAGCACGTGCTGTCGGGCAAGGAGATCAACCGCGCGAACATGATCGTCATCGATCCGCGCTTCACCCGCACCGCCGCGCACGCCACCGAGTACGTGCGCATCCGCTCCGGCACCGACATCCCGGTGATCTGGGGCATGCTCTGGCACATCTTCCAGAACGGCTGGGAGGACAAGGAATTCATCCGCCAGCGCGTCTACGCGATGGACGACGTCCGCAAGGAAGTCGCCAAGTGGACGCCGGACGAGGTCGAGCGCGTCTCCGGCGTGCCGGGCGAGCAGCTCCGCCGCGTCGCCGAGATCTTCTCCAAGGAGAAGCCCGCGACCCTGATCTGGTGCATGGGCGCGACCCAGCACACGGTCGGCACCGCGAACGTGCGCGCCTTCTGCATCCTGTGCCTCGCCACCGGCAATGTCGGCAAGCCGGGCACGGGCGCCAACATCTTCCGCGGCCACACCAACGTGCAGGGCGCCACCGATCTCGGACTCGATGTGACGACGCTGCCGCTCTATTACGGCCTCGTCGAGGGCGCCTGGAAGCACTGGGCCCGGGTCTGGGACGTCGAGTACGAGTGGCTGCAGTCGCGCTTCGATGAGATTCCGGCCAAGGGCGGCCGCAAGGCCCGCACCCGCAAGGAGAACATGGAGGCGCCGGGCATCACCTCGACGCGCTGGTTCGATGCGGTGAACCTGCCCGACGACCAGATCGACCAGAGGAGCCCGATCAAGGCGATGATGGTGTTCGGCCACGGCGGCAACACCGTCACCCGCCTGCCGGACGCCATCGCCGGCATGAACAAGCTCGAGCTGCTCGTCGTCGCCGACCCGCACCCGACCACCTTCGCGGCGCTCGATGCGCGGCAGGACAACACCTACCTGCTGCCCATCTGCACGACGCTTGAGTGCGACGGCTCGCGCACCGCCTCGAACCGCTCGATCCAGTGGGGCGAGACGATCGTGAAGCCGGCCTTCGAGTCGAAATCCGACTACGAGGTCATCTACCGGCTCGCGACGAAGCTCGGCTTCGCCGACAAGATGTTCAAGGGCATCAAGGTCGAGAACGGCGTTCCGTCTGCCGAGGACGTCCTGCGCGAGATCAACCGCGGCGGCTGGTCGACGGGCTATTGCGGGCAGAGCCCCGAGCGCCTCAAGGCGCACATGAAGAACCAGCACAAGTTCGACCTCGTGACGCTGCGCGCGCCCAAGGACGATCCGGAGGTCGGCGGCGACTATTACGGTCTGCCCTGGCCCTGCTGGGGCAAGCCGGAGATCCGCCACCCCGGCTCCCACATCCTCTACAACACCAACCTGCACGTGAAGGACGGCGGCGGCTGCTTCCGCGCCCGCTTCGGCGTGGAGCGCAACGGCCAGACGCTGCTCGCCGAGGATTCCTTCAGCAAGGGCTCGGACCTGACCGACGGGTATCCCGAGTTCACGATGGGCGTCTTCAAGAAGCTCGGCTGGGACAAGGACCTGACGGCCGAGGAGATGGCCGTGATCACCAAGATCGGCGGCAACAACATCGACGCGGTGAGCTGGGCGACCGACCTGTCGGGCGGAATCCAGCGTGTCTGCCTCGATCACGGCGTCGTGCCCTACGGCAACGGCAAGGCCCGGGCGAATGCCTGGAACCTGCCGGACCCGGTGCCGGTCCACCGCGAGCCGATCTACACGCCGCGGCCCGACCTCGTGGCGAAGTATCCGACCCGGCCGGACGACCGGCAGTTCCGCATGCCCAATATCGGCTTCTCGGTGCAGAAGGCCGCGGTGGACCGGGAGGTCGCCAAGAACTTCCCGATCATCCTGACCTCGGGCCGGCTCGTCGAGTACGAGGGCGGCGGCGAGGAGACGCGCTCGAACCCGTGGCTCGCCGAGCTCCAGCAGGAGATGTTCGTCGAGATCAACACGAAGGACGCGGCCGACCGCGGCATCAAGGACGGCCAGTGGGTTTGGGTGTCGGGTCCCGAGGACGGCACGCAGACCAAGGTGAAGGCGCTCGTGACGGACCGCGTCGGCAAGGGCGTGGCCTTCATGCCCTTCCACTTCTCCGGCTGGTACCAGGGCAAGGACATGCGCCAGTACTACCCGGCGGGCACCGACCCGGTGGTCCTCGGCGAGAGCGTGAACACCATCACCACCTACGGTTTCGATCCTGTGACCGGCATGCAGGAGCCGAAAGCCACCCTCTGTCAGATCCGGGCGGCGTAAGAGGACGACATCGCCATGGCACGCATGAAGTTTCTCTGCGACGCGGACCGCTGCATCGAGTGCAACGCCTGCGTCACCGCCTGCAAGAACGAGCACGAAGTGCCGTGGGGCATCAACCGCCGCCGCGTGGTGACGCTCAACGACGGCAAGCCGGGCGAACGCTCGGTCTCGATGGCCTGCATGCACTGCACGGACGCGCCCTGCGCCTCCGTCTGCCCCGTCAACTGCTTCTACACCACGGCGGACGCCGTGGTGCTGCACTCCAAGGACCTCTGCATCGGCTGCGGCTACTGCTTCTACGCCTGCCCCTTCGGAGCGCCGCAATATCCGCGCGTCGGCAATTTCGGCTCGCGCGGCAAGATGGACAAGTGCACCTACTGCGCGGGCGGCCCCGAGCCCGACCTCTCGACCATCGAGTACGAGAAGTACGGCTCGAACCGCCTCGCCGAGGGCAAGCTGCCGCTCTGCGCCGAGATGTGCTCGACCAAGGCGCTGCTGGCCGGCGACGGCGAGATGATCGCCCAGATCTACAAGGAGCGCGTGATCAAGCGCGGCTACGGCTCGGGCGCGTGGGGCTGGAAGACGGCCTATCGCGAGACCGTGGCCATCTGACCGGTCGATCCGGCCGGTCTCACAGCGCGAGGACGAGGGAAGGGTAGGGCAATGCGGCGGCAAACGACGCGGATCAGGACATTCGTCGCGGCAACGATGCTCGCGGGCCTCGCGGGCACCGCCGCTCTGCCGGCGCTCGCGCAGCAATCGGCTCCGCCGACGACGACCCCGACGACGGCGCCGAACCCGACCGCGGATTCGGTCAATGAGGACATGCTGTTCAAGCAGGGTCCGAAGATCGGCGGCCGCATCTCGATTCCCGATCAGAAGGCGGCGAACCTGATCCAGCCGCAGGGGCGGGAATGGCGCGGCTTCCACGAGACCTGGATGCCCTGGATCGGCGCCGCCGCCATCCTCGGCATGGTCGCGCTTCTGGGGCTGTTCTACTTCACCCGCGGCCGCATCCGCATGGAGCACAGCGAGGAATCGGGCCGCAAGATCCTGCGCTTCAACGGGTTCGAGCGGTTCACGCACTGGATGACGGCGACCTGCTTCATCATCCTGGCGCTGTCGGGCCTGAACTACATCTTCGGCAAGCGCCTGCTGATGCCGGTGATCGGGCCGGACGCCTTCGCCACGCTCTCGCAATGGGCGAAGTACGCGCACGTCTACCTCGCATGGCCCTTCATGCTCGGCATCGTCTTCATGTTCGTCGTCTGGCTGCGGGACAACATCCCGAACCGGATCGACCTGCAGTGGATCAAGGCGGGCGGCGGCTTCATCGGTAAGGGCCACCCCCATGCCGAGCGCTTCAATGCCGGCCAGAAGGTCGTGTTCTGGATGGTGGCGGGCTTCGGCACCGCGATGGGCGTCACGGGCCTGATGATGCTGTTCCCCTTCGCGGCGACCGACATCAACGGGATGCAGATCATGCAGGGCATCCACTCGCTGATCGGGGTCGCGTTCATCGCGGCGATCCTGGCGCACATCTACATCGGCTCGCTCGGCATGGAGGGCGCCTACGACGCGATGGGCAGCGGCAAGGTCGATCTGGCCTGGGCGCGCGCGCACCACGACCTCTGGGTCGAGAAGGAGCAGGCCCGCACCGCGAGCGGCCCGCAATTGCGGACCCATCACGCGCCGGCCGAGTAACCGAGACGGGCATTCGCATGCCGGCCTGAGGCCGGGACGGGAGACCACCATGAAAGCGTTCGCTGTCGCCGTCATCTGCGCCGTGGCGATCGGCATCGCCGCCTCGTACATCCTGTCGAGCAGCCAGCGCTTCGCGTGGCAGGCTTTCTCGACCTCGTCGGCCCGGGTGTCGCAGCCCGGCACGAACCTCGTCGGTCCGCGCTGGACCGGCGACGCGACGGGTCCGCACGACGCGGTGGCGGGCGAGACCACGGCGCCGAAGCGCTCCTGAGCGTTGGCGGCCTCACGGAACGAACAAGAAGGACGGAGACGATGAAGGGCCTGCACCTCGCCACTCTCGCGGCCGCCGCGATCCTCGTGCCCGCAGCCGCGTCGGCGCAGGCCGGGTCGGGCAAGCCGGCGAATCTGTGCCAGGAACTCGTCGCCTACGTGCATCCGCCCGCACCCGCGCAGGCGCCGGCCGCGCCGGCGGCCGGTCAGCCGGCTGCGGGGCAGCCAAATTCGGGGCAGCCAAGTGCGGGCCAGCCGACATCCGCCGTGCAGGCACCGGCTCCGGGCCAGCAATCCGGGGGCCCCTCGGCAGCCGCGGGCGAGACGCAGCAGAAATCCGGCATGAGCGGCCCCGTGGCCCAGAACGGGCCCGGCGCCTCCGGCCCGCAGGGCGCCGCGCAGGCCGATGCCAAGGCGACGGCTCCGCAAGCGGCCGCCCCGGCGACGCCCGCCGCGCCGGCCGCCCCGCCGCCGCCCCTGAAGCCGACGCCGGAGATGATCGAGCGGGTCGACGCGGCCGCGCGCGACAACAGCATCGCGGCCTGCCGCGACGCCGCCCGGGCCATGCGGGTCGCCGGCATCCCGATGCCCGCGCCGCTCCTCGCGCTTTCGGCCCTCGACCCGAAATTCTTCACGCCCGCCCAGTAAGGCCAGAGCCGCGGCGGGCGGCCCCCTGACGGCGCGGGCCGCTCACCGCACCACGTCGATCACCTCGTAGCCGTGCCCGAAATTGAGGGTGTGCAACCCCAGCCCCTCGACCGGGGCACGGGGCTCGATCGTCGTGACCCGCGTCTGCGCATAGGCGTCCGCCGAGAGGGTCTCGACGGTGCAGAGCGAGAGCGCACCGCCGTAGCTCCGCGAGCAATCCTGCGCCGGCCGCCACAGCTTCCCGCCGAGGCGGAAGAGATTTCCGGCGGGCCGCGCCGAGGTCGCGTCGATGAGGGCGGGATCGATCGGGGCGGGCCGCCAGGGGCCGGCAAGGTCGGGAGCCGTGTAGAGGCGGAGCGTGTCGTTGCGCGAGCCGTGGCGCTCGCGCACCGCGGCGAACATCCACCAGACGCCGTCCTGGCAGTGGAGGGTCGCGTCGGAGGCGTCGACGCCGTCCACCAGCACGGCGACCTTCTCCCAGATGTCCGGCACGCGCACGGCCCGGTAGAGGCAGATCTGGCGGCTGTTGCAGCTCTCCGGCACCATCCAATGGGCGCCGGCATGCTCGATCACGTGGGGGTAGGAGAGGTGGTGCGCCTCCTCCAGCACGGGCCGAACCTGCGAGATCCGGCCCGCCTCGTCGAGGGTGCCGACCGAGATCAGCCCCTTGCGCGTGCCGAACGGGAATTCCTCCATGATCACGTAGGTCGTCCCCCCGGCGGCGAGCAGGAAGGGATCGGCGTAGAAGCGCTGCCCGTCATCCGGCAGGAAGGCGTAGCCCGCCTCCGGCAGCTTGAGGGTCCGGGCGAGGAGATCCGCGTCCCGGGTGCGGCGGGCGCCGACCCGCCAGCGGGGCGCCTCGCGGCTGAGCTTCGTCAGCGTTCGCGCGATCTTGGTCCGCACGGCCCGCGCGGCGAAGGCCGCGAGGTCGGCCGGGACGACGGCGCGCCCGGCGGGCGCATCGTGTGGCCCAGCATCCGCCGTGCCCTCCCGCACCGCCCTGAGGCAGAGGCCGAGCAGCACGCCGAAGGCATTGTCGAGCCGCTCCGTGAGGACGGGGCGACCGGCGATCTCCGGACGCGCAGTCTCCGCGCGGGCGGCACCGTCGATCGAGAGGCTGAGGCGCGCCGGCTGCATCACGCGGTCGAGCAGCACGTCCTCGTCGGCGCTGCCGTCGTAGAGCGGGCGCAAGCTCGGCCGATCCGCTTGCGCCGGAACACCGGACAGGTCGAGCACCAGATCGGCGGGCTCAGCGGGCGAGGCGAGGGGGCAGACGCGCCGGATCGCGTCGGCCGAGACGGGTTCGGCGGCCCGCTCGCCGCGCAGGCGGAAGACGAGCCGCTCGAGATCGAGAAGGAGGCTCAGCCCGGCGGGGAGGGGGCGGCCCCGCGCCGACAGGTCGAGGGCGACACGATACCGGCCGGTCGCCGCGATCTCGTCGAGGAGCCAGAGGTGCCAGCGCCAGAGCCGACGGGGATCGAGGCGGATGACGAGCCGCGCCGCCGGTGCCGCGTCGGCCGCCTCACCCGGAGCTTCGTCCTGCACCACGCTCCGATCCGCGCGCCCGTGCCCGGCATCCTCCCCGCCCGTCCCGCCATCCGCCATCGTCCGTCCCCTCGGGTGCCCCCCGCCTCGGTCCGCCGCCGCGGCATCGGGGAACCCTCGTTCGAAGCTTGGGCCGCCACCCGCCGCCATCTCAGCCGAATCCGTCACGCGGCCCCCCGGTTGAGGGCCGGCCCCGATGCGGAATGATCGAGGGGATTTTCCTGCGCGCTCACATGCGAGCCGAAACGTCGCCTGAGGGCGAAGAACGGGCGCTCGACGAGGCGATAGGAGAGCTCGGCGAAGGCGAAGGAGAGCATCCAGCCGACGGCCATCGCCGCCGCGAAGCGCCAGCCCGCGCCGGGCAGGAGCGCCTCGCCGGCGGCCAGGCCCGCGAGGTGCCAGAGGTAGAGCGCGTAGCTGAGGCGCCCGATGCGGAGGGCGACCGGCCCGTCGAGAAGCGCCTTCAGCCGGGACCAGCCCGGCGCGACGGTGCCCGCGAGCACGAGCGGCACGAGCGCGATCTCCTGGATCGTGTAGCGCAGGGTGTTCCGGAACAGCTCGTCGCGGATCAGGAAGCTCGCGAGGATCGCGCCGGCCCCCGCGGCGACGATCGCGGGCCGCGTGGCGGCGGCCACGAAGCGCGCGCCGGAGGGCGAGCGCCACGCGAGCGCGGTCACCGCCCCGAACAGGATCGCGTCGATCCGGCACTCGGTTGCCATGCCCGTATAGGCGGTGGCGATCTCGGGATGCCGGAGGCAGACGAGGACGCGCACGACGAGCGAGAGGGCGCAGAGCGCGAGCAGGCCGGGAATGGCGACGGCGCGGCGCCGGAGCAGCAGGGGCAGGAGGAGCGGGTAGACGAGGTAGAAATGCTCCTCGACGGCGAGCGACCAGAGCTGCCCGCCCAGCCCCTGCATCAGCTCCTTGTGGAAGATCGACAGGTAGTTGGCGAGGTAGGCGAGCGCCCCGATCACCCCGAGCGGGTGCAGCGCGTGGCCCCCGGCCACCCAGACCGCGCCGGTGATCGCGATGAAGACGACGAGGGGCGGGTAGAGCCGCAGGAAGCGGCGCATGTAGAACGCGCCCGTCGCGATGCCGCCCGTGCGCGACCGCTCCTCGAGAAGGAGGCTCGTGATCAGGAAGCCGCTGACGAAGAAGAAGATCGTCACCCCGAACACGCCCGGGATCACGTTCTGAAGCCCGGAATGCGAGGCCATCACGAGGAGGATGCTGACGGCGCGGAACCCGTCGAGCCCCGGGATGCGCAGGCCCGTCTCGCCGCCCGCGCGCGGGCCGGCGCGGTTGTGGCCTTCGGGGCGGGTCGAGGGCATGGACGCGGTTCCTGCGCGGGACCCCGGCGGCCGACCGTGCGGGGCAGGGGGGCGGGTCATCGCGGCGCCCCCGCGCCCGCCTGCGGATCGGTCCTGAGGCCGAGGGCGCGCAAGGTCGTGCGGTCGAGGACCGAGCCGCCATCCTCGGCGACGAGCGACATGCCGCCGTAGCCGCCTAGCGCCCAGAAGGCCCAGCCGAACGAGCGCTGGTCGGCGAGGTCGCGGATGTCGCGCAGCCACGTCTCGTAGGAGAGCGGGTCGGAGGCGCGATAGGGCCCGTAGGTCCGGGTCGCGCCGAACTCGCCGAGAAAGATGCGGTCGCCGGGAATCGCGTTGCGGCGCGCCCACTCGCCGACCTGATCGAAGGCCTGCGCGATCCGGGACCGGTCGAACCCCTCGGCCAGATAGGCGCGCACCTGCGCCTGGGCCTGCGCCAGGGCCGCGCGGCGCCGGGTGGGATCGAGGCTCGCGTCGCCCTCGACGTTGCCGCGCACCACGTCGAGGACGATCGGCGCCGGCACGCTGGCGGCCGGATAGGGCATCTCGGAGAGGTAGCGCCACATCTCGGAGCCCTTGGAGTCCGAGACGACGCCCTGGTGGGTGAACGGGTAGGGCTCGTAGAAGTGGAAGGAGTAGAGGACGCGGCTCCCGCGGAACGGCGCGGGGTCGAGGGCGATGAGCCCGAACCGGTCGCCGCCATGCGCTCCCGTCAGCACGACGAGGAGGTCCGGCGCCTCCCCGCGGATCGTGGCGTGAAGGCGCTCGCACATCGTCTGCCAGCGCCGGACCGACGAGGAATCGTAGCCGTAGGGCGGCTCGTTCATGGGCTCGAAGGCGACGGCGGCGCTGCCGAGCCCGCCGAGCAGGCGCGCGGTGCGGCGGACGAGCTCGACGTAGCGCAGGAAGATCGGGTCCTCCGTCGAGCGCAGCCAATTCACCGGGTCGTAGCGGGGCACCTGCGTGTTCGGGTGGAGATCGACCACCACGGCGAGGCCGGCCGAGAGGAACCGCCGCACGGTCGCCGTCAGCCGCGCGTCGAGGGCGTCGCGCGCGGCTCCTTCGAGCTGAAGGAAGGGGCCGGGATCGAGGGTGAGACGGACGAAGTCGAAGCCCGCGGCGGCGACGTTGCGGATCACCGCGTCCGACAGCGCGTAGGATTCGCCCGAGAAGGGCTCGGCCGCGTAGCGCGTGCGGTCCGCCGGGTCGAGGCGGCCCCAGTTCAGCATCGTGTGGACGCCGACTCCGCGCCGGAAGCCCGTCCCGGGAGAGGCCGCGCCAACGGCCGGCGCGAAGCCCGCGAGGAGGGCGAGGGCGAGGAGAAGCGCCCTCATGGCCGCAAGCCCGCTGCGCCGGGGCGGAGCCGCGGGGCCGCGGCGGGGTGGAAGGCGATGGCCAGCGACAGGATCAGGAAGACCGACGGCGTCTTGCTCGACAGGCCGTTGTTGCTGAGCGCGGCCGCGAAGAAGATCACCGTCCCGAGGATCGCGCTGCCCTGGGCGCCCCGCAGGATCGTCACGACGAGGCGCCCGAGCATCAGGGCGAAGAAGCCCGCGCCGATGAGCCCGAACTGGACGATGAGCACGACGACGGAGCTCTCGATATAGGGCAGCTTGAACTGCTCGAAGGCGAGCTTGCGCACGGCCTCGATGTCGCCGCCGAGGAGAAGCTCGTTCCACGAGAGGTAGGAGAGCACGCCGTAGACGTCGACGCGCGCCCTCGCATTGCCGTCCGCCATGCCCTCCGAGAACCGGTCGAGCGCCCCGGCCGCGACGAGGGCGCCGAGGAGGACCGGGCCGACGAGCAGCACGCCGAGGATGACGAGGACGCGGCGCTCCTGGCGGCGCCCGGCCGGCAGGCCGGCGCCGATGCCGGCGACGAGGAGGGCGACGGCGCCGAGGCTCGCGAGCAGCGTGGCGGTGCGCGCGCCCGACGCGACGCAGCCCACGAGCAGCAGCGCGCAGGCGGCGAACCGGAGCCGCCGGGACCAGGGTGTGGCTGCGGCGAAGCCGATCCCGGCCGCGCACCACATGCCGAGCTCGAGCGGGTGCGAGGACAGGCCGGTCGGCCGGAACACCGCCTCGCTCTCGACGAAGGGCATCAGCCGGAACCGGAGCACGAATTCGACGATGGCGAGGGCCGCGCAGGCGAGCAGGTAGCAGACGAGGGCTTGCCCGATGCCCCGCCGCCAGGGCGCGGGGAAGACGAACATCAGCGCGAGCGTCGCCAGGGTGACGTAGGTGTCGAGCACGTAGCCGACCGAGGCGCTGCGCCCCGTCACCGTGGCGAAGGCGAGCAGGCCGGTGCAGGCCGCGCAGAAGGCGAGGAGCGCCCGCACCACCCGCAGCTCCCAGGCCGTCAGGTCGATGCGCTGCGTGAGGAGGCTCGCCGCCCCGACCGCGAGGAAGCCCCAGAAGGTGGGGTGGATCTTCTCGACGATCGAGCCGCCGTCGCCCGTGTAGCTCATCACGAGGTCGACGAGCAGCGGGTTCAGGGCCACGCGCGCCAGCACGAGCACCGCGAAGGCCAGGAACAGGGCCGACAATAGCGGGGTCGCCCGCGCTGCCGAGGGCAGGACACCGGCCGGGCCGATGGCGGTCACCATCTCTCCCTCACGCTCACGCGCCATTCTCGTTTCGCCCGCTAACACGAGGGAAACATGAAGAGGTTAAGATGTGCCGATTATCCACAATCCCGAACCTTCCTCGCCAGATGGCGATTGCTGTGCTCTAATCTGGAGTGCTGCACTCCGCACCTGCGGACAGCACATTCCGTCCGCTGAACGCGACGATTGTCTTGCCTGGCCGTCGCATCCCCTGAGCCGGAGATCCCTCCCATGCCGCCGTCCGGCCAAGCGACCGGTCCTCTGCGCGTGCTCTGCGTGACGCCGACCGGGCCGGACGGGCGGGGCGGCATCGACCGGCTCTACAGCTACCTGCGCATCGGCGAGGCTCCCTGCTGGTCGGGCATCGACCTGCGGTTCGTCGCCTCCCGCGGGCCGGTCGAGGGCGCGCTCTGGCCGCTCGCCTTCCCGAGGCATCTCGCCGGCATCGCGTGGCGCCTCGCGCGGTTTCGTCCCCACATCGTGCACCTCAACTTCGCCAATCGCGGCAGCGCGTGGCGAAAAGTCGTGATCCTGCATCTCGCCAAGCTCTTTGGCGCGCGCGTGGCCGCCCATCTCCACGACGCGGTGCCGGAGGCCGGCATCCGGAGCGGGAGCGTCGAGGGGCGCCTGTTCCTCGCGATCTGCCGGGGCGCCGACCGCCTCCTCGTGCTCGGGCGCCCGACCGCCGATCTCGTCGCCCGCCACGGCGTGGCACCGGAGCGGATCCGCGTCCTCCTCAACGGCACCCCGGATTTCGCCGACGCCGCCCCCCTGCCGAAGGGCGGGGCGGCGGGAGGCCCCGTCGAGATCCTGCTCGCCGGCCGGCTCGGCCCGCGCAAGGGCGCGGCCATCCTCATCGAGGCCCTGGCGCTGCTGGCCGCCCGCGGCGTCGACGGCTGGCATTGCACGATCGCGGGGGACGGCGACGTCGAGACCTACGCATCGCTCGCGCGCGAGCGGGGCCTCGAAGACCGCATCCGCTTCACGGGATGGCTCGACTCGCCCGCCGTGCACGATCTGATGCGCCGGGCCGACATCGTGGCGCTGCCCTCGCTCGTGGAGGCGCTGCCGCTCAGCCTCATCGAGGGGGCCTGCGCGGGCGCGGCGCTCCTGGCGACCGACATCAGCAACACGTCCGAGATCGTCGTCGACGGGGTGAACGGTCACCTCCTGCCGCGCGACCCAGCCGCCTTCGCCGACGCGATCGCGGGCTGCCTGTCCGACCGCGCGCGGCTCGGCCGCCTGCAGGTCGCCGCCCGCCGCCATTTTCTCGACGCCTTCACGATCGAGGCGTTCGAGACGGACCTGTGCCGGATCTACACGGATCTCGCCGGGAGGGCCGGCACGCGCGGTGCAGCGTCGGCGGAACTTGCGGTCGGCGAGCGCGCCTGAGGGAGCGGGTCGCCCCACTTCGGGACGGGCAGGGCATGTGCGGCATCGTGGGCTGGATCGTCGAGGCGGCGCGCGCCCCCGGAGAGGGGGCGCTGGCGGCGCTCGCCGAGGACATCCGCCACCGCGGACCGGACGGGTCCGGCTTCTGGCGGTCCGCGACGGCGGACGGCCGGCACGAGGTCGCCTTCGGCCATCGCCGGCTGTCGATCATCGATCTCGGCGGCGGCCACCAGCCGATGTCCTCGGCCGATGATGCGGTCACCGTCACCTTCAACGGCGAGATCTACAATTACGTGGAGCTGCGCGAGGAGCTACGCGCCCGCGGGCACGCCTTCCGCACCGAATCCGACACCGAGGTCCTGATCGAGGCCTACCGGGCCTGGGGCGAGGATTGCGTCGCGCGGTTCCGCGGCATGTTCGCCTTCGCCCTGTTCGACCGGGCGCGCCAGAGCGTGCTCATCGCCCGCGACGCCTTCGGCAAGAAGCCGCTCTTCCTCGCCGAATCGCCGGGGCGCATCGCCTTCGCCTCCGAGATCCCGGCGCTGCTGGGCCTGCCGGGAACGGATCGCACCCTCGACTGGGACGCCCTCGACGCCTACCTCGTCGACCGCTACGTGCCGGGCCCGGCGACCTTCTTCTCCGGCATCCGCAAGCTGCCGCCGGGCTGCCTCGGGATCTGGGCGAAGGGGCGGCTCGACGTGCGCCGCTACTTCACGCCCCCCTTCGCCGAGACGGCGCCCGACATCACGGATTTCGGCGAGGCCGTGCGCCTGTTCGAGGCGGCCTTCGACGAGGCGGTGCGCATCCGCATGCGCAGCGACGCGCCCTTCGGCGCCTTCCTGTCCGGCGGCCTCGATTCCTCGGCCGTCGTCGCCACGATGGCGCGCCACGCCCGCGGCCGCCTGCGGACCTTCTCGGTCGGCTTCGCCGAGGCCGCCTATTCCGAACTCGACCACGCGCGCGCCGTCGCCGACCTGTTCGACACCGACCACACCGCCTGCGTGATCACGCCCGAGGACTTCGCGGAGGCGTGGCCCGACGCGCTCGCCCATCGCGGCGCGCCGGTCACCGAGACCTCCGACATCCCGATCCTGCTGCTCGCCCGCGCGGCGAGCGCCAGCGTGAAGATGGTGCTGACGGGCGAAGGCTCGGACGAGTTGCTCGCGGGCTACCCGAAGCACCGGGCCGAGCGCTGGCTCGCCCTCTACCAGTCGCTGGTGCCGGGCGTGGTGCACGACAGGCTCGTCCACCCGGCGGTCGGCGCCATGCCCTACGGCGCGCGCCGCGTGAAGGTGCTCGCCAACGCCCTGGCCGAGCGCGACCGGGCGGCCCGGATGCGGCGCTGGTTCGGCGGCGTCTCCTCGGCGGAGCGCCTGGCCCTGACCGGCCGGGCCGATCCGGCCGCGATCGACGACTTTCCCTTCTCGATCGCGCGGGGCTCCGGCGTGCGCCGCACGCAATTCTACGACCAGACCTCCTACCTGCCGGACAACCTCCTGGAGCGCGGCGACCGCATGATGATGGCCGCCGGCATCGAGGGCCGCATGCCCTTCATGGATGTCGAGCTCGCCCGTCTCGTCGCGCGCTTCCCCGACCGGTTCCTCGTCGGCCACCCGAAGGGCAAGGCGGTGCTGCGGGCCGCCACCGCCCGGATGCTGCCGGCCACGATCCTCAACCGCAGGAAGGTCGGCTTCACCGTGCCGACCGGCCTCTGGTTCCGCGGCCCTTTACGCGCGCGCCTGGAGGACCTGCTCCTGTCCGGCGCCTCCGAGACTCGGCGCATCCTCCGCCCGGCCGAGATCGACCGCCTCGTGGCCGAGCACCTGGAGGGCCGCAGCGACCATCAGAAGGTCCTGTGGTCGCTCGCGAATCTCGAGCTGTTCCTGCGCACCTTCAAGCCCGGCCTAGGCGCCGGCCAGGCCCAGAGCCGGGTCGCCTGAGGTGGGGCGGGTCCGCTCCGTCGCGATCTACGTCCCCTGCCTGCAGACCGGCGGCGCCGAGCGCGTCGCGGCGGTGCTCGCGAGCGGCCTCCACGAAGCCGGCGTCGCGACCACGCTGATCGTCGACGCGGAGCGCGCGGGCAATGCCGGTTTCGTGGCGCCGGGCGTCGAGGTCGTCGTCCTTGGGGGCGGCCACGTCGCCAATGTCGGCCGCCTCGCGCGGCGCCTGCGGGCGACCAAGCCCGACATCGCGCTCGCCATCGACGCGCCCGCGAGCGTGAAGCTTGCAGCCGCCAAGCTCTTGGCGCCGGGCCGGACGCGCATCGTCCTGTCCTATCACGGCCATCCCGGTATCGTGCGCGGGCGGATCGGCGGCGCGGCCTTTCCCCTGGCCGGGCCGCTGACGCGCCTCTCCGCCCGCACGGTCTGCGTCTCGGAGGGGCTCCGGCAGCGCCTCGTCGCGGAGTGGCGCGCCGACGCGGGCAAGCTGGCCTGCATCCCGAATCCGATCCCGGTCGAGCGCGCGCAGGCGGCCGCCGATGCGGGCGCCCTCGCGGCGCGCCCCCTCATGATCCTCGCCGTGGGGCGGCTCGTGCCCGAGAAGGGCTACGACAGCCTGATCCGGGCGCTGGCGCTGCTGCCGGAGACGGTGCGCCTGACGATCCTGGGGGACGGGCCGGAGCGGCCCTCGCTGGAGCGCGCGGCGGCCGAGGCGGGGGTAGCCGGGCGGGTGAGCCTGCCGGGCTTCGCCGAGCCCTGGCCGGCCTACGGGCAGGCGCGCGTCCTCGCCCTGTCCTCGACGAGCGAATCCTTCGGCAACGTGGTCGTCGAGGCGCTCGCCTCGGGCCTTCCCGTCGTCGCCACCGATTGCGGCGGCCCGGGCGAGATCCTGGAGCGCGGCCGCTACGGGACGCTCGTCCCGGTCGGCGACGCGGCGGCGCTGGCGGCCGGCCTGCGGGCGGCGCTCGCCGATCCGGGCGACCCGGGTCCGCGGATCGCCCGGGCGGCGACCTACGCGGTGTCCCGCGTGGTCGCGCGCTACCTCGACCTGTTCGAGGCGGTGCTCGCCCGCTAGCCCGATCCTTACGGCTTCTGCAGGATCGGCTTCAGCATCGGTTCCCGGGGACGCGGCGCCACGGAGGCCCAGGGCGTCTCGATCGTCCGGCGCAACGAGACGCCGATCAGGGTCAACGCGGCGGCGTAGACCGCGATGAAGGCCAGGGTGCTCGCCACGAGCACGACGAGCGGGCCGGCCGGCTCGCTGAAGCCGCGCAAAGTGTAGAGCGCGCAGGAGGCGCAGGCATTGGCGAGGACGATCCGGGCGAGCATGCCCCAGGGCATCCGCACGGGCAGGATGCGGGAGGTGATCACGGCCGTGGTCAGGGCCGCGAAGCAGGCGCCCACGGCGAAGGAGATCCCGGCCCCCACGATGCCGAACCGCGGCACGAGCAGGAAACAGGCGACGAGGCCGAAGATCGCGGGCGGCAGCATGGCCACGGGCTGCAGCCAGGTCCGCTTGGCGAGGTGGAAGGCGTTGTCGAAGATGAAGTACTTCACGAGCAGCGCCAGCGAGCCGAAGGCGATCCAGGGCAGGAGGAGCGCGGCCTCGGCGTGGTAATCCGCCGGCAGGGCGATCGTGAGCAGCGGGTCGGTCAGCAGGATCAGGCCCATCACGATGGCGCTGCCGACCGTGACCAGCGTGGCGAGGAGGCCCGCCTGCGCGGTCGCGGCGGCCTCCGGACCCTCGTGCTCGTAGATCTTCACGAGGTGGGGAAAGGCGTAGTTGTTCAGCGGGCCGATGAACAGCTCGATCGGCTGGCGGCCGAGCGAGTAGGCGGCGGCGAGCACCGCGACCGCGTGGGGGCCGAGCAGGAAATCCACGATGTAGCGGTCGAAATAGCCCAGCGCGTAGACGAGGACCTGCGCCACCGCGATCGGCAGCCCGAAGGCGAGGGCGGCCCCGTAGCCGCGGCGGGCGCGCCGCGGGCGCGGGACATGGCCAAGCGCCTGCCAGAGGCCGACGAGGCCCGCCGTCGCCGTCGCGGCGGCGAGCGCGAGGGAGGCGTTCAGGAAGTCCGGCGGCAGGAGCAGCATCGCGGCGCCGGTGGCGGCGAAGGTGCCGCCCGCGCGCAAAGCCTCGACGGCGGCATAGGCCGAGTGCTTGCGCTGCACCTGGAGCAGCATCAGCGAGAGCCGAAGGGGCGCGAAGGCGAGGATCATCGCGGCGACCGACACGGTGAAGGCGAGGGATTGCTCCTGCCGCAGCAGGCCGCTCGCGCCCGCCAGCAGGAAGGCGAGGCCCGTCGTCGCGAAGGTGAGCGCGAGCAGGCGCCCGAGCCGGTACGGGCGCATGGTGGCGCTCGCGCCCTCGCTCCGAAGCGCGAAGACCCGCACCCAGTTGCACAGGGCCATGTCGAAGATCTCGCCGGTGGTGACGACGAGGACGAACAGGCCGTACTCGCCCATCGGCATCAGCCGGGTGAGGACGAGGAGCAGCAGGAACATCAGCGCCCGCGGCGCGAGGTTCGCCAGGAAGTAGAGCGCGTAGGCCGAGCGGGTCATCGCTCGCGCCCCCGCCCGAGCGGCCCCGGTTCCTGCGGGGCGACAAGGCGGCGGGCGGCCGCGCCGAGGAGGAGCCCGGCGAAGACGGCGTTGGTCTTGAGATAGCGGCCGGCGAGCCGGCGCGGCTCCTGGGCGAGCCGGTAGAACCATTCGGCGCCGAGCGCCTGGACGCTGCGCGGCGCCCGCTGCACGCGGCCGGCGACCACGTCGAAGGAGCCGCCCACCCCCATCAGGAAGGGCAGGTTCAGCGCGTCCCGGTGCCGGCGCATGAAGCGCTCCTTGTGCGGGGTCGGCAGCGCGATGAACAGGCAATGGGCGCCGCTCGCCCCGATCTGCCGGCAGATCTCGGTCTCCTGCTCGGGGCGGAAATAGCCGTGCTGGTAGCCCGCGAGGTCGAGGCCCGGGTGGCGCTGCGTCAGGGCCCGCGCCGTGTCGGCGACGACGTCGGGCTTCGCGCCGAGGAGATAGGGGCGCAGGCCCTGCTCGGCGCAGAGGGCGATCAGGCTCTCGAAGAGGTCGATGCCGGCCACGCGGGAGACCTTGCGGTGGCCGAGGAGGCGCAGCGCCAGCGCGATCCCGGCCCCGTCGATGCCGATGAGGTCGCTCTCGCGGATGTCGCGGTCGAGCTCGGGGTCGCGGCGGGCATTGACGAGCTTGGCGACGTTGAGCGCGACGTGCTGGCAGCGGGGCGCCTCGCCCCGCATCGCGGCGAGCGCCCGCCCGACCGTCTCGTCGTGGCTCAGGATGTCGACCGGCAGTCCGAGGAGTTCGACGCGCATCGGCTCAACCTCTCGCAATCTCTCTCAGGCCGCTTCGAGCGGCTGGGCGAGGAGCCCCACGGCGTCGACCACGATCTTCGCGCTCACCGCCCCGCGGTTCAGGTTGCGGAACCGGTCATGCGCGACGAGGATCGCGACCACGTCGGCCTCGGCGACGGCGTCCTGCAACGCCATCAGCTCGACATCGGTTCGGTCGGCGAGGCTGTCGGGCAGCTCGGGCACGTGCGGCTCCACGATCATCAGCCGGCCGAGGCGGCGCTCGGCGAGGTCGCAGGCGATGTGCAGGGCCGGGCTCTCGCGCAGGTCGTCGACGTTCGGCTTGTAGGTGAGGCCGAGCAGCGCGATCTTCGGCTCCCGGAAGCGCGAGGCGATGCCGGCGATCTTGTCGGCGAGGAAGCGCGGCTTGCCGTCGTTCACCTCGCGGGAGGCGCGGATGAGCGGCGTCTGCTGCGGCAGCGCCTCGTGGATGAACCAGGGGTCGACCGGGATGCAATGGCCGCCGACGCCGGCGCCCGGCGCCAGGATGTTCACGCGCGGGTGGAGGTTGGCGAGGCGGATCACCGACCAGACGTCGAGGCCGAGCGCGTCGCAGACGAGCGAGAGCTCGTTGGCGAAGGCCACGTTCACGTCGCGATAGGCGTTCTCGACGAGCTTCGACAATTCGGCGGTCGGCGCCGTGGTCAGGCGCTGCGGCCCGGTCGCGAACACGCTGTAGAGGTCGCGCGCGGCGAGCGCACTGCGATGGTCGAGGCCGCCATAGGTGCGCGGATTTTCGATCAGCTCGCGCAGGGTGTGCCCGGGCAGGATCCGCTCCGGGCTGTAGGCGAGCAGGATGTCGGAGCTCTCCGGATCCGTGTCGGGGAAGGTGAGGTCGGGGCGCAGGCCGCGCAGCTGCTCGGCGGCACCCTGAGTGGTGCCGACGGGGCAGGTCGATTCGATGATGATGAGGTCGCCCCGCTTCAGGACGGGCGCGATCGAGGCCAGGGCCGAGCGGACGGCGGTGAGGTCCGCGGTCTTGTCGTCGCGGATCGGGGTCGGCACCGCGATCAGGAAGGCGTCGGCCGGCTCCGGCTGCGTCGTCGCCCGCAGGTTGCCGGCGGTGACGACCGCGCGGAGCACGATGTCGAGGTCGGGCTCGATGAAGTGGGCCTTGCCGGATTGGATGCGCTCGACCGCGTCGGCGCGGATGTCGACGCCGATCACGCTGAGCCCACGCGAGGCGAAGGTCGCCGCGGTCGGCAGGCCGACATAGCCGAGGCCGATCACCGAGATGGTCTGGCGGGTGCGCGTCATGGGAGATCGGCTCCGGTGGGCTGGAGAATGGCTGTGTCGGGAGGGGTCAGGCGATGCGCTGGATGCGCTGGGTCGTGGCGACGAACTCCCGCGAGACGCGAAGGTTCGGACGGAATGCCGGAGCGGTTTCCGCTTGGTTGACGAGATCGGCGACGATGCGCGCGCTGGCATGCCCGTCGCCGAACGGGCTCGCGCCGGACGCCATCGCGGCATAGGCGGAGGCATCGTCGAGGAGGCGGGTCACGCTCGCCACGATGGTGCGGGGCTCGGTCCCGACGAGCCGGGCGACGCCCGCCTCGACCGCCTCGGCGCGCTCGCTCGTATCGCGCATCACGAGGACGGGCTTGCGCAGCACCGGCGCCTCCTCCTGCACCCCGCCGGAATCGGTGAGGATCAGCGCGGCGCGGGTCATCAGGTAAACGAAGTCGGGGTAGTCGAGGGGCTCGATCAGCCTGATCCCGGGATTGTCGCCGAGATGCTCGAAGACCGGCCCACGCACGTTCGGGTTGAGATGGACGGGGTAGACGACCTGGATCCCCGGCCGGCGCGCCAGCTCGCCGAGCGCCTTGCAGATGTTGAGGAAGCCCTCGCCGAAGCTCTCGCGCCGGTGCCCGGTGACGAGGACGAGCCGCGCCTTGGGGTCGATCCAGCCGAAGCGCTCCTCGAGGCGGTCCCGCATCGCCCCGGGCTGGCGCACGAAGTCCGCCATGCGCAGGAGCGCGTCGATGCCCGTATTGCCGGTGACGAGGATGCGGTCGGCCGGGTAGCCCTCGCTGAGGAGGGCGGCGCGCGCCCGGCTCGTCGGGGCGTAGTGCCGGTCGGCGACGATCGCGGTGACCCGGCGGTTCGCCTCCTCGGGCCAGGGGCTCTGGAGGTTGCCGGTGCGCAGGCCCGCCTCGACATGGCCGACCGGGATGCGCCGGAAGAAGGCGGCCATCGCCGCGGCGGTGCTCGTCGCGGTGTCGCCCTGCACGAGGACGTAATCCGGCTTCCACTCGGCCAGGATGCGGTCGAGGCCGGTCATCACCCGGGCGAACACGTCGGTCAGGCTCTGGTCGGCCCGCATCACGTCGAGATCGTCGTCGGGCCGGATGTCGAAGGTCGAGAGCACGCTGTCGAGCATGCTCCGGTGCTGTCCCGTCGAGCAGACCCGCGACAGGATGCCGGGCGTCTGCTGAAGCATGGCGACGACGGGAGCCATCTTGATCGCCTCGGGGCGCGTGCCGAACACCGACAGGATCTTCATGGACTTGCTCATTCCCGACTCAGCACGATCTTGGACGGCTCATCTTTGCGGTTGTAGCGAGAGCAAGATGGGAACCACGGGTTTCGGCGGCAAAACTGTTTTGTTTTGACACTCTTGCGATCCCGTTCACGCGATCTCCGCAATTTGACGGCTCAATCCGGGACACGGCATGGACCAGGCTGATAGCGCATCGCGCACAACCGAGACGCGCGCAAGCGCACAGAGCCACGCAGCGCGGGCATCCCGGAGCGCGGGCGACGCCCGCCTCGCGCGGCTGGCGTGGTATCTCGGCCGCCTGCGCTCGATGGGTCCCGCCGAGATCGTCCACCGCGTCGGCGAGGCGGCGCGCAGGCGGGCCTGGGCCCGGCGGCCGATCGGCTGGGAGACGCGCGCGCCGGGCGATCCCGCGCCGCTGCCCGACTTTCCCGAGCTTCGGCGGGCGCTCGCGCAATCCGCGGGGCTGCCGGGCGTGCGCCGCAGCCTCGCCGCGATCGAGGCGGGACGGTTCCACTATTTCGGCCGCGACTGGCCGGCACCAGATTTCACCGGGCCGGAGGCCGGCGCGGGCTTCTGGTTTCACGATCCGGTGACGGGCGCGGCCTGGCCCGGGGCCGGCGTGCCGGCCCACCGCGTCGACGTGCGCGCGACGGTCGAGGCGCCCGACGGCAGCGGCCGCCCCGGCGACGTCAAGTTCGTCTGGGAGCCGGCCCGCCTCCAGATGCTCCACCCGCTCGCCGCCGCCTGCGCCGCGGGGGAGGCCCGTGCCGGCGAGGCGGCGCGGGCGATCGTGACGAGCTTCACCCGGGCGAACCCGCCCTATGGCGGCGTCCACTGGTTCTCCGGCATCGAGATGACGCTCCGGCTCGTCAGCCTGCTGCTCGTGGCGGCCGCGTCCGGGCCGGAGGGGTTGCCGCCGGAGGAGCGCGCCGCCTTCCGCAGGCTCGTCGCGGCCCATGCGGAGGCCATCGCGGCCTTCCCCTCGCTCCACTCCTCGGCCAACAACCACCGCATCGCGGAGGGGCTGGGGCTCCTCGTCGCCGGGCTCCTGCTGCAGGGCGCCGCCGAGGCCGCGTCCTGGGAGGCGGAGGGGCGGGCCATCCTCGAGGGGGAGGGCGAGCGCCAGATCCTGCCGGACGGCGTCGGGGCCGAGCAATCCCTGACCTACCAGGCCTGGACGATGGAGATGCTCGGCCTCGGCTTCGTGCTGGCGCGCGCCGCCGGGCGCCCGCTCGCGCCCGCGCTCCTGGCGCGGCTCGCCGCCGGGGCCGGGTTCCTGCGCGCGATGCTCGACGGGGCGGGGCGCAACCCGGCGATCGGGGACGACGACGAGGGGCGGATCCTCAGCGACGGGCTCGGCCGCGAGCCCCGCTACGTCGCCTCCGTCACCGCGGCGATCGCCGGCCTCGCCGGCCGTCCGGACCTCGCCCCGCCGGCCCGCGACCCGCACCCGCGCGACGCGGTGTTCGGCGCGCCGCCCGCTCCCCGCCCCGTCGCGAAGGGGCGGCAGACCTTCCGGCAGGGCGGCTACACGGCCGTCCACGCGCGCATCGCCGGGCGCGCCTGCCACCTCGTCTTCGACCACGGGCCGATCGGCTACCTGACGCTCGCCGCGCACGGCCACGCGGACGCCCTCGGCATCTGGCTGTCGATCGACGGCCGCCCCGTGCTGATCGACGCGGGCACCCACCTCTACCATGCCGGGGGAGCCGGCCGCGTCGCGATGCGCGAGAGCCTCGCCCACAACACGCTGAGCGTGGCGGGGGCCTCCCACAGCCTCGCCTCCGCGGGCTTCCACTGGGCGAGCCGCGCCGACGCGCGCCTCGTCGCCGAGACGGAGGGAGAGGCGTGGTCGGTCACCGGCGCGCACGAGGGCTACGCCCGGCGCTTCGGCGTCGCGCACCGGCGCCGCGTCGCGCGCGACCCGACCGGGTTCCTGATCGCGGACCGGCTGGACGGGGGCCGCGGCGGCCTCCCGGTCGAGATCCGGTTCCTCGTCCACCCGGATCTCGCGGCCAGCCTGCAGGATGGCGTCCTCGCCCTCGGCGACGCCTCCGGCCTCCTGTGCCAAATCGTGCCACCGTCCGGCTTTGAGACGCGGCTCACGGCGGCCACCGCGCCGGGAGCGGCCGTCTACGCGCCCCGCTTCGGACACCTCGCCACGGCCCACAGCCTCGTCCTGTCCGGTACACTCGGCGCCGCGGACGCACACACCCGGATCAGCATCGGTGCAAGCTGACGGGCGGATGCGCGAAGACCTCGGGCAGACGTCCGGCGTGATGAACAGTCGATGAAGGAGGAGGAGCGAATGCGAGTCCAGGATTCACTGCCGCGAAACCGGACGAGGCTTAACCCTGTCTGATCTTCGACACCGGAATTCGACCCGACGCCTCTGTTCAATGGTCCTCGCCTTGCAAATCTCTCCTCCGGCAGCACGGCTTCGTCCCGCTCGTCCCGAGCCGGGACAGGGCGGGGCGCCGCGTCTGGCCGGCGGAGCGAGGTCGCGATGGTTCGGTTGGAGAGATTCGCGTTGAACGATCCGCACTTCGCCTTCCAGCCCGCCCCCGCAGCCGTCATCGACCTGCGCGGCATCGTCGCGACGTTCCGGCGGCGCTGGCGCTGGATCGCGGGCTCGGTCTTCGCGCTCACCTTCGCAGCGCTCGGCGCCGCCCTGACCATGCCGCCGCGCTACGACGCGACGGCCAAGATCCTGCTCGACCCCCGCAACCTCCAGGTCTTCCAGAACGACATCAACCCGACCGCCGGCACCGGCGAGGAGGCGACCCTCATCAGCGAGAGCCAGCTCCAGGTGGTGCGCTCGACGAGCGTCCTGACGAGCGTCGTCCAGTCCGAGAAGCTCGCCGCCGATCCCGAATTCGGGTCGCCCCGCCAGGGGCTGCTGGCGACCTTCAGGAACCAGCTCCTCGGTTCGCCCGACAAGGACAAGGACCGGGAGGCGGAGACGCCGGAATCGCGCGCCTTGCGCGCCCTCGACCGGGCGGTCTCGGTGCGCCGGCCGGACAAGACCTTCGTCATCGAGATCGGCATCTCGACGGAATCGGCCGAGAAATCGGCGCGCATCGCCAACGCCGTCGCCGACGCGTTCCTGAAGGAGCTGACGCGCACCCGCACCGACGAGGTCGAGCGGGCGAGCGGCGCCCTCGAAGCCCGGCTCGGCGAGTTGCGCGAGCGGCTGCAGGTGAGCGAGGCGGCCGTCGAGCGCTACCGGCGCAACCACGACCTCGTCGGCGCCTCGGGCCGGCTCGTCGGCGAGCAGCAGCTCACCGATCTCACGAACCAGGTCGCCCGCGCGCGCAGCCGCACGGCGGAGACGGCGGCGCGCGTGGAGCAGATCCAGAAGGTCCGGCGCTCGGGCGACGTGCAGGACGCGACGGTGGAGGCCGTCCAGTCGCCCGCCATCGCCGCCCTGCGCGCGACCCTCGCCGAGGCCAAGCGCGCCGAGGCCGACGCCGCGCTCGTCTACGGACCCCGCCATCCGGCCAATGCCGGCATGGCCCAGCGCGTGCGCGCGGCCCGGCAGCAACTGGACGACGAGCTCGGCCGCATCGCCCGCACCGCCACCACCGATTACGACCGCGCCCGCGCGGCGGAGGCCAATCTCGACCAGCGCATCAACGCCCTCAAGAAGGAGGCGGCGAAGGCGAACGAGGCCCAGGTCCAATTGCGGGAGCTCGAGCGCGAGGCCGCCTCGAACCGCGGCGTTTACGAGGCCTTCCTGAACCGGGCCAAGGACCTGCAGCAGCGCTACTACCTCGACACGACGAATGCGCGCACGATCAAGCAGGCGACGCCCCCCGTCGCCAAGGCCGGCATCTCGAAGCTCGCCATCATCGCGGGCGGCCTCGTCGTCGGCCTGCTTCTCGGATTGGCGCTTGCCCTGCTGCGCGAGCAGTTCGACCCGCCGGCCTACGAGACGCGGGCTCTGAGCGTGTGGCGCGAGCCGGAGCCGCGCTACCTGCCGAGTTCCCGGACGCGCTGAGGCGGGCAGCGGGACGGGGCGCGAAAGGGGCGATCCGGCTGTCGCCGGCGCATTCTAGGGCGAGGCGGAGTTCGGTTTGCGGGAGGCGACGCGCTGTCTCGGACGATCGGGGGGATTTCGGATCTCTGAGATCGGAAGGACCGCCGTCGCGGTCCCAATCCGTCGCTCAGTACGGTCGACCCTCGACTCTCCTCGGACCTTGAAATGTGCACGCTGCGATGGCCGGGATCGCTCCAGAGCACGGCTTGATGAGAGCTTCAGTCGTGACTTTCACGCGAGCGATTCGCTCGACGGAACCGTTCGCGCTAGGAGGCTTGCCGCAGGATTTCGGCTCGCAGGATTTCGGGCTGCGGGGTGCCCGAGAACAGCCGGTTGCCGACAGCAACCGAGGGGACGGCACGGATGCCCGCCTCTCGCGCCACGCGCAAAGCCGCATCGTGGCGCTCCCCGGAGAGCGGCGAGGCCAGCACGCCATCAAGGCCGAGCGGGTCGAGGCCGAGATCCTGCACGATCGCCTTGAGCACGTCGGTGTCGCCGATGTCGCGATCCTGCTGAAAGAAGGCGCGCAGAACCGCATCGACGTAAGCGTCGCCCCGACCGTGCTCGACGGCGTATTGAAGTCCGAGGAATGCCTTGCGGGTGTAGGGCTGCGGCGAGACGGTCGGCAGGCGGATCGCGATGCCCATCCGCTCGGCCGCGGGGTAGACGCCCTGCTTCCATGCCGTGGGCAGATACGCGTCCTCCGGCCGCAACGTCGGGGTCGGGTAGGGGCGCAACTCGAACGGCATCCAGACAAGGTCGACCTCGAGCCCCTCGGAAGCGGCTCGGATGACGTGCTCCCCCAAGAGGCAGTAGGGGCAGACGAAGTCGATCCACACGCGAAGGGTCGCTCGGGAAGCTGTCCGTGCGGCGGTGCTGGCGTCCTGGCTCATATCCCTCGGTCCATCTCCTCGCGCGGCGGGCAACGGGGCCATCGGAACAAGGCGGCAGCCCGCTCCTCGGATCCTTCAGGCCGCAAGCTCGGTCGGCTTGATGTTGGCAATCGGCCCCAGGATGGCGTGGTCGAAGCCCGCCAGTTCCTGGGCTGCCTGGATGCGGTTCGGGAAATCGGGATTGGCGAGCGCGGCCTTGCCGAGCGCCACGATGTCCGCGCCGGCAGCCAGGACCTCCTGCGCCCGCGCCCGGTCCTGCACGCCGCCATTGGCGATCAGCGGGACCTGCGGCGCGTAGCGGCGAGCAAGTGCGACAAGGCTGTCAGGGCCACCCTTGAACGCGGGCTCCCACGCCCTGTGCTCGGTGACGTGGAGGTAGCTGATTCCGGCCTCTGCGAGCGTGCCGAAGATGACCTCGGCATCCTGCTCACGGCCCGGCCATTTATGGGCGTAGTCGTTGACCTTGCCCTGCGAGATCCGGACCCCCACCGGCACGCCCGGACCGGCCTTCGCCCGCACTGCCTCGACGATGGCGGTCACGAACGTGGTGCGCTGGCGGGTGTCGCCGCCCCACCGGTCGCGGCGACGATTGGCATAGTCGGTCAGGAACTGGTCGATCAGGTAGCCGTTCGCGCCGTGGATCTCGATGCCGTCGAACCCGGCCGCAACCGCGCGTGCGGCCGAGGCGGCGAAGCCCTCGATTGCGTCGGCGATCTGCTCCTCGTTCATGGCCTCAGGCGCCGGATAGGCGCCCTTGCCGTAGTAGAACTCCATCTGCTCACCCTTGGGCTGCACGGCCGAAGGTCCGATGCTGGTCTCCCGGAAGCGGTTGCCCTGGCTGATCGCACCCGCGTGCATCAACTGCGCGAAGATGTGCGCCCCGTGCCGGTGGGCCGCCTCGACGACCGGCCGCCACGCCTGCTCCTGGGCCTCGTCGGTGATGCCGGGCTGGTGCAGGTAGCCCTGCGAGAACGCCCGATCCGTGTAGATGCCCTCGGTGATCAGCAGGCCGAAACCGCCTCGGGCGAAGCGCTCGTAGTAGCGCGCCATCGTCTCCGTGGCCGTGCCCTCGTCGGACGCGCTCACGCGCGTCATCGGCGCGACCGCGAGGCGGTTCCCGAGCGTCACGCCGTTTATATCGAACGTGGTGAAAAGGCCCGTCGCGTCCGTGCTCATGTCCGGCCTCCAAGCTACCGTCGCCGCTCTGTCGATAGCGAGGTAGCGGATGGCGCGGCCTTGCAGTAGCCGAGGTGAGCAATAAGGATCTTATCGTTCAGTGTTATGCCGATGAACCTGTCAGACGTGGCCCTGTTCCGCGCGATCGTCGCGACCGGCAGCCTTTCGGCCGCCGGGCGGCAGGAGGGCCTGTCGCCGATGGCGGTCAGTCGCCGGTTGGCCGCGCTCGAACAGGAAGTCGGTGTTCGCCTGCTCCACCGCACCACCCGATCGGTCGCGCTGACGGCGGATGGCGAGACGTTCCTGCCGCTCGCCCGGACGATGCTGGAGGCGAGAGACGCCGTTGCGGCAGCCTTCTCCGAGCAGCACGAGGGATTGAGCGGCGTTCTGCGCGTGACGGCCCCGAACCGGATCGGTCGCGCTGTGGTCGTGCCGCTGGTGGTCCGACTGATGGCGGAGAACCCGCTGCTACAGGTTGACCTGACCTTCGCGGACGGGATCGTGGATCTCGCGGCGTCCGGGATCGACGTGGCGCTCAGGGTCGCAACGTTGCAGGCGTCGGAACTCGTCGCCGTGCGGCTGGTGGACAATCCGCGCATCCTCTGCGCAGCCCCGAGCTATCTCGCGACGCATCGGTCACCCGAACGGTTGAGCGACCTCGACGCCCACGCCTGCCTGACGCTCCACGCCATGGATGCGTGGCCCTTCCAGCAGGCAGGGCAACCGATTGCCAAGCGCATCAAGGGGCGGCTCGCCGCCAACAGCGTCGACACGGTGCACGCCGCCTGCATTGCCGGGGCAGGAATTGCGCTGCTGACCTATTGGGACGTGGCGCAGGAGCTTGCCGACAGCACCCTCGCGGCCATCACCCTGGCCGACGCGGAGCCCGAGCAGTTGGCCATCTGGGCGGTGCTGCCGACCCGCCAGCACATGCCGGCACGAGTCCGTCAGTTCATCCACGCCTTGAAGAGCGAACTGAGACGGCTCCCACTCGGGATCTCCGAACGATCGCAGGCCGGTCCGGGGGCCTGATCCTCCGCGTCCCCTGACGATCCGGACGCTCATCCCGTAAGCGTCACACGTCCGCCGCCCACCCCCGTCCGACCTCAGATGCCGGGCAGCGAGCGTCGGGTGTCGACCGCTAATCCCGCTTCAGCCAGAAGGCCTCACCGAGGATCGCCGCCTCCGTGAAGGCGAGGTCGCCGGGATGGGGGACGTCGGCGCCCTTGGCGTATTTGGGCATGCGATCCGGCAGGTAGGGACCGACGAGGCCGGGCACGGGGGCCGGCGCGTCGACCATCGCGAGGAGAAGGCCCTTGCCCAGGAGGAAGCGGCCGAGGGCGCGCCCGAAGCGGCGGAGGTCGCCGGCATCCGCGCAATAGAGCAGGTAGGCCACCGTGACCCGGTGGCCGGCGATGCGGCGGCGCTGGAACACGAAGGGGTGGGCGCGCCCCTCCGCCACGCACCAGACCGTCAGGCAGCCCATCCGCGCATGCGTCTCCATGACGTGCGCGTCCCCCGCCGCGACGGCGGCGCCGGCGGGCGGCGCCCCCTCGACGAGGCGCACCCGAGGGGCCGCGCCGCGGGTCAGCAGCGGCACGGCGACCTGGAGGCCGGCAATGTAGCGGCGGAAGCCCTGCGCCTCGATCGTCGGGCGGGTCGGGGGCGCCGGGGAGATGTTGATGTAGGTGACGGCCCTGTCGCGGGTCGCCGAGGCTACGAGGAGCGAGGCGTAGCCGCGGTGGCTCTCCTCGACGTACCAGCTCGACAGGTTGCAGCGCATCGGGCGCCCGGGGATCGCGCCGAACACCATCAGGAGCACGCCGACGAGATTGCCGCCGAGGTCGAGCACGTAGCCCGAATGCGGGCAGCCGGACTCGGCGCTGTAGGCGAGGAGGCGCGCGAGCGCCGCGTCCCACTCGGCCACGGAGCGGCCCGGGAAGCCACGGACGAGGAGGGGGCCGAGTGCCTCCCGGTCGGCCTCGACGATCCGGCGGCAGCGCAGGCGCGCGGCCGTGCCGGGGGTCGGGCTCGGATCTGCCGTCATCGGCTCGGCCATCGCGCGGGGGGCGCGTCAGGCCGCGCGGCTGAGGAGGGGCAGCAGGGCGCCGCGGAGGGCCTCCATCTGCGCCTCGGTCTCGGCCTGCGCCCGGGCGGCGTCGGGCGCCAGGAGCGTGCGCAGGCGCGCGATCTCGAGCTCGAGGCGGTCGTTCTCGGCGACGAGGAGCGCGACCTTCTCCTCCGCGACGCGGGCGCGCGCCAGCGCCTCGTTGCGCTCCTGCTCGCGGACCTGGACCCGGTCGCGCCAGAGCCGCGTCGCGACGTTCTCAGGTTCCTCGCTCATGGCACGCTCCGGACGCCGACGAATCGAGGCGGCAGCGTCGCACGGTAGGGTTCATGAAACGTAACGGGGACGGCCCTGCGTTGCAGAACCGTCCCCGCCTTGGTCGGGGCCGCCCCGGCGTGCCGGGGCGGCGGATGTCGGCTCAGGCGTGGGCGAGGGCGCCGGCCGGGAGGGCGGCCTCGTTCGCCGCGTGGTGCTTCTTGAGCATGGGCCGGAGCACCGCCACCGCGAGGG
>NZ_JAVDVV010000011.1:0-156417 GCF_031457035.1 Methylobacterium sp. BE186
TGGAGAGCTTCATGCAGCTCGGCGAGCGCTCCGTGCTCTCCTACCTCACCAAGCCCCTCACCGACCAGATCGCCAAAGCCTGGAGAGAACGATAGTCCCACGGAGGGCTTAGCACCGGGGCTTTTCACCCCCGCTGCCAAGCTCGATCCGCTGCGCTATTCTCGGGCATGCCCCGGGCGCGCCTCTCCATCCTCGTCGTCGGTGCCGGCATCCTCGGCCTGGCGACGGCGCGCGCGCTCGGCCGGCGCGGACACGAGATCGTGCTCGCCGAGGCGGGTGACGCGATCGGGACCGGCATCTCCTCTCGCAATTCCGAGGTCATCCATGCGGGCCTCTACTATCCGCCGGGCTCGCTGAGAGCACGCCATTGCGTCGAGGGACGCCGCCGCCTCTACGCCTTCTGCGAGAGCCACTTCGTGCCGCATGCCCGCCCGGGCAAGCTCGTCGTCGCCACCACGGAGGCGGAAGAGCCGGCCATCGTCGCGATTTTCGACCGCGCGTGCGCGAACGGCGTCGAGGGCCTGCGCCTCCTCTCCGGTGCGGAGGCTCGGGCGCTCGAGCCGAATCTCGCCTGCACCCGCGCTCTGCTCTCGCCGGAGACCGGCATCGTCGACAGTCACGCCCTGATGCTGGCGCTCCTCGGCGACGTCGAGGCGGCGGGCGGGGTCCTGGCCCTGCGAACGCCGGTGGAGCAACTCCTGCGCCGGGGCGATGCGTGGAGCGCGGTGTTCGGCGGCGAGGCGCCGGGAGAGATGCCCTTCGACGCGGTCGTGAACGCGGCGAGCTTCGGGGCACCGACGCTCGCCGCGCGGACGGACGGATATCCTACCCCGCGCGTGCCGCGCCTCGTTCTCGCGAAGGGCAGCTACTTCTCCTACGCCGGTAAGGCGGCTTTCCGGCGGCTCGTCTACCCGGCACCGGTGGAGGGCGGGCTCGGCATCCACCTCACCCTCGATCTCGCCGGGCGGATGCGCTTCGGTCCCGATGTCGAGTGGGTCGACCGGCTCGACTACACCGTCGAACCCGCGCGCGCCGAGACCTTCTACGGGGCGATCCGCCGCTACTGGCCTGCCCTGCCCCAGGGCAGCCTGATGCCCGATTACGCCGGCATCCGCCCGAAGCTTACGGGGCCCGGCGAGCCGGCGGCCGATTTCCGGATCGACGGCCCTCGCGAGCATGGCCTCCCCGGCCTCGTCCACCTCTTCGGCATCGAGAGCCCGGGGCTGACCTCAAGCCTCTCGCTGGCCGAGGAGGTCGCGGACAGGCTGGAGGCCTGAGCCGCTCCCCTCCCCTATTTCGATTCGGCGACGTGGATCCCGGCCCAATCCTCGGGGGGTGGCTCGCGCTCGAAGGCGTCGACGCGCCGGGCGTAGAGATCGTAGAGGCGGTCCAGCCCCAGGCCGGCGCCGCGTTCCCGACAGCTCTCGAGATGCGCGCGCGCCGCCGCCCAGTCCCGCCCGCGATAGGCCGCGAGCAGGGCGGCGTGCGCGGCGGCAAGCTCGCGGAACGCGGGCGAGGCGGCGAGCGCCGCGTCCCCGGCAAGGACCGAGATCGTCTCGGGCAGCGACTTCCCCTTCACCCGGATCCGGTCGATCTCCAGCACCGCGAAGCGGCCGGCGATCGCCGCGGCGGTGGCAGCCCCGAGGACGATCTGCACGCTGTAGGTCTTCGACTGGCCCTCGAGCCGCGAGGCGACGTTCACGGTATCGCCGAGCACCGAATAGTCGAAGCGCTGCGCCGACCCCATGTTGCCGACGACGCAGCGGCCCGTGTTGATGCCGATGCCGACCTCGAGGGGCAGGACGGGGAAGCCGCCCGCCTCTGCCTCGGTCCGGCGCGCCGCGTTGAGCGCGTTCATCCGGGCGATCATTTCCAGTGCCGCCGCGCAGGCATTGGCCTCCTGGTCCGGATCGTCGAGGGGCGCGTTCCAGAACGCCATGATGGCGTCGCCCATGTATTTGTCGATCGTGCCCCGGCGCCCGATGATCGCGTCGGTGAGCGGCGTCAGGAACCGGTTCATCAAGGCGGTCAGGCCGGACGGATCGGCGCGGTAGAATTCCGAGATCGCGGTGAAGCCGCGCACGTCGCTGAACATGATCGTCAGACGCCGCTCCTCGCCGCCGAGGCGCAGCTTCTCCGGCGAGGCGGCGAGCTCATCGACGAGGGCGGGCGAGAGGTACTGGCTGAAGGCCGAACGGATGCGCTGCCGCCCCATCTGCTCGCGGGTGTAGTTGGTGAAGACGAGCACCGCGTAGACGCCGAGGCTCGCGCCGAGGGGAAAGGTCGGGTCGAGCAGGATGCCGAGTTCGCTGAAGCGGAACCACGAGATCGCCGCGATGAAGACGGCCACCACCGCACCGAGCAGCAGCAGCCACGCCGCCCCGAGCACCGGCGCGAAGGCGATGATCCCGACCGAGACCGCGACGGCCAGGAGCACCTCCACGATGGCCGCGTAGCTCGGGTAGGACAGCGTCGCGCGGGTGAGCACGCTCTCCAGAACCTGCGCGTGCACCTCGACGCCGGGGATGGTGCGATCGACCGGCGTCGTCTTGTTGTCGAGGAGACCGATCGCCGAGGTGCCGATCAGCACGATCTTCTGCGCCACCCGCGCCGGATCGAAGCTCCCGTCGAGCACGGATCGGGCCGAGACGAAGCGGGCCGGATCGTGGTGGTTGAAATGCAGCCAGACCGAGCCCGTCGCATCGGTCGGCACCTCGAAACCGGGCAGCACGGCCGCGCCGACCCCCGCCTCATCGCTGCGCAGCATCACGGCGCCGCTGCCGGTGAGGACGCGCAGAACTTCCAGAGCGAGGGCCGGGACCATCCGGCCCTCGGCGATCAGGACGAGGGGCACGCGCCGAACGATGCCGTCGCGTTCCGGAACGATGGTGAAGAGGCCGCGCCCCGCCGCCGACTGCTCCAACTCGGGCACGTTGCGAAGGAGGCCGGGAAAGCGCGCGATATGGGCCGAGGGGTCCGGCCCAAGGAGGGCGAACCCGGTCTCCGGCAGGCCCGCAGGGGGGTCCGAGGGCTGGACGAGGGCCGTCTGGCCGAGGATGACCCGCGACGCGGCGACGGCGTCGGCCAGGATCCGATCGTTGCTCGGAAGCTTGGCGAGCAGCGCCCGGCTCTGCGCGTCGAGGCCGGGCACGGTCTCGGCGACGAGGGCGGGCGACAGCCGGTCGGGCTCGGGGAAGACGGCGTCGAAGGCGATGGCCGCCGCGCCGGCCTCCGTCAGCCGCGAGACCAGATCGGCGACGCGGGTTCGCGACCAGGGCCACTGCCCCAGCGCGCGGATGCTAGCCTCGTCGATGTCGACGATGGTCACGGGCCGCAGGGTCGCAGGCCGCGGCCGCAGGATCTGGAAGGCGTCGAACGTGCGAAGCCGGAGCGTCTCGACCGGCGGCGGGTCCCAGAGGCGCAGGAGGACGAGCAGCAGGAGCACGGCCGTCGCCAGGACCCGGTCGAGGCCGATCCGCGCGACAAGCCTCCGCCGCGGTGCTGCCGGGCGGATCGATATGCCGGACGCCGCGCGGCTTCGGCCGCCTCCCCTCACACCAGCGGGGCCTGGACACTCAGGCGGACGAGGTGATCGGTCCAGATCACCGTCACGTCCGGTGTCGTCACGGGCAGGTTCAGGTGGGCGAGGGTGTGCCAGGATCCGTCAGGGCCGGTATGGACCTGCAGGGCGAGGTGGCCGTCGACATCCGCCATGCGGGCATGGGCTCCCAGAGTCTCGGCGGTCACCTCCGAGCCGAGCAGGCCGGTGAGGTCGATCGCGTCACCGGCGGCGCCCGGCTCGAAATCCGTGATGGTGCTCACGGTGGTGGGATCCGCGAAGACGAACACATCGTGCCCGCCCCCTCCGGTCAGCACCTGCGTGCTCCCGGCGGCGATCAGGATCTCGTCGTTGGGCGCGCCGACGAGATCGAGCGCGTCGGCGCGGTTCACGACCGCCTGAACGGTCTGGGCGGCCCGGGCGCCGAACTCGTCCTCGACGACGTAGCTGAAATGGCCGCCGTTGCCGGCACCGTTGACGATGATCGCGTCGCCTCCCTCTGAGACACCCGCGTCCGTCACGTCGGCAACGCGCAGATGAGCCCCGGCATCGGGGTCGCGATCGTTGAACAGGAGGGCCGATTTCGGCACGGACAGGCCTGCGCCGGAGGCGGCGAGGATGTGGTCGAGGCCCCCTGTCGGCGCGTCGTTGACGCCGGCCACCGTGAAGGAGGCCGTCGCCGAGGCCGTGGCGCCGCTCGTGTTCGCGATCGTGTAGATGAAGGAATCCGAGGCCGTCTGGCCCTGCGCCAGATGATCGAAGACCGCGCGCGGGTCGTAGGTGATCGTCCCGTCGGTGTTGAGCGTGACGGTGCCGCCATGCTCGCTCGTCGGGGCCACCGAAACCAAATGGATCGAGAGGCCGCCCGGATCGCTGTCGTTGGCGAGCAATTCGGCCGAGTGGATGACGAGGGGGACGTCCTCGCGAATTCGAGGCACGACGCCCGCATAGTCGATCACGAGTTCTGCGCCGACGAGGCGGCCGAATGTCGAATCGTAGGAACCGACTTGGAAGTCGATGTAGTACGAGCCGCTCGTCGGCAGGATGAAGGTGCTGGTCCTGAGGCCCGTCGAGCCCGATAAGCCGCTGTTGAACTCGAACACCGTATCGACGATGCGGCCCGTGGAATCGCGGAGATAGCCACGCCCGAGCGCCCAGTCGCTGCCGCTGGACAAGATCCAATCGAACTTCACCGCGTCGCCTGCCGCCGCCGAGAAGTTCGCGCTGCGGATCGAAGGCCCCCAGGCCGTCCCGCCGGCCGTGTCGATGCGGCCGTCGAAGTTCAGGACTGCGACGGCGTCCGCACCCGCGAGGCGAGTGCCCGTACGGTCGACGAAGACATGCGCCTCGTACGAATTGTCGGTGAAATTGCTGGATGGCGTGGTGACGGTGTTCCAGCCCGAGAAGTCCGGCGCGGCGCTGAAGCTCGAATTCGTCAGAAGGCTCGGATGCAGGTCCGGATCGTCGTGAGCGATCGGGGGCCGCTCGCCGGCGCCCGTCAGCGTGACGGTGATCGGCTGCGCCGCGGTGCCACCCTGCCCGTCGGAGATGAGGACCGTGTAGGTCTGCACGCGGGTCTCGCCGGCTGCGAGCCCGTCGAGCGCGCGGTCGGGCACGGTGAAGGTCCAGGTCAGCGTGCGCGATACCGGATCGACCGGACCGAGCGTCAGCGTGCCGAGATACCCGGTGCCGTCCGCCTTCAGCAGGGCGGAATGCCCGTCGCCCGCATCCGGATCGGCGAAGGCGATCGTTCCCGAGCGGGTATGGACGGCCGTGCCCGCGCCCGAGGCTCCGTAGGGCAATTCCGCGACGGTCGCCGCCGCCTGGGTCGCGTCGGGGCGGATCACGGGCGGATCGTTGACGGCCGAGACGTCGAACCGTGCCGTCTGCGCGACGCTGCCGCCGTGCCCGTCCGTCACCGTGTAGGCCAGGATCACGCGTCCGCTCGCATCCGGCGCCGGCCGGTAGGCGTAGCGCCCGTCACCGAGATCCTCGATCGTGCCGCCGCCCTCGGCGACCCGAAGGCCGGCCACCTGCAGGGCGTCGCCATCGGCGTCGCTGGCACCGGCCAGGAGCTCGGCCGCCGTGACGATGCGGATCGCGTCCTCCGCACCCGCCGGAAGCGCGACCGGCCGGGCAAGGACCGGAGCGTCGTTGACCGCAGCCAGTTCGAAGCGCGCAACCTGCTCGACGCTGCCGCCATGTCCGTCGCTGACCGTGTAGGCGAGCGTCACCGCGCCATGGGCGTTCTCAGCGGGCCGGTAGGCGTAGCGCCCGTCACCGAGATCCTCGATTGTGCCGCCGCCCTCGGCGACCCGAAGGCCGGCCACCTGCAGGGCGTCCCCGTCCACATCGCTCGTGCCCGCGATCAGGTCCGCCCGCGAGAGGACGAGGCCCTGGTCCTCCGGAACCACGCCGAGGGAGATCGCACCGCCCGAGACCGGTGCGTCGTTGACGCCGGTCACGTCCATGGTCAGCGTCGTCGTCGCGGTGGCGCCCGTCCGATCCTGCACGCGGTAGGTGAAGACATCCGCCCCCTTCTGCCCCTCGGCGAGGGCGGCCGCCTTGTCGGCGCGGTAGACGTAGGTGCCGTCCTCGCGCAGCAGCAGCGTGCCGTAGCGTCCCTCCAGCACGACCGCCCCGCCGGAGAGGCCGTCGGTCGGCGCATCCGTGCCTGCCCGGGCCGCGACGATGAGCGCGGCCGTCGCGCCGAGCACGCCTTGTCCCGCGGTCGCCGCGACGAGGGCGTTGCCCTGCACGACCGCGAAGGTGTGGGGCGTCAGGACGAGCGGGTCGTCCGGGGCCTGCTCCGGGGGCGGGCCACCGGGCCGCGGGTCGCCCGGGTTCGGCTGGCCCGAACCGCGTGGCGGGGAGCCGGAGAGCGGATCGACCGGCGGCGTCCCCGGAGGGCCGCCCGGTGCGCCGGGCCCCGCGGGCGGGCCGGAATCGGGCTGGATGATGCTCGGCTCGGTGCTCGAACCGCCGCCGCCTCCGGTCGCCGGTCCCTGGTAGACCGGCAGCCTCGGCGCCTCCGCCAAGGCCTTGAAGATCGCCTGGACAAGGGCGGCTTCGGTCTGGAAATCCGCCGGCGTCTTGGCGACCTGCTCGAACTTGACCTGTTGCGGGCCGTTCGGGCTCACCACGAAGGCCTGGCCCGGATCGGACACCGTGAAGAGGATCCGGCTCGGGTCGTCGCGGTCGTAGACGTCGAAGCGGCCGGTACGCCCGTCCGGCTCGGTCATCACCGAGAGGCGGGTGGTGCCGTCGTCGGCGTCGATCTGCACGGAGACCGCCGTGCCGCGGATGCCCATCGTGGCGACGGGCGTCGAGACCTTCATGTCGCCGGTCTTGGCGACCTTGCCCGCCACGAACGTGATCGAGCCCTGGACGAGGCTGAAGAGCGCGGAACTGCCCTCCCCCTCCGCCTTGTAGACCATGTCGTTCAGGAGCATCCGCGCGCTGGCCGAGAGGCTGAACAGCGTGCCGTCGAGGAACGAGATCGCGAGCGACGAGCCGCGCTCCGTCTGCACGACATCGCCCTTGTAGACGAGGTCGCCCACGTGGAGCGTGACGGTGACGCCGTTGCGCACGACGTTGGCGGTTCCGGTGACGGTCTGCACGCGACCGATCGCCGACGCGGCGTCGGAGGCCTGCGGTGCGCCGGCCTGCGCGTATCGCTCGCCGCCGAGCTGCAGGCTGAGCGCCTCGATCACCGCGTCGGACAGGGATGCGCCGTCGGGCGCGACGATCTTCGGCCGGCGCCCGACCTCGAAATAATCGTGCACGACGAGCCGATGGGTCTCGTCGCTGATGATCAGGTCCGAGCCGGCGCGGATGTATTGTCCGCGGAACAGCAGCGCCGCGTCGTCGACTTGGATGGTGCCGCCCGGCTCGGCGACGACCTCGCGCAGGTCCGCGAGGCCGAAAGCCGCCCCTTGCGAATACGCTCCGATGTCGGCGATCGTCTTCACGTTCTGCGCACCAAGTCCGATTCCCGCGTCTTTCGACGCGCGCTCATTGTTTCGCTACCGGAAGTATCCGAGCGAGTTGGTGCGCGCGGTCACATGAAATGCCGATCCGAATACCCGCTTCGGCCGGCCCAACCTCTGCCGCGCGACGCGAATACCGGTTGCGCCGGCACGCGCCCCCGCCCGATTCCAATCGCCACGCCAGAGCTCGCAGGTTCATCCGAGGCCGGTCCTGATTTCAAGTGTGCCGAGAGCACACGAGGGCGATTTCGCGAGCCGCGCCACGACGTTGCCGCCGGACGGCCCATCGTTGGGACGGTTCCGGACGGACGATCGCGTCAGGGGACGAGTCGCAGGACCACAGGTACCAGGATCGCGGTCAACAGAGCGTTGAGGCCCATCGCGATTCCGGCGAAGGTGCCGGCAACCTCGCTGACCTGGAAGGCCCGGGCCGTTCCGACGCCGTGCGCGGCGAGCCCCGCCGCGAAGCCTCGCGCCCGCATGTCGCGGATGCGCAGGGCGTTCATCAGGGGCGTGACCAGGATCGCCCCCGTGACGCCCGTGAGCATGACGATCACGGCCGTCAGCGTCGGATCGCCGCCGAGCGTCTCCGAGACACCCATCGCGACGCCGGAGGTGATCGATTTGGGGCTGAGCGCCGTGATAATGGGGCGGGGGATGTCGAGCAACCGAGCGAGGCCGATCGCCGAGACGAGGGCCACCACGCAGCCGACGCCGAGCGCCGCCAGCATCGGCACGAGGGCCCGCATCACGGTCGCCCGGTGCTCGTAGAGCGGCAGCGCCAGCATCACGGTGGCGGGACCGAGCAGGAAGTGCACGAACTGGGCACCCTGGAAGTAGTCGGCATAGGGCGTGCCCGTGACGGACAGGATCGCGGCCGTGATCATGATCGCGATCAGCACCGGATTCGCGACCGGGTTTCGTCCGGTCGCGGCCGCGATGCGGTCGGCGACGAGATAGGCGAGGAGCGTCACCGTGAGCCAGAGCAGCGGCGTCCGCGAGAGATAGACCCAGACCGCGAATTCGCCGCTCACGCCGCCTCCTCCCGCTCGCCGCGGCGGCGGTCGAGGCTGCGCGAGACGGCGACGAAGGTCAGAGCGGTCGCGGCAAGGGCGGCGAGCGTCGACAGGACGAGGACGAAGGCGAGCTTCGCGCCCTGCGCCTGGAGCACGTCGAGACGTCCGACGATGCCGGCGCCGGCCGGCACGAACATCAGCGAGAGATTGGCGAGGAGGCCCTTGCCCGTCTGCTCGAGGGTTCCGTCCGTGAGGGGCCTCGGCAGGCCGCGCGGCACCGCGGCGGGGCCGCGGTCGCGCAGCGTGAGGAACCCCAGCATCAGCACCATGCCGAGAACCGGCCCGGGCAGCGGCAGGCCGCTCCCGCGCGCGAAGACCTCGCCGAGAAGCTGGGCGAGGAGGACGAGGGCGAGGCTCGCGATCATGGCCGGCGCTCCCGTCCCGGCTGGCGCGCCCTCATGCCGGTCCCGCCCCATCGCGGCCCGCGAGGCCCTCCTCGCGTGCTCGGACGATGGCGGCCTCCTCGAGCCCCAGGAGCTTGCCGAGCCGCCAGACCAGCGCTTCCTCGAACTCGTCGACGCTGCCGTCGGCGCCCGCGATGGACCAGGCCATGGCGAGCAGCCGCGCCCGTTCGCCCGTTCCGCCCTCGCGCCCGATCCGTTCGACGAGCATCGCGATATCGCGGGTCTCCGCATCGAAGGCGGTGGCCCGCGCGATGAGGGCGTCCGCCGCCGCGTCCGAATCCGCGTAGCGGCCGCGGACGAGACGCGCGAGGCGTTCGGCCTCCTTCGGGGCGAGCACGCCGTCGACCCGCGCGACGTGGACGAGGAGCGCTGTTGCGGCGAGGTGCTCCTCGTCGAGCTCGGCCTCGACGGCGGACGGAGCGATCCCGAACGCTTCGGACGCGTAGGTTCTGAGGCGCGAGATCAGGGACATCGGAAGCCTTCCGCTGCGATGCGGGGACAGTTTCGCCCGCGCTCACCGCCGTCAAGCCGGCAGACCGCTGCGCAGGCCCGCCGAGCGATCCCCGTGGCACGGCTGCATCGCAGCCTTGCCCGAGACGCGAGCCGCCTTGCCAATGCGGGGCCGGGCGGATATGAGCCTCAGCCGAACGATCGCACCGCGCCCTCCGGCGCGTGGATCGGGCCGCAATAGCTCAGCTGGTAGAGCACCTCATTCGTAATGAGGGGGTCGGGGGTTCGAATCCCTCTTGCGGCACCATTCTTTTCAAGCACTTAGCGTCAAAACGGCCAAAGTTTGCACCCCAGCAGCCCGGCATGGGGCGCAGTGGGGGTGCACCGGGGCAGGCCGCTTCTCCACTCCTGCCGCTCAGTTCGAGATCGATGGCCGAGGCAGCGATCGAGTCATCCCAACCTTAACCTTGGGCAGTACTACGCGCAGCACGATGGCGTCGGGCTTGAAATCTGACGTCGCTGCCGCGCTGGGCTGTCGTGGGTGGAGGCTGGCGGCACGATCCGTCGGCGGGCGCAAATTTGTTTCGATGTGCGATCTCGCATTGAATTTTTTTTGGACCCCTTTTTCTACTGCTTAGGTGCCGCCATGTCAGGCCTACGTACGATATGATAGGAGGGGCCTATGCTGATCACGCGCCGTTTCTGCGACTGAAGTTGGATAAATCAGTATTCTAGAAGACCTCCAGGAGAATTTCTTTTGGAGGTCTTCTTTTTGTGGGTACTGATCTAGGAGCTTCATGATGGCGAAGGCGGCAGCAAGGTCGGCGCAGCAAGCACAGCCGCGAACTGATGTACGCGCAACCTTAACAGAGAGAGGAAGAACCAAGGTCTGGGCTTTGCTTTTAGCGGGCCTGACGGGGCTCGGAACGGGTTTGGGCGCGGCTCTTTATACAGATCTTAAGACCAGAGTCGGAACTTGGTTTTATGATAAGCCGGCACAGCTCTACATCAAGGAATTGAACGGCACTTGTGGGGCTAACCAGCAGCCGAATCTGGCGGATACTGACGTATTTCCACACACACTCTCAGCCTCAAGAGTGGGCGGAACTTGGTCGGGCGCAATTGTAGAGAATGGTCATAAACATAACAAGTACACGGTCACGGGGTATAAGAGCGGAAACTATCTTAACCTTTCCTTTGTCTCTGCGAGTGGCAACGCGGGGATTGGATCTATCAGCATGTACAGAAAATCTGGTAGTAGTGATGACGTCTACGAAGGATTCTTTACCGGCAAGGACTGCTCCGCAGGTACCGAGCAGATAATCAGCTGTCCAGCAGTGTTGACTAATAGTACAGATATCGTAGCGGTAAAGCAAAGTAATTTTATGAAACAGGGCTGTTTCAAAAGACCGATGTAAGATCATCTGGATGTGGTTATCTGTGCAGGCCCCACATCATGCTCTTAAAGCGCTTCGACAATCGGCTCACGCAGGTCTTCGATCACGGAGTGCGGGCTGCCGGCATTCACAACGAGTTCGATTCGCTGCTCCGTGCGCGTGGGGTGAAGGCCGCGATCACTGATGCTGCGCGCTACGGATCAAGCGGCAATCTAAGGCTGCTGGTAAGGCTTCCGGTTCCAGGGCAGCAGGTTGTCGCTGGGCCGAACGGGATGGGCCAGCAGACGCGCGAGCGCGCCGGCAAGCCAGGTAAGTGCGTCGATGGCGTTGAGCTTGGCAGTTTGATAAGCGTGTAAAGGGCGGTTGCGCGTCTTTCGCTGACATCAGTGCGCTGCGATCAGAACCTTGGCCGACAGCTTAGCGCAGTCCTCCTCGCCAGCTCAGGATCGTGACGAGCGAGGCTGAACGCGCAGTCCTGAGTGCGTAATGTACGTCGGGCGCTACCGCCGGATCCGATGATGCCGATGCCACTGCTTGGCAGCGTGCGTTACGCATCCGTTGCAGCGGGCGGTCTGGCGAAGCGTTGGATACCTCCCCAATGCACCCCCTTCAAGAATCGGCCGGCAGGCGGAAGAGCGCTGCTCTCCAAGCGCATGCCGACCGAACCGAACCTATGCAGCCGTGCGACTTGCCGGATCGACCGTGTTGAATTGGTCGAGCTTGTTGCGGGCGGCCATACGGTCGATGGCGATAGAGAGCTTGAGGCTGAGGATGTATGAATACTTAAGTGTGTCGGTCTCGGTGAGGCGCCCGTAGAACTCGAGGAAGCTTTCCATGAAGTTTTCGACAACTTCGTTCTCGAGCGCCGTCACGAGCTCGGCCATCCTAGCAAGATAGGCATCTTTCGCACCCTTCTTCGAAAGGCTGCGGAGAAACCAGAATGCCAGGAACAGGAACCCGCCGAGGCCGCCACCGGCGAGGAATGCGGAGAACAGGACCTTCGCACTTACCGCAGTGTACACGCCCGCGACTCCCTTGCCAAAGAAGCCGACCGAAGCTCCGTTGACGGTGCCGCCGACGCCAACGCTCGCGCCGGTTCCTTTGAGGCCGTACATCCAGCTGCTTCGGGAAAGCGCGCCCGGAGGATTGTCCCAGCTGCGGACTTCGAAGCGGCTGACGTCGATCGGCGGCATGACGAAAGGATTGGTCTGGCCCCTCGATCCGTTCTGGGCGGCGATCAAGGTGAGATCTTTTACGACCGAGTCGCGCCAGGTCATCATCGCCTGCGCCAGGGAGATCAGATCCCAGCTGCCGGGACGGTGCCAATCTTTGGGGAAGCCTACCTTTAGGAGATCGGCGATGCTGCTCATTAGTGGCGGCCGCCGCATTGCGAGAGCCTCCCGCGCCAATCTTTCGACCCTCCTAACGACAGCATCATCGTGATCAGTCCTCAGCGTCCATTCAGGCGGAAGAGCAGAGAGGACTGTTTCGCTGGGCACGGCCATCACGTCGAGCATATCGAACTGCGCGTCGATCTGGCCCTGGACCAATTCGGCGTTCTTCCTGAAGATGTCTGAACGCGCAGGCAGTGTGGGCTGCGGAACTGGGCCATGCTTGCCAGACAGGATTGCATCACACCTGGGTGATACACGCGACATCCGCCTCCTGAGGCCAAGGACGCGCCCAGACGAAACCACGCGTCTGAACTGATCGAGGGATACCTCCGGCAACAGCCCGGGGTCGCTCACTCCCGTGATGAAGTCGTCTGCATTGCGCAGCCCCAACGCTCCGCCCTTCATCAGCTCATTCGTGATGCGGCGCAGGCCCACCAGATCGGCGGAACCGTTGACGTCCGAAGCGTAGAACTTTGCGAGAACGCGGACTGCCACGTCCAGATCGCTCAGCCCGCCGCCGAGATCTTCCTGTTGGGTGTCTGCCGTCGTAGCACCAGACATTCGAGCCTCCTGCCAAGGTCGAGATTGAACGGGCCCAAAGCCGGCGGGTTGCCGGTTCTAGCGTTAATAATCAGCTTGACTTCGAGCCCTCGTTAACCTTCGACTCGGCGCTCTCAATGGCTTCCCATTTCAGACCCCGTTTTATAACGGCGTGAAGGGGATGCCGGGCGGGATGAGCGGCGAGAATCGCGGGCGTTGGGGAAGTGTCTGACGCTACCCCGAATCGCCGATGTGGACGCCCGCCGCCCGCGCAGAGCTTGCGCGCGAGAGCCTGCCTGACACAACCAGCCTCAGCGAGGCCAAACGGGCGGTTGTTGCCCCTCTGCTACCCGCCCCGCCACAATGGCCCGTCCGCGCCGCTGGCCGATGCGCGCGGTGCTCGACGGCATCCTTTATCTGCTCAGGACGGGCAGCGCGTGGCGGCACCTGCCGCACGATGTTCCGCCCTTGACGACCATACATCGCCGGTTCTTGCGCCTATCCGAGGCGAGTGTGTTCGAGTGCCCCGCCCACGCTCTGACGATGGCAGATCGCGAGCGAGCTGGATGCGAAGCAAGCCTCAGCGGCGCCATCTTGGATGCCCCCGTGACGCGCTCGGGCGGCGTCGGTGTCGAAGGTTCGCGCGGCTACGATCCAGCCCGGCGTGTCTCTTCGAGGATGATGATGAAGCGCTTGCCACGGCCAAGCCCGGCTTCGTAAGATTGCGGCAAGCGCCGCCGAGCTGGCGCGGTCGGTTTTTTGACGCGCAGGAGCGAGCGGAGTTTCGCCGAGCGCTAGATCGTTGAGGGGACGGGGTGACATGCGGCAGGGTAACTCGATCACGTGCCGCACTTTGGGAACACCACGAGTCATAGCGCCGCTCCCAGCTGGTATGAGGTGAAAAACATTCATCCTGCAGCAGCAAAGATAGGCCAGCACAACCTGAGATTTATGGCGGGTAGACGCAGAATATGGTCGCGCGACCAATTATTTGGTCCGTGATCGAGTCTCAGCTTGAGCCGCCCCCTCAGCGATACTCGGCGGTACGGATGATGAATACCTCCTCTCCCTACGCCGCTGAAACTTCCACACGGTCCGCGCGCAGGCGGCAAGGAGCAGCGCCCAATGCGCCTAGAAGAAATTGTAGCGGGCGCGAGCCTATCCGGAATCGAGCCGGCACAAGTCGTGACGGTTGTCGCCTCAATCTCCATAGGAGCTGGCGCAGTCCAACTCATATACCGTACACCAAATGGCGTAATGAAAGAGCGCATGCTCGGCCGGGCTGATGAGCAAGCAATAGAAGAAGCGACTGCTGAGCGGCCATTCTCTTTCGACGGCGATGGTACAGCTTTCCAGCTGGCGTGCGAAGCGAAGCGGATCGACCTCGCCTTCCTCTTCGATCCGATGATGGCCGTTCATACGTCGAACGTGCAGCCTTTGCCGCACCAAATCACCGCCGTTTATGAATCGATGCTCCCACGCCAGCCACTCCGCTTCGTCCTCGCGGATGATCCCGGCGCCGGCAAGACTGTCATGGCTGGGCTCTACATCCGCGAACTAATCATGCGCGCCGATGCACGCCGTATCCTGATTGTTGCTCCGGGCAGCCTCGTCGAGCAGTGGCGCGACGAGCTTTTTGAGAAATTTGGCTTGGAATTCAAAATATTTTCCAAGAATCTCGAGCAGGCATCACCCAGCGGCAACGCCTTCGAAGATCACAACCAGATTATCGTCCGACTAGATCAGGTTTCCCGCAATGAAGATTTACAATCTGAGTTGTGCGCCGCCGGCTGGGATCTGGTAGTATTCGACGAAGCTCACAAACTGTCGGCCCACTACTTCGGGGCAAAGCTTGAGAAGACCGGCCGCTTTCGCCTCGCGGAAAAATTAGGAGAGCAGACGCGTCATCTTCTTCTAATGACCGCTACGCCACACAACGGGAAGGAAGAAGATTTCCAGCTTTTTCTTTCACTTCTCGATTCTGACCGCTTTTATGGGAAGTTTCGAGATGGAGTTCACAAGGGGGACGCATCCGACCTTATGCGGCGGATGGTGAAAGAGGAGCTCGTCAAGTTCGACTCAACACCGCTTTTCCCGGAACGGAAAGCCTACACAGTCAACTACAAGCTTTCTGAAGTCGAAGCATCGCTTTACCAGTCAGTAACGCAGTATGTCCGCACCGAAATGGGTAAGGTGGACGAACTTGAGGGCGCACGAAAAGGATCTGTAGGTTTCGCCCTTACTGCCCTTCAGCGCCGTCTCGCGTCGAGCCCCGAAGCTATTTACCAGTCGCTGCGGCGCCGTCGCGAAAGGTTGGAAGCTCGGCTTCGAGAAGAGAGGCTCGGAACCCGCGGCCGTCATATGCCAGCGAACACGGTGGCTAGTATCCCTGAGGATGATGACGATCTTAGTGCAGAGGAACAAGAGGACCTTGAAGAAGCCCTTCTCGACGACGCGACAGCTGCGCGCTCGTTAAAGGAGCTCGAGGACGAAATTGCAAGCCTCAGTGGATTAGAGGTGCAGGCAAAAGCAGTTGTTGCGTCCGGCAAAGACAAGAAGTGGGATGAACTATCGAGTATACTCCGTAATAGCCCAGAAATGCGCGATTTTCAAGGAAGACAGCGCAAAATCATTATCTTCTCGGAGCATCGCGATACGCTGAATTACTTGCAGCGCAAGATCGCCGGTGTGCTCGGCAACCACAATGCTATTGTCACGATCCACGGCGGAACTCAACGCGATGAACGTCGCCGCGTACAGGGACTCTTTCGAACTGATCCCGAAGTCCAGGTCCTAGTTGCCACTGATGCAGCGGGCGAAGGCGTCAACCTTCAGAACGCGAATCTGATGGTCAACTACGATTTGCCCTGGAACCCGAATCGGCTTGAGCAACGCTTTGGACGAATTCACCGTATTGGTCAGACTGAAGTTTGCCACCTTTGGAGCCTGGTCGCACGCGAGACGCGGGAAGGCGATGTTTACCACCGACTCCTGAAAAAACTTGAGGTCGAGACTGAAGCTCTAAAGGGTAGAGTATTCGATATATTGGGAGAAGTCTTCGAGGAACGAAGTCTCAAAGATCTACTCATTGAGGCCATATGTTATGGAGACCAGCCAGACGTTCGGGCTCGTCTAACAAGGAAGATTGATGAAGCTCTGGATCAGCAGCATTTAAAGACACTTCTTGATCGAAACGCACTGTCACAGGAAGTTATGAGCCCCGAGCGCCTTTTCGCTGTGAAAGAGGAGATGGAGAAGGCTGAAGCTCGGAGATTGCAGCCCTTCTTCGTTCGCTCATTCTTCGTCAATGCTTTCCGCGCCCTTGGCGGGACAATGCATGCGCGAGAATCGGGGCGATACGAGATCACCCATGTTCCTGTAGCGATTAGAGAACGAGACCGTAAGCTGATTGGCCGCAACCGCCGCGACCAAGAGCCTGTCTATAAACGCTACGAGCGAGTTTGTTTTGAGCGAAGCGCGATTTTGCCCCTCGACAAGCCGGGCATTCGACGCGCCGATCTCCTACACCCCGGGCATCCCCTGATGCTGTCCGCGTCTGACTTGATCCTAGAGCAGCACGCAAACCTCCTCCGCCAAGGCGCAGTGCTAGTAGATCCAGCAGACGATGGCGAGGAGCCCTGGCTATTATTCCTTTTGACGCATGAAGTGAAATCTGGCGACGGAACAGTTCTTTCGAAGCGGTTGCAATTCGTCCGAGTTGCCCCCGATGGCAGCACAGCATTCGCAGGATGGGCGCCACACCTCGATCTCGAGCCACTCGACGAAGGAGAGTTAAATCTTATTCAGGACATAATGGCCGAGAAATGGCTGTCCGCTGATCAAGAGGTCCGTGCTATTTCTCTGGCAGCCAATGGCCTCGTGCCTCAGCACTATGCTGAAGTAGCAGACCGGCGGATTGCCCACGTCGATAAGACACTAGCTGCAGTTCACGAGCGCCTGACAAAAGAAATCTCGTTCTGGCAAGACCGCTGGGTCAAGATAAAGGAGGACCAAGAAGCCGGTAAAGATGTCCGTCTGAGCCTCGAGAACACTCGTCGACTGATACGAGACTTAGAAGGTAGGCTGGAGAACAGAAAAAAAGATCTGCAGTCTATGCGTCATGTGGTGAATGGCACGCCCGTAGTTCTTGGTGCTGCCCTCGTCATCCCAGCCGGCGTGATGAGGTCTCGTCGCGGTGAAGAGCCGCTTGACCCGGTCGGCGCCATGTTTGCGGTAGATTCTGCCGCTCGCAAACGCATCGAGCGGATTGCGATGGAAGCGGTTCGTCACACCGAGGAAGCTCGTGGTTGTCGAGTCGTCGACGTGTCCGCCGAGAAGTGTGGCTGGGACCTCACCTCCTATCCCCCAAGCGTGAACGGGGAGCAACCGAACGCGCGACACATCGAAGTCAAAGGACGGATAAAGGGTGCGAGCACCGTAATCATAACTCACAACGAATTGTTGTACGCGTTCAACCAGGGCGAGAAGTTCGTGTTGGCGATCGTGATCGTTGACGAAAACGATACGCCCAGTAGCCCCTACTTTATACCCAACCCGTTTGACCGAGAGCCGGGCTGGGGAGTTGCGTCCGTAAATTACAAGTTGGGCGACCTACTTGCCCTGGCCGAGGTTCACCAATGAGCAGCTTCGTAAGAGTACCGAAGAAGTTGATTGAAGTTGCGCTGCCGTTAACTGCGATCAACGAGGAGGCCGCCAGACGGAAAAGAAAAGCCCCGGCAGGCTATCCGACAACTCTCCACAAATGGTGGGCTCAACGTCCTGTCGCAGCAGCACGCGCCATTATTTTCGCGCAGCTCGTGAATGATCCCTCGTGGAAATGGGAGTTAGAACATCCTGGTGAAATTCCCCCAAACCATTTGAAGGCATCATGGGCAAAAAGCAGAAAACGGCTATTCAGCATTCTAAAGGACGTCATTCTGTGGGAGAACACTCAGGACAGGAGCGTATTCGAAAGAGCGCAGATCGAAATACAGAAAAGCTGGCGAGAGACTTGTAACCTCAATAGGGAACATCCTCTTGCCTCAACACTGTTCGATCCGGAGCGCTTGCCGGGACTGCATGATCCATTTTCAGGCGCAGGCTCAATTCCGATGGAGGCACAACGACTGGGCCTTGATGTCTATGCGAGCGACCTGAACCCCATAGCAGTGCTGATCACGAAAGCTGCCATTGAGATCCCTGGAAATTTTTCGGCTTTGCCGCCGGTATGCGCGGACGCGGGGGTCGGATCGGATCGACTGTTTGCAGTTGAGAATTGGATTGGGGCAAGCGGCATAGCTGAGGACGTGAGACGGTATGGAGCTCGAATTGGCGAGATTGCGAAGAGTAAGATGGGAGAGCTGTTCCCATCCGTGCATGTCGATGCTCAACTAGCCACTGAAAGGCCCGATCTTCAGCCATTGGTAGGAAAAAGCCTACCTGTCGTCGCATGGATTTGGTCCCGAACTGTTCGGAGCCCCAATCCAGCATTTCGCCATGCGCAAGTTCCACTCGCTTCTACATTCGTTCTCTCAAATAAGCCGGGGAAGGAAGCATTCATTGTACCGGAAGTAGCGGGAGATGAAATCAGCTTTCATATCCGCCGAGGTAAACCTCCTGTCGACGCAGCTCGCGGTACAAAGCTACCCGGCAAAGGCGCTGGATTTAAATGCCTGCTGTCCGGCTCGCCCATTAGTGGTGAGCATATCAAGTCGGAAGGACAGGCCGGCCGCTTAGGTGTCGTCCTGACCGCGATCGTTGCGGAGGGTCCCCGCGGCCGCGTCTTTCTTCCGCCAAACGATACTCATGTTCAAGTCGCAAATACAGCCGCCCCTCAATGGGAGCCAAACCTCGAGGTTTCTGGATCGACGCAGTACTTGGGGACTAAAGTTTATGGTTTGACTAAGTTCAGCCAGCTATTCACAAAAAGGCAAATGCTTGTCTTAAACACACTCACCGAAAGCGTTCTGAGCGAGCAGCTTATTATTCAAAATGATGCAATACGAGCCGGTATGGCCGACGACGGCATTTCATTAGCGCAAGGCGGAAGCGGTGCACGAGCCTACGCTGAGGCTGTCACATTGTACCTTACTCTAGCACTAGGCCGCGCGCTCCATTATGGGAGCGCGATATGTACATGGCTTCCAAAAGATTCCGCTATTGCGCGAACGTTCACGAAACAGGCGATCCAGATGTCCTGGGACTTCGTCGAAGGAAATATCTTCGAAAAGTCTAGCTCCGGCTGGGCGAAATGTTGCGACGTCGTGGCGAAAGCAATCGAATTTCTGCCGTCCGGCGGGTCAACATCAGTCGTAATGCGAAATGCGGGGGTGGTCGAGAATATTGACCAGCACAGCTTCATCTCGACTGACCCGCCATACTATGACAATGTGCCTTACGCAGATCTGTCGGACTTTTTCTACGTCTGGCTCCGTCCAGCACTTAAGAACATCTATCCCGAACTTTTCGCGACGCTCACCACGCCAAAGGCTGAAGAGCTAGTCGCATTTGCGCACCGTCATGGAAGCAAAGACAATGCAGAAAAGTTCTTCTTAGAGGGAATGACTAGGGCGATGGAGCTCCTCGTCGCTCGAGCTCACCCTGGTGCGCCTGTATCTATCTACTATGCATTTAAGCAGTCAGAAACAAAAGACACTGGCACGAAGTCCACTGGGTGGGAAACATTCCTCGAGGCGGTGATGCGGGCCGGCCTTGCAATTACAGGAACATGGCCTGTTCAAACAGAGGGCGATAATCGTTCGCGCGGGCTAGATTCGAACGCGCTCGCATCGAGCATTGTGCTAGTTTGCCGGCCGCGACCGAGGGAGGCGATGACGATCTCTCGGAGAGCATTCATGCGTGAGCTGAACCAGGTACTTCCAGAGGCGCTTGATGAGATGACCCGCGGCTCCGGAGACGACCGTTCACCTGTCGCACCGGTCGATCTGTCACAAGCGATCATCGGACCCGGGATGGCGGTTTTTTCGAAATACGCCGCTGTCTTGGAAGCAGACGGTTCGCCGATGAAGGTGCAGTCGGCGTTGCGCCTCATCAACCGCTTTCTGGCCGAGGATGATTTCGACGCCGATACTCAATTCTGTCTTCACTGGTTCGAGCAACATGGCTGGAAAGAAGGCCGGTTTGGAGATGCGGACACGCTCGCGCGCGCAAAGGGAACTGCAGTTGAGAGTGTCAAACATGCTGGTGTCGTCTATTCGGCAGGCGGTGTTGTTCGACTTCTAAAATGGGCAGAGTACGACCCCGGTTGGGATCCTCGAACGGATGTTCGTCTCCCCATCTGGGAGGCGCTTCACCAGCTGATCCGCGTGTTTCGCACAGATGGCGAAGGCGGAGCAGGAGCGGTCTTGGCAACTATTGCGTCAAAAGCTGAAGGGGTAAGTCAGCTTGCATACCGCCTTTACACACTCTGTGAGCGTTCGGGCTGGGCAGAAGATGCTCGCGCATATAACGAGCTAATCACGAGCTGGAGTGCTATCGAGGCGGCGGCCTCCAAGGTCGTCGGACCGAAGCAGGCGTCTCTATTCGAGGCTGCATAGGGGAAGTATTATGAAGCCTTGGAGAGAGATCGCAGTTCCACATAAGGATGTTCTTGAAGGAACGTTTCAGCAATCGGAGTTCGCGGCGGATATCACTGCAGTTAGATCTGGCCAAGCTAGCAGGGAGTATCAAGAAGCTGCGGCATTTTTTGATCGCACGTTCATCACAGAAGGCATGCGCCTTCTGCTAACCCAGGTGGCGCAGAGGCTTGCGGGAAAAGGCGGCGAGCCAGTCATTCAGCTGCAAACTGCGTTTGGCGGCGGCAAGACGCACACCATGCTAGCCGTATATCACCTGGCTTGTCGTGAAATCGCGCTTTCTGAACTTGCGGGTGTTCCCGAGCTTATAGATCGCGCCGGCCTCATGGATGTTCCAAGAGCGCGGGTCGCGGTCATTGACGGAACGGCGCTTTCGCCGGGCCAGCCCTGGCGTCGCGGCGAGCAGAGCATCAGCACCCTGTGGGGCGAACTCGGTTGGCAGCTCGGAGATGAAGCCGGGTATGAACTACTCCGGGAGGCCGACAGGACAGGCACTTCGCCCGGCAAAGAGGTTTTGCGCAAGCTGCTGGCCTGCCACGCACCGTGCGTCGTACTCATAGATGAACTCGTCGCGTACGTGCGGCAGTTCGCCGAAGGTCAGATACTTAGCGGAGGGACGTACGACAGTAATCTGTCTTTCGTGCAGGCTTTAACTGAGGCGGCTAAATTGGTACCTGGCGCAATCGTTATAGCATCCTTGCCAGAGTCCGAGATTGAAGCCGGCAGCCAGCGTGGGGTGGCAGCACTTCGAGCGCTTGAGAAAACATTTGGACGAGTGCAGGCGTTATGGAAGCCTGTAGCGACCGAGGAAGCCTTCGAGATTGTGCGGCGCCGCCTGTTCGAGCCGGTGCGCGATACTAGCGCCAGAGATGCTGTTTGCAGGGCCTTCGCCGAAGCTTACATTGAGGAAGGCGCGAAGCTTCCAACTGAAACACAGGAAGGCCGTTACTACAAACGTCTTGTCGGCGCATATCCTCTGCATCCGGAAATATTTGACAGATTATACGAAGATTGGACGACCATCGATGGCTTTCAGAGAACTCGCGGTGTTCTTAAGCTGATGGCGAAGGCCATTTATTCGCTTTGGAAGGATGACAACAAAGATCTTATGATTCTTCCTGGATCGCTGCCGCTCTATGACGGCAGCAGTCGGAGTGAGCTGACCTATTATCTTCCCGGCGGATGGGACGCGGTAATAGAGAGGGACATCGACGGGGAACGCGCTGAGACAACTGAGCTCGAGAATAAGGAAACACGCTTCGGCCAATTGCATGCTGCCCGCCGTGTTGCACGTACAATATTTCTCGGCAGCGCACCGTCGTCTGTTGTCGACACCGCAGGTATTCGCGGTTTGGATCGCGCGCGCATTCTGCTTGGCTGCATTCAGCCGGGCCAGCTGTGCTCCGTATATTCTGATGCACTGAACAGACTAGCAGACCGACTTCACTACCTCAACAGCTCTGGCGATAGATCGCAGGATACCACACGCTTTTGGTTTGATACGCGTGCTAATCTCCGCCGGGAAATGGAGGATAGAAAGAGGCGCTTCCGTGATGATTCAGACGTGCGAGATAAAGTTGCCGATGTTGCATTTCGACTCGTAGGTAGTGGGAAATTCTTCGGTGGTGTACACGTGTTCACCCCGCATGCTGATGTGCCTGACGATCCGACGCTGCGTCTAATAATGCTTCCGTTAAAGTCGTGGTACTCGCGTGAGGAGCCGCGTGTCGCGGTCGAAGCGGTACTCGAATATGTCAATAGTAATGGGACGAAGCCTCGTTATCGTGGCAATCGACTGCTCTTCCTTGCCGCCGATCACGGAGCTCTTGTGCGCGTTGCGGACGTCGTTCGTATCGCGCTCGCCTGGGCCTCAATCGTTGAAGATGTGAAAGATGGGCGTCTCAATATCGACCTTCTTCAAAAAAATCAGGCGGAAAAGGAATTACAAGCTGCTCTAAGCGTTCTTCCGCGCGCAGTACGCGAGTGCTACCGTTGGCTTCTAGTGCCTAGCCAGGAGTCTTTGTCTGACCGTAAGGTGGAAGTGGAGGCCTTTGCGCTCAGCACAAGTGCCGGGTCGCTCGAAGGCGAAATCGAGCGCATTTGCGCCGATAACGAACTCGTGATTACCGCTTGGTCTCCGATACATCTTCGGTCAAAGCTAAAAGAATTGTATTGGAAGGACGGTCGGAAAGAAGTTGTTGCGCTAGAATTTTGGGAAGACTCTTTGCGCTATATTTATCTGCCGCGCTTAAAGAGTCGCGATGTGCTATCGCAGGCAATTAAAGCTGGAATATCCACTCGTGACTTCTTCGGAATAGCTTACGGGCGGTCCGCGGATGGCTACGTAGGCTTCCAATTCGGGAGTGGGAGCGTACAGCTTGATGACACTCTCCTACTGATCGAACCGGAGGCCGCTGAGAGCATTGAAGCTGCCGCCAGCAATCTAGTCAGTTCCTCAATTACCTCAAAACTGCCGGTCGAGGCGAATCGCATCGAGACCACATCTGGGTCAGCTATTGGAGGAGGGGAAAATGCGCTGAGTGAGACAATTTCTTCTCCGCGGCCAAAGCTGTTTCATGGTACCGCCGAGATTAGCCCGGCAACTGCGAAGATGCGTATGATCGAAATTGCGGACGAGATCGTCAACTTGCTTGCCAGCGATCCGAACGGGGAGTTGCGGGTCACCATCGAGATTGCCGCGGACTTCCCGAATGGCGCTGCGGATCATATCAGGCGTGCGGTGTCCGAGAATGCCCGCAGCCTTGGACTTAAGACAGCGGATTGGGAGTAAATGAAGCAGTGCGGGTCGCTGCTGTGTGATTTCAGTCGTGGCCCGCAGGTCAGCGTCTTTTTCGGTGACGTGTTCTCAGCGTGGGGGCCGGGAGTAGCGCGAAGTGCACTTCTACCTAGGTTTCCGGTTGGTCGGCCTTCCCGCGAGGGGGCAGGAGTGCTTGTCGGCTTCCGCGGTGCCGTCCGAGTAGCGAGGTCGGTCATCCCTATGAGTGGTCGGCGGGCGTTCGAGTTCGCCTTGAATACCTGCGATGAGGGCGCCGTTCTTTTCAGCTAGGCGTGTCCACGAGAGGATCGTCGCCGCGGCCTCAACACGGCAGGTGGCCGGCACGTCTGGGCTCTGGGCGATGCTTGCCAGCAAGCGTATCGCCGCGGCGCTGGGGTGTCGCCGGCATGCCTTGATTCGGGCTTTCGCCAAAATCGCTGTGCCCTCGCGGCGGGCTAGCGCGCGGGCGTTGCGCGCCTCCGCCCTGGCCTCGCTCGCGACCCAGGCGGCATACTCCCTCCTACGGCGCCGACGCTGCACCTGGCGCATGCAGGCGACCAAGGTGGTGAGCTTCGCAGTGTGCGAGCGGCACCGCTTGCCTTCTCTGAGCTCGCTGATCTTCGGCATCGCTCGTTTTCTCGATCGCACCGAACCCTGAGGCGCTTCGCTGAACGTAGACCAATTCGGCACCGAAGCCGATTCGTTGGCGCGGAGGGCCGAAATCACGCGCGCAGGTGCGCAACTTTGATGCCGGCCTGAGCCTCACCCCCGGGGTCGGGGGTGCTTCGGTGAAGTAGTGGCCATTTTCGGCAGCTCAAAGCCGCAGAACGCCGGCCGGCACTCACCGTCTCGCCATGCACCACCAGCACGTGGGAGAGAAAAAGCGCAACAGCATCCGCTGGCGCGCAGGGTCGTTAGAAGGCTTAGGACGACGTTCTAGGTACGTCCGGGTGTATCAGCCATGCCGCCCACGCGGCGCCTATTGGCCGCTCAACAGTCCGTCGCCGACAGTCGGGCCGCCGCAGCCACCAGTCACGTCACGACACGATATCAGCTTTTGTAACCTTTCAATATGTGCATATAGAGGTGTTACGCAGCTTGGACATGCTCAACGTGAACGGCACCCCTCGTCCCCTGGTCGCCTACCTCCGGGTCTCCACCAACCGCCAAGGCCGCAGCGGGCTGGGCCTGGAGGCCCAGCGCGCCACAATCACGAGCTTCGCCGCAGCAAACGGGTTCACGCTGTTGGCGGAGCATGTGGAGGTCGAGACGGGCAAGGGCATCGACGCGCTCGATCGCCGCCCGGAATTGGCTGCGGCGCTCGCAGCGGCCCGCAAGCTTCGGTGCTCCGTCGTTGTGGCAAAGCTCGATCGTTTATCTCGCGATGTGGCGTTCATCGCGGGCCTCATGGCGCAGCGGGTACCCTTTCTGGTCGCTGAGCTTGGTGAGGGCGTCGATCCCTTCGTGCTGCATCTCTACGCCGCGCTCGCCGAAAAAGAGCGAGCGATGATCGCGACGCGCACCAAGTCCGCGCTTGCAGCGAAAAAGGCGCAGGGGGCGAGGCTCGGTAACCGCACCAACCTCGCCGAAGCTCAGAAACTCGGGAGCGAGGTTCGCACCCGCGCGGCTAACGATTTCGCCACAAACGTCCTGCCAGTCATTCGTGAGTTGCAGGCGAAAGGCACAGGTTCACTTCGCGCCCTTGCCCTTGCGTTGAATGCGCGCGGTTTCGAGACACCACGCGGCAGTACCTGGACGGCGATGCAGATTAAGCGTGTGCTCGACAGGGCCGGGCAAGGGTAGGGACGTGGCTCAAAATTGCCAACCTATTGCTCTGGCTTGGCAATTAGCGGAGGACAGGGGCGACGACTCAACTCAGGCATCCATGTGCGCGCACGTGACGAGTGCGGCACCTTCTGTATGGGATGAGGGTGCCACCTTCCGTGCGCCGAAAAATACATTCGCCAATAAGAACAGGTACTTAGGATCGCTCGACCCACGTCCCTACCCTTGCCCCTGTCCACGTCCCCATGCTTGTCCAAGCCACGCCTCTTATTGAGAGAGTGCCCCGAAAAGCCAGGGCTTCCATGCCCTGATTATTGGTGATGACCGGCTGCAAGTCTCATTACAAGCCACGACATGGAGCATACTCACCGCGGGGCGAAACTTTTGCTTTTCGTGGGACCGCTGAACAGTTCGATCGGATGATCCTGCCCAAGTGGCTTAGCCTGCCGGTCACGCTGGAGCGCATCCAGCACGTCGTCCCGGTCTGCACCAGCCAAGTCTGCCAATTTATCAGCGGCCGAGCGAAAGGCATAAATCACTGGAAGCCGGATGCTGCCTGTCTTGAACGCGGCGATCTTGCTGGCATCACGGGCGAGGCGCTTTAATGCGGCCTGCGCCTGCCCCCCGCTCGCGTGAAAGTCGTAGTCCCGTCTGTCATCTACGGCACCGTTCGTGTTTCGGTGCTCATTCTTCGCCATTGCCGTCATAAGCTCGGCCACCTCGGCAAGATCGAAAATCCACCGGCCAGCATAGGACAGACCGATCAGAGCAGCCCGTAAGTGGCGTTCCCATGGATTTGCCATAGCGGCAATCTGAGCTTCCTGCTTCTCGAGAGAAACAGGCGGTGGGGCCGCGACATTGTAGCCCGCGATGTCCCGGCTGAGCAGGTACCGCCAGAAAGCCGCCAACCGCTCGGGGTCAGTCGTGACCGCGACCAAATCCTCATAGAAATTGGGGGTCGGCTTCATATCGGCCGTGATCCCGCATGAGACGTAGAAAATGCGCCGATCTTGCTCCTCGATCCGTAGGCCGTCCCGATAATTCGACGTGGTGACGACGCGGGCGAAGTTATGAACTGGCCGGCTGTCTTTGCCTTTTTCCTCAATGAGTAGAAAATCACCATCCGGACCCGGGTCGACAAGCTGTTTAAGGCTCGATGTGATCGCCGCCATGTTGGCTTTTGTCGCCCCAGCGCCTTCCGGCAGTTCCTTGACACTGATGATGCGGCACCCTTCGACCTTCGCCAGCACGAAGCGCCGGGAGTTTTCATTGATGAGTTTCGTCCCGTCAACGCGGCTGGTGATCTCCGGCCCATTCCCGTCAAACATGGAAATAAGCATTTCCGTGTAGATGGATTTCCCGACCCCCTGTTCTCCGACGAGATACAGCATATTTCCAGGCCGCCTGCCCGTCTGAGCCATGTACGCAAGCGTGTCGAGTTCATAGGATGCCAGCTTGCCAAACACGCGGCTCACGAAATCCAGCAAGATCCTGAGATCATTCTCCGCTTGTCCAGCGTCCTTCGCAGGCCGTTTTGCGAACACCTGGACAGGGGAAAGATGGCGCATGTTGACCTCACGCAGCACAGTGCCATCGAAGTTGTCTTGCGCGACCATTTCGCCGCGTGGGTAGTTCGGGTGCCGTGTCTCGCCTATGTAGAAGTTTTCCGGATGTGCCTGCTCAAGGTCCCGTACAAAATTCCAGAAACCTATTTTGCCGCTCGACCATCGCGGACACTTTTGAATTTCTTGCAGCAGCCCTATACCGCGATCCATGGTCTCGTAGTGCCACCAATCCAGGGCACGCCATTCACGCGAAACGTCGCGTCGTGAACGTATCCGCAACTCCCTGTTATTCGTGCGCATGTTGACATGCCCAAACAAGAAGCGGGCTGCCACCTTATGCAGGAGCAAGGTCTCCGCAGTCCGCTGTTCCGATTTCCGATTTGTGATTTCGACCGCTGCGGTGCCAGCATCGTCCGGGAAGGCAGACCGTGCGCTCACGAAAATGCCACGCTGCCGAAACTCGAAATCCAGCGCGTGCCGGTCCACTCGCACCCCAGGGGCGAGCGATTTCCACGCCTTCTCGAAATAGTCGGGCGGGCACCAAACCGGGTCCTCACAAGCCCAAGCTTCGACCTGATTGGCGCTGGTTTCAGCCTCTCGGCCGAGCGCGGCGCGGATCGCGGCGAGAATCGCCACGAAATCATCCCGGGCGGGAAAATTTCGCTCATCGTTCGGTAGAGCTTGCAGGCCATCGAAAACATCCCGAACCGGCATTATCGGATTGTCCCGGGAGTAATCGCGTTCTTCTCGTGGTACCCTGCCACCCGTGCTCGCGATCAAGGTGCCGCCCGCCTTGATAAGCTCGGACTCGAACATTTCAATAAAGCGGCAAATATCTGCATTCTCAACACGGTGCCACTTCCCGCTTTGTGCAATGTCAGCAAGGTCCCAATCCTTCGCCCACTCATATTTGTCGCCGCTCGGATGGGTGCCGGTGATGACGTACTGGTTCCCAGCACCGATAATATCGAGCTTGTGAATGGGTAGGTGATCCTCTTCGCCTTTGAGTCGGTAGTGAATGTGCCGGGTGCGGACGATGCGGCTCTTGTCAGCTCCGATTTCGGCATGCCTGAATGAGTAGAGGCGGCGCGGGCCATTCCCACGGACGCGTTCGGCAATCCCCGCCCCATCCCCGAAGGCAGCGACTATGAGCCGATCCACAAAGCGACGGGCGTCGGCTGTCTCCGCGTCACTATCGATGGCAGGGGCATAACGGCCGAGCAGTCCAACGTTCGAGGTGGGAAATGATGCAAATTCCTCAACGTCGGCGCGGTCCCTCACTCCGACCCGGGTAAAATTGCCCTTGAGCCCGCACCAGAGTCCACGGCTCTTGTCGAAGCGCCCCGGTGCCTTGCCGAGACTCTTCTCGCCCAAGCCAGCCTGTTCGGCGAGCCTTGCCCCTGGCGGCGCAACAGGAATAAGTGCACGGGCCGGGATACCGGCATCGAGGAAACGGCGGCACGCATCGCCGAAGGTTAGTGTTGATTCCGTATGAAAGTTCATTATTCTACTCGCACCAAAGATCAACAAATTTAGACAGGGGCAGAATTGCAGTTCCGGCCCCGCCTCATTCCCAATTGTCGTCGTTGTTGCGCTTGCCGCCCATTAGCCGGTCTGGCCAGTCGTCTGAATATCCGAGGGATGGTAGGCGGCAGTCCCAACTATCGAGCCAGACCGCTGTGGTATACTTCACCGCCTCTTCAATTCGGGCGATGGACCATTTCTTCTTGCGCCCATGCTCGCGGATTAGCGCGCCAGCGCGTTGACCTCGCGCCGCAACCATCGCCTCTGTGATCTCGGGGCGGAGCACGTTTCCGCTAGTCCATCCATCTCCTTGGACTGGCGGAACGAGGTACAGGTCGGCATAGGCCCAACCGAAGACAGCATGAACCTGCCTCAGCAATTGCAGATCGGTAAGCGGATCGCCGAGCCAGACTAGTCCCTTTGCGGCGCTGCCGGCCTCTGTGGCAGATCTGGACGGATGGGTGGAAGAGAGTGACATTGTTAAACCTCCCCTGTGCGGCCGGAGTTGAACTCGATCAGCGTGCCAAGCCGCCACCCGAGCTTGCGGGCACTCAGCTTGACTGGCTTTGGCACCTTTCCGGCTCTGTAGAGCCGGCGCCAATGAGGGAGGCTGATGTTGCAGAACGCAGCAGCTTCGGCCGCGCCGACTATCCGGTTGAGCGCGATCTGTGAGGCCGTGTCAGACGGCAGGTTATCGAGATAGGTGACGTGCATCACATCGGCTCCTTTAGCCCCGAACCGCTCGGGGCTTCCGGGAGCAACCGACATCAGGAAGGCTCGTCGTGTCTCGGGCGCAACTAGGTTGCGCCCGGGTGCAACCTAGAGCGCGGTTCGTCCGATCAGAAGCTGCACTGAGGGGTTGAGCGTTGATGGATCAAGGAGGAGGCCGATGCCGACAACCTTGTCCGTTGATCTGCATCAGCGCATGGCGTGCGCAGTGGCAGCCGGAGCGACCTGCCGAGAAGCAGCCGAGCGCTTCAAAGTGAGCCGGGCCAGTGCCAGCCGCTGGTCGCAGCAGAAGCAGCGCGTGAAGCACGTCGCGCCCAAGTCTCTGGGTGGCGACCAGCGCTCCCGCCACATCGCGGCGCACGCCGAGTTCATCCGGCAGACCTACGAGGCTCGCCCGCAGAACTTCCTGCGCGAGTTGCGCGATGCCCTGCAGGAGCCCGGCTGTTGCACCTCCCGCCGTACTCGCCTGAGTTCAATCCGATCGAGCGTGCATTCGCGAAGCTGAAGGCGCTGCTACGCAGCGCCGCGGCCTCATGGTGAGTGGCCACTGGGAAGCGATCCACAAAGCCTTCGCGCACTTCTCGCCTGAAGAATGCCGCAAATACTTCGCGGCCTCTGGCTATAGTTTTGAAATCTGACACTTGGTACCCGTATCGAAAGGCCGCTATAGGTGGAAGGCCGAGGCTGCCTCGCCGCCCAGGAGCGGAGTTCTGCTTTATGCCCATCTACGCCGCCCCTGACCTACAATGCCGCGCCCGAAAGCGGTCGTTCTTTGTCTATTCGCGCCGGATGCAAAGGGGGATCTGAAATGCCGTTATCGGTAAGCTAGGTGAATGACCAAACGGATCGGAGACAGGAAGCTTGCCACCATCGAGACGCGCTAGGCAGCAGGAGACTCCCGTTAGCTGGCAAGCCCGCTGTTGGGCAGAAAAGTTTAAGCGCTGATCCTTAGAAGGGGGCGAGCCAACTTGCCCCAAGGGGGAAAATCTTGCTCGAATCTGAACTTGGCGAGCCTGCCATCGGCTGGTTCATGTTGTCGGAGGCTGATCGGTCGGCCGCAAATAAATTCCTCGCAGAGATAATCTCTGATGGCACTCGGGACGAGCTTGGTTTCGCACCCATCCACTTCGCATTCGCCGACCGCTTCTTTCCCGGAACCTCGGTCCAGCACGCCCAGCTCAGATACGTCTTCTTTGTCGCATGGACCTACCAGGAGCTCCTGCAGTCGACGCCGGGAGAGCGGTTCCCGCGCGATCGGCTGCGAGAAGTCGAGGAGCGCTACTCGCGCAGGCTGATGAAGTCTGTCGAGCAGCTCTCGAATTCCGGCATCTCGGGCTGGATGAAGTACCGAGCCGAAGAACGACCGGTCGTCCGCGCGAGCACGATCTACTGGACTGCGCTTAGGTCGTGGCGGATGGCGAACACACTCGGCGGTTCGACAGAGCCACCAACCGAGGTGCAGCTTCAGAGCATGTGGCCCAGATTGCAAACCCAGGTGGACAGTGAGGAACGCCAGACATCCGTGGCAGCGCTCTTTGACGATCTCCCTCCTCCGCCACCAGGATGGCGCAACAAGACGGGTCAGCTTGAGTTCGCGCTTCGGACTACCGAGGCGGAATATCTGCGGCTTCGCTGGAAGGCAGCGGGTGGCGGTGTTGAACCGCCGCTGCTCAGCAAACTCACCGAGGAGGGCGTGACCGCCAATTCCCTGTGGGCGCCGGAGGTCCGCGCCGTCGCGAATCAATCAGAGCGCGACGCGCTTGTCCTCGCCGAGCAGGCCGCCTCGCTCGCGTGCATCGCGCGCGCGATCCACTCCGCGCTTATAGAGATCAAGCGGAACGACGAGCGCGGCTTGGCCGACAGTCGCCATCAGAGCGCACTGCCTGAACTTATCGACGAACATAGAGACGCGGCGCTCCGGTTGGACGTCGATGCTCTCAAACGCGCAACAGCGATCGACCGGCGTCTCGTCTGCTTCATCGGAGCCGTCCTGGAATGGCTCCGTGAACGACAGCCACTCGATGCCATCAGCAAGGTGATGGGCACGCGTGAGCACGAGCTGAAGGGCGGGCGAGCATACTTAGTCAGCGAGAAGCGGCGTGTAGATTGGCGCAAGTCGATCGCAGTCCCGCTCGACTACCGATGGCCGACAGTTCGCACCATGATTAATCGCGTCCTGGAGGCGGCATGAGCTTCCGCAGCGACGACCGCATTTCGATCTTCGGTATGCTGCGCCCCGGCCCAGGCCAGACTGTCACCAGGGCGGTCGTCGCCACGTATTCGCTGGATTTGGTGGCACTCCTGGGCTTTGTGTTGGCGCTCGGCGGCGACGCCGACATGGAATTCGAAACGTCTCCGCTCGGCTTGGTGCGGGCCTTCGATGCTATGCGCGGAAGGCTGATCGTCCTGCATCAGCTCGGCCGCGTGGTCGCACCCAGCGCCCACCGCTCGATCCTGCCGCTCCTGGACACAATGGTCCGCGCCATCCCCGCTGATGAGCGCTCGGAGAGCTGGCACCCAAAGGTAGCGCTGATCCGCTACATTCGCGGCGGAGAGGTGGAATGGCGCTTCTGGATGGGCAGCCGCAATCTGACCGGGTCGACCGACCTAGACGCTGGGATCCTGCTCGTTTCGACGAAGCTAAAATCGAGCAAGACCATTCCAGAAATCGCCAAGCTGGCAGGAGACCTCCTCGAAGAGGCGGAGCTAACCTTATCCGAACTCTCCGAACTGAAAAACGCCAGATGGAGGTCGCCCGCAGGCGTCGCGGTAAAGGATCTCCGGTGGCGGCGGCCTGGCGAAACCCGACGTTTCCTTTCGGATCCACTGATAGTCCGCGCAGACCGTGCCTGCGCCGTCAGTCCTTTTATTGATCGTCGTGGTCTGAACGAAGTGCTTGGCGCGGGGTCTGCAAACGTGACACTCCTGACCACGGAGACGGCCGGCATCGCGTGCGCGCCGCTTAAGGGTATCGACTTCCGCTCCCACACGCCACCGGATCCCGTAGCACAGGTGTCGGTCGAGCAGCAGCAGGAGGGTAGCAAAGGAGAATTCGTCGAGCCGCCCTCCACGGGTGTCCATGCGAAGCTCGTCGCGATCGCGAAGGGGGCCCGAACCGTCCTCATGCTCGGAAGCGCCAACCTCACGAAGCGAGGCCTCGTCGGCCCCAACGCAGAGGCCGTCGCGATCTTGGACGTCACTGATGCCGCACTCAGCAAGTCGCTCTTCGACTTCGCGGAAGGTGGTCTCGAGCTCGGTACCGCGCGGTCCGAGGAAGAGCTAGTCGAAATGAAGAAGGCAGAGCGGCAGCTAGACGGTCTGATCAGCATATTCCTGAAGCTGCCGCTGCGAGTCTCTTACGACGAAAACGGCCTGTCCCTCACCATCGCCGCCGATGCCGACGACGTCATCCTGCGGCTCGCTTCCTTTGCGACGTCGCCGTTTTCCGATTGGGATGCCTGGAGTCCCATTCCCCAAGGCGCGAAGTCCGTTCGCCTCCGATCTAGCCCGGTTCCACTGAGCGAGCAGACGACCCTTTTGAACTTCCGCGCAACCAGTCTGGCCGACCCTGCCATCCAGCGCACGTGGGTGCAGACGGTCCCGACCGACACCTTCGACGATGAGAGCCGCGACCGCGCGCTGCTAGCTCGCTACGTTGGGGCGAGCCGCTTCCGGGACTGGTTAAGATCACTGCTCGACGGTGTGGATGGGACGGCAGGCCAACGCTGGACTGATCCCGCGCGCCTCCGAATTTGCGTGGATGCGTCAGGACGCCTCGCAGAGTTGTTCACCCTCGAAACGATGCTGGCTGCTTGGGCACGGGACCCCGCCGCCTTCGAAGCGCGGGTCTCCGGGATGACGGAAATGCTGGAATCGTTTGCGGAGGCGTTCGCCACCATTCCGGATGATGGCGAGCGAGAGGCCGCCTTAACAGACTTGGCGGAAGTCAGACCGTTCCTGGAAGCCCTGAAAGATGCAATCGGGGACCTGCGGTGAGCGCGCTCGCGACCTTTCAACGCTGCACCGTTGAAATGGCGCTCCGTCGCCTCAGCGGCCCAGCGCCGCGCCGCTTCCTCGTCGCTGACGAGGTCGGCCTGGGGAAGACCGTTATCGCCCGCGCCGTGGCGGAGGAGATCCGGAAGACTCGCCGGCACCTCAACGTCATGTATCTGTGCCCCAGCCTAGAGATCGTGGGGCAGAACCGTCTCAAGTTCGTGTCGCTCACGGGCATCGATGAAAAGGACTACGATGCCGGCGAGGACCGGTTGACGCTGGTGCCCGGAAGGCCGCCTCAGGAGGGCTCGGGCTTCCGGATTTTCACCTTCACGCCGGAGACCAGTCTACCGGGATGGAAGCCCGGACCTCGCACCGGGCGCAAGGCTGAGCGGGCGCTTATTCGAAAGGCGCTTGATTTTTATCCGGCGGTCTGGGAAGTCGTTCATAGGTTAGACCAGGAACGTGGCGACTATCCGCTCCTGAAGGATAAGGCGGCCAGTCTCGAAGGTTTCTCACGTGCAGGCATCGATCGCGCCGTACGCGACGTGTTTGGCTGCGAGGACGGTCGACTTCAGATGTGCATCGTCGCGTGGCTCAAAAGGAAGGACGTGGACCTTCCCGAATTCGTCGGACGCTTCCGTGCAGCACTCGCTCTCGCGGCTCTGCGCTCGAAGATCGTGCGGCCCGACCTCGTGATTCTCGACGAATTCCACCGCTACGCGGACTTGATTCTTCCAAAGCGCGAGAATTCAAAGGACATCCTCAAACTCGAGCGCGCTCGCATCCACCAGTTGCTGACTGATGCGCTACTCGGTGGGGAGCAGCCGCCAGCGGTGCTGCTCCTGTCGGCGACGCCCTATCGGCTCCGCCGTCTCAATGGGGAGGAAGTGCATCCCGTCGAGCACTACCGGGCGCTGGTCGATCTCGCGGGTTTTCTCGCGAATGATGCCGCCTGTGGCGCTCGCGTCGAAACCGCGATGCGCGACTATCACGAAGCGCTACGCACGCCCGGATCTTCGGGCATCGTCGAGAAGGCAGTGATCAATGCAAAGAGCCGTCTCGAAACGCTGCTCGGGCCCTACATGGCTCGCACCGAGCGCGCGCTCGTCCACAAGGAGGACCTGTTCTGCCGCGTGACGCCCACGGTCGAGGTAGAGGCCGCCGACCTCAAGCTCTTCCGACACTTCGCGACGAGCGCGGGACCCGAGTTCGCCGGCTGGGCACCGGCCATGTGGAGCTCAATCCCGTACCCGGCGCAGACACTCCATAGCTACAAGGTCTGGGAGCGCATATGCGCTGCCGAGCCCCCACCGTTCGAAGCGGGATCGGGAAGGGGGCGCCCTGCCCATCCGCAGCTTCGAGAACTGACAAGCATCGCCGGCGGATCGGATCAACTTCGCCTCCCTTGGCAGCCGCCCACCGTCCCGTGGTGGAAGCTCGAAGGCGCTTGGGCGACGGGCAAGGCAACGGCCGGAAAGACGCTGCTGTTCAGTAAGTGGCGCGGCGCACCGACCTCAATCTCGGCCCTGCTGTCGATTAATCTCATGGGCGGGATCAGGCCGTCTAAGAAGGGGAAACCGCAACCGTTCCTGCGCCCTGGCGGGAGCGACAGCGGAGCCCTCATTTCCATCTTCATGCAGTGGCCCAACCTGTCGCACGCCATCGAGCCGAAGAAGTCCGGCGTCATATCCCTAAGGGCTGTTAGACGCGCAGCCGAACAGCAGCTGAAGATATTCCTGATCGGCCGAGGGATCCGGCTCGACGGATCCGAGAAGCGGCCGACGTGGATTGTCGCGTGTGGCTTAGAGCGCCAGATCTCCAAGAAGTCGTTCAATCATATTGCAGCGATCGCGCTTCAAGCGCGCGGCGTGTCGAAGTCGCGACGGTGGGACACGATCGGAGCAACCTCGTCCATCTCACCGGACGAGTTGAAGGCGCTGGCCGAGCATCTGCTGGCTGCCCCTGGCGCGATCGTCGCCAGATGCGCGCGTCGTCATGCCGTCCCGCAGGATGATCGGCGAGAGATGCAGCGTGTGTTCAATTTCGCCTGGACGCGCCTCCGCGGCTATCTCGGCCACCGGGCCTTCGCCGAGCACATCCTCGATGCTTCGAGGCGAAGCCGGTATCCGGATGCGCTGTGTGAGGCCTTGCTGAAGGGCGGGTTCGAGGCCGTTCTGGACGAGCAGATGGGGCTTATTGGCCAGTTCGGCGACGCGCGCGGCATGGAAATCATCGAACAGCTCGCTAACTGCATCCTCGATCGACCGAGCCTCGTGCAGTTCCGCCGGGGGTCCAAGGGCAAGCTGAGGATCCCGGTTCAGGCGGTCACACCCTTCTCGGGCGGGGAGCAACGTGTATCAGGCAAGAAGAAGGGTGGCCGGCTGCGCAGCGACACGCTCCGACGCGCCTTCAATTCACCGTTCTGGCCACACGTGCTCTGCACGACTTCAGTCGGACAGGAGGGGCTCGACTTCCATCTCTGGTGCCGCCGCATTGTCCATTGGGACCTGCCAGGCGATCCAGTGGATTTCGAACAGCGGGAAGGCAGGATCGCGCGCTACGGAAGTCTCGCCGTCCGCCAGTCTCTGGCGCGCGCGCACGGCGAAATCGCCTTGGCCGAGGCCCAAACTTCGAGTCCGTTTATCGAGCTGCTCACTATAGCAAGAAAACAGCTTCCGGGTGCGACTGGGCTTGAGCGATGGTGGCTTCCCGACAATGGACGTCCAATCAGCATTAGCTTCGATTGGCGCTTCAGCCTGCGTTCCGCTCGGAAAGAGCAGATGCTCAAGGAGCTCCTCTACTACCGTCTTGCCCTAGGGCAGCCGGATCCGGATGCCTTCATGGATATGCTCAAGCGCGTGGGCGCAGAGCCCGAGAATGCTCGCGGACTGGCGATTGATCTGTCTGCGATAACGAGGACAGATCAACCGGCCTGAGCATCCCTGGATTCTCGGCCGCTTCGGTGGAGGCCAACTCGGGCTCGTCGTCTTCGCCGACACCTAGATTTACCAACGCCGGTGCGGCCGATATCTCCAGCGGCTCGACGTCGCGAAGCTTGCCCGTGAAGGCTTGAGTCCGCTTGCGATTCGAATTCCGACTGCAGCTCGATCCGAGCCCTCGGCCGCCTCTGAGTGCATGGCCGTCAGTTGCCCGGGCTGCGCCTCGCCGGCATCGCCAAGGTGCGCACTCATTGACGCGAAGCGCCCATTGAGTGCGTTTGTCTGCGAGCAGAAGGCGGTGCGCAGCCCGTCACGGGCGTTCTAGGCGAAATGTCGACCTTCCAGTTGCTACCGTCCGCTTCTCTTGCCGAGCAGCGGCCGATAGTCGTCCCACATCTGTTGCTCGATAGTTTCAAGGCAGAGCGGATCCAGCAATCCTTCAAAGCGCCATAGGAGAAGTTCGACCTGGGCGTCGACGCTGGTAGCCCAGAGGTTCAGACGCATCGAGAAGGTCCCTGCGCCACCACTAACACGGCCCACATGCTGTGAAATCCGCTCAGGTAGAGACATCGAGCTTCCAACATACAGCGCGTCGGGAGAAGATGGCCCGTTCCTGCGACTGTAGCTCCAAGCCTTATCGGAACCCGAGGAGGATCCTGGTCGGCTGTCGAAGGCACCGATAATTGCGACGTACCTCTTTGAGTCTGATAACCGGAAAACATAAACGGTTGACTGCCCCTTCTTCGCGAACCGGCTGACATCTGTGTGAAGCGCTTCCAGCAGCTCCACATTGGCCACATCCCGCAGATTGAACAGCAGAGTCGTTGCGGCTGCCGGCTTGACGCTCTGGACGAGATCAGCCTGTCTGCGCAGCCTCTGTGCTGCTCGAGTTACGACATCTGAGAAGTTTCTCATTGTAGGTATTTGAACCTATTCTCATGACTGGGAAAACGCCGCGGCGTTCCTACGGGAAATTTAGATAATTCCTGCAGAGATTGGATCGAATACTTGCAGCCACTTCTTCATAACGACGCGCAACCAACCGCAAGGGACCTTAATGGGTTTAAAAATCGCAGGTTTCTGCTACTGGACAAAAGGCCGACTGAATGACGACTAGCGTTCGGCGGTCGCCCGCCCGCTAGCCAACAGCCTTATAACGGCAAACGTAGGTCGGCTGCCCTACACCGACTTCCGCCATCCTCTGACCTCCAGCGAGGTATCTGAGGCAGACATAGTTCCAGCTCTACATCACGCAGGCTATCCTCACGTAGTGGTCGTCCCCAGAAGTCACGTCTGTGCGCCTCGCCGGCTTAACCTCGCAAGTTGGAGCCGCAGAGGCACAGGAACGCAATAAGCCCCTGGAGGAGGCCGGACCGCTGGACAGCAGGCTGGCGCCGCGGGAAACTTGGCCGCAAGCTTTACCGATTACATCGATGGACCGCCCGTACCTTCAACTCAACATCGAGCGACTCGAACGCACCTTCTCCGGCTCTCGCACTGACCAAGGCGTCCTTGAGGCGCTCGCCGGGGAGCTTGGGCACCGCAAGACGGAGCGCGCAGCTGTCCTAATGCGTCAGGTCACGCGAGCCCTCGAAGCCTTGCCTCCGCGCAACGCCGCCGGAAAATCGACTGGCCAGGACAGAGCGCGGCCGCGCGCAGTGTCGAATCCGCAACCTGGAGTAAGCAATCGAGCTTCCGTCACTGCCAAGCTGGATGTACTCTTGGTGCCGATGCCGGATAGGGGAGCCGGCCACGAGATCGTCAGGGCGATGCCCCGCGCCGCAGCACATGGTTCCGAGAAGTTGATGCCGGTGAACGAGGACGGCCCGCTGCACCAAGCATACGAGCGGCTTCGCGAGCGGCTGCTCGACATGACGCTCCGGAATCCGATGCTTAGCTACAAGCATCGGCCGACGTCCAAGCGCCAGTTGCAGATCGTCGACGAAGTCCCGGAGGAGGTGTTCCGGCACCTCACAGGCGAGGTTGGCGTCACCATCATACCGTTGCCGGAGCCGGATGATGTACCGCGTGACGAGAAGACCCCAGAGTTCGTCTCCTCCTTGACCTACGCCAAAGCCACGGATCCGGATTATCTCCAGATCCTGCGTGAGGCTGACGACGCCGAGCCTGATAAAGCGGAGGGCATCATCGCCAAGGGGGAGCGTTCGCTCCGCGATCGGCTCCGAGAAGAGCTCGGCATGCCGAAGGTGGATAGGCAGAAGGCTGTTGACCCGGTTCAGCACGCCCGCGCTCTGGGGATCAATCCATCCTTTGAATTGCCGCGAGAGGCGGCCGGCAAGCAGCATACCGACCGGCAACTACAGACTCTCAAGTTCCCCAAGCCACTAGACGCTGTCCTTGAGAAGCTTCGCAGCGATGCACGATTGGCTGAGCAGGAAACTGGACTATCCACCCTGTTTTTGGTTTTCGGTTTCCTTGAGTGGACCGAAAAGGAAGGCAGCGCCAAGCTTCTCGCGCCGCTGTTGCTGCTGCCCGTACACCTTGAAGCTACGCGGTCGGGCCTCGGCAAGATCACCTACGAGCTTACAGCGACTTCAACCGTACCCGAGGACAACCTCAGTCTCCGCAAGCGGATCGATAAGGACTTCGGCCTGCAGTTGCCGGACGTGTCGCCCGATGCCGAAGGCGGCTTCTCGGTCGAGGCGTATCTCGCGGAGGTGCAGGCGCGGATCGAACACATGAAGGGTTGGCGCATCCGCCGCCTGCTGACGGTTGGGCACTTCGTCTTCGGCCGGCTCGCGATGTACGCGGATCTGGACCACCAACAATGGGGAGCACCTCATCCTGTCCAGACCGCCCTCGTCGGCGCGATCATGCAGGGCGCAGAGGGCGGCGGTGACGGCGAAACACTCTTCGGTAGTCGCGAAGATCATCCAATCGATGATCCGATCATTGCGGCGAAGGCGCCTTACCTCATCCACGACGCGGACGCTTCACAGCACAGCGCCCTCGTTGACGCAATGGACGGCAAGAACCTCGTCATCCAGGGGCCTCCTGGTACGGGCAAGTCGCAGACGATCACCAACCTGATCGCCAACGCGTTGGCCGCCGGGAAAACCGTCCTGTTCTTGGCCGAGAAACAGGCGGCGCTGGAGGTGGTAAAGAGGCGCCTCGACGTGGCCGGTCTCGGAGAGTTCTGCCTTGAGCTCCACTCGGACAAAGCGTCTCCGAAAACGGTGATCGAGCATCTCAAAGACCGATTGGAGATCGGCATGGAGCGTAGCTCCAGCATCCACCGTGGGCCTAATTCTTCGCTCATCCAGGCGCGGGAAGAAGTATCGGGCTACGTAGCGGCCTTGCACCGGGAGGCGGAAGACGGTGCTAGGCCCTTCGAACTGATGTGGCAGGCAATCCGAGCGCGCGGGGAAGAGCCTGAATTTCTCAGGACCTTCGCCGGCATAGACCTGCCGCAGATTCACGCTGATAGGCTGCACGAGGCAGAGCGGGCGAGATTGGCTCTTGCGCTCTACGCAGACCTCGCCACGGCCTTCTCAATCGATCACGGTGCTCCCGAGTCCTCACCCTGGAATGCGCTAGCCCTCGGCCCGCAGGTCAGCCCGGGTATGGCGGCCAGCCTGACCGATGATCTGCACCGCTTAAGGACCTACGCCGACGAGGCGGTCACCTATCTTAACTCGGTTGCCGATCTCGGAGTGGTTGAGATGAAGGGAGTCGGGCGCCTTGCGGATGCGCTCGCGAACCTGACCGGCCCTATCCCCTCGCCTGCCCTGGTGAACGTCCTCCGCACTCAGAGTTCCGACGCCATCGCGGGGTATCTCGCCGAGCATGCGCACGAGCGGGATCGTGCTGCCGCTCGAAAAGATGCGCACCCGAGCGGCGACCTCACCAATGCACAGATGGCCGCTGTTGAGGCCTTGGTCGCAGTGCTGAAGCATGACGGGCGCTCGCCCCGGCGCATCCGCGAGGAATCTGCCCAATTGGTTGCGGAGGCCGAGCGTCGCATCTCAGAGGTGGAGAGCGGGATTGCCGAAGCGAAGAGCCAAATCGCCGAGGCTCAGAGCCAGGTCGCTGAAGCGGAGAGTTGGGTCGCCGAAGTAGAGAACCGGGCCGCCGTAGCGGAGACTCAAGTTGCTGAGGCCCAGAGTCAAGTCGCTGTAGCCAAGAGCCAAGTTGTTTCGGCTAAGCTCCAAGTTGCCGAGGCTGAGGGCTTGACGACGGCAGCACTCCGACACGCCGAGCCATTTCTACGGATGGTTGGGGTGCGAGCCGACGCGGCGATTCAGATGCGCGATGCCATCTTCGCTGCCGTACAGGAGATCACCCAACTCTCCGTCGACGAGCGCCCCTGGTTTGCCTTTCAACCGATGGACAACTTTCAGTCCGCTTACGATGCGTGGCGGACAGTCGTTGAGGCTGAGGAGTTCTGGCGATCCAGGTTCCCGGAATCTAAGGCCGCCTGGCCAGGCTCAGGGCAGCTTCGGGCCGTCGCTGGTCTGTTGCGGCAAGGGTTTGTAGCACGTCTCTTCGCTAGGCGGCGGCGTGAAGCAATAGCAGCGGCCGCATCGCATCTTGGCGTCCCCGACATCCCACCGGCAGAAGCAAAGACGCTAGATGATCTCGCGGCTCACGTGGAGATGCTCCGCTCATTTGCATTAAGCGAGGAGCACCGACCGGCGCTCGGTCGTCATTGGGCTGGTCTCACCTCACCGTTTGACGCGATCATCCGAGGGCAAGACCTGAAGCGCAACGCACTCGCTCGCATCCGCGTGTACGCTGGCGGCGCTGAAATCGCCAACTGCGTCGCCGTGATGAACGAGACCGACCTCGCGCGGGCGGCCGAGGCGGCGCCGGGTGTCGATAGGCTGCGCCAACTACCCAAAGAGCTTCTCGCGGACGCGTACAGCCGACTTGAACAACGTCAGGCCGATCTACAGCGCACGCAGGAGCAGGCCGAACGTATTGAGAGTGCCGCTAGAGATGTCGGCGAAACTCGCGATCAGCTCCATGCGGACCTCCGGCGCAAGAAGGAGCGAGCCGAAAGAATCCAGATCGTCGCCACTGATCCTAGTGGGACACTCGGTCAGCTTCAGGCTGACCTACGGCACAAGCGGGAGAGGGCCGAGCGGCTTGCTGCCGCCGATCCTGGCGGTACGCTCGCTGCGCGAGATGAACCTCTTTCAGAACTTGTGCAGGCCGTGCAGATCGAGCGCGAGTGGCGGGCTGCCCGCGCTCAGCTGGAGCGTAATTCCCTGCACACAGATCTCGCGAGCATTGCAGCGGACGAGCTCGCCCCAAGGATGCGTACCGCCGCCGATTGGCTCCACGCCGTTATGCGGTCGAGTGATCTTGCGCCTATCCGCGAACTGCTGCTCGGTGAAAAGGCGGAGACTGTGCTCGCAACGCTGCGGGATGCGGTCATGCGAGGCGCAGCAGTGATCGAGCGTCTCGATCGAGCCCGGACTTCCCTCAACGAGGAGTACGGGCTGAACGTCTTCATCGGGGCTGAGCCGGCAGATCTACGGCAGCGGCTCGACGATCTGCTCACGCGTGCCACTGAACTAACCGCATTTATAGGCCTCCAGCGGCAGCGCCGGGAGATCGCTTCGCTCGGCCTCGAACCATTCCTGGAGCGCGCCCATTCGACCGCATCGTCACATGAGCGGTTACCCGACATCTTCAAACACCTGCTCTCTCAGCGGCGCGCCGAGTGGCTGCGCCGTCGGGATCCGGCGCTCTCGCAGGCGGCAGGAAGTCAGATCGATGCACGACGGCGTGCCTTCGCGGATGCCGACCGCCGCAAGATTGAGTTCGACCGGGCGACGATCCGTACAAAACTCCTCGCCCGTCGGCCACTATCGGGTAATGGCTACGGTCCGCGAGTGACCTGGACGGAGGGTGCACTTCTCAAGAACGAGATGAACAAGCAGAAGCGCTTCGTTCCAGTGCGTGACCTGATGCGGCGAGCGTCCACCAGTCTGCAGGAACTCACGCCCTGTTTCATGATGTCCCCGCTGTCGCTGGCAAAGTTCCTCCCCCGCGGCCAAGTCCACTTTGATCTACTCATCATCGATGAGGCTTCGCAGATGCGCCCCGAGGACGCGCTAGGAGCCTTGTTGCGTGTCGATCAGATCATCGTAGTCGGCGACCAGAAGCAGCTACCACCATCTCAGTTCTTCAATCGATCGGGAGGAGCCGAGGCCATAGTTTCAGATGACGAAATGGTCGAGGATTTGGACGACGAATCGATTCTGGAGTCCTGCGCCAAGACGTTCCGGGAAACCCGCTTGCTGAAGTGGCATTACCGTAGCCGCTGCGAGAGCCTTATCGCCTTCTCGAACCGCGAGTTTTACGGCGACGACCTCATCACCTTCCCCTCGGCGCAGCCACGATCCTTCTCGATCGACTTCGTGCGGCTGCCGGGCCGCTATGAGTCGGGCCGCAACCCAATGGAGGCTCAGGCCGTCGCCGAGGAAAGCATCCTTTTCATGCGTCAGCACGCTGACGAGGCGTCACCTCCTTCCCTCGGAGTAGTTTCGGTCAACAGCGATCAGCGTGAGCTCATCGAGGAGGAGCTCCGGCGGCTAGCGTCCGAGGATGAGCTGGTGCTGCGCTACCAGGAGAAGGTCGCCGAGCGCGGGGAGCCCTTCTTCGTCAAGAACCTAGAAAACGTGCAGGGCGATGAGCGAGACTACATTTTCATCTCGATGACCTACGGGCCGTCTGTCCCGGGCGGAGTCGTCGCGCAGCGGTTTGGCCCCATCGCTGGCAAGCATGGCCACCGGCGCCTCAACGTCTTGTTCACCCGTGCCCGGCTCCGGATCGCGATGTTTGCCTCTTTCGGTTCGAAGGACGTGCGACCCACCGAGACGAGCGCCGAGGGCGTCCGCATTCTCAAGCGCTACTTCGAATATGCGGAGCGCCGAGGCTACGCCGATGTCGCCGACGATGCCCAGGCCGACAGCGATTTCGAGGTCGACGTAGCTCGGCGCCTGCGAGCCGCGAACCTGCAAGTCGATCACCAGGTTGGCGTCTCGGGGTTCCGCATCGACCTCGGCGTGAGACACCCGGATCATCCCGAGCAGTTCATTGCCGGTGTTGAATGTGACGGAGCCAGCTTCCACTCCAGCAAGAGCGCCCGTGACCGGGATCGCCTGCGGGAGGAGATTCTGACCGGTCTCGGCTGGAACGTCGTCCGGGTCTGGTCGACCGACTGGTTCGACAACCCGGACCTCCAGACCGCTAACCTACTGCGGCGCATCGAGGAACTTCGAACCAAGCCGCTCCCGGCCTCGCGGGGATACCGGCCGACGCTGGCGGTGCTAACGGAGAACGCTCGCGAATCTCTCTCCGACGAGGCGCCCCGGGAGACCATCGAGCCCGAGATCGAATCGGTGCCAGTTCATGCCCCCGCCTCCGTGCAGAAAATCGTTCTTGCAGAACCTACACCCGCGCCGGCGGATATCCTGGACGGGGACCGCCCCCTGACGGTCGAGGAACTCCGATCGGCCCTACGGTGCTTCAGAGAGACCATCATCGCGGGACATCCCGAAGCGTGGAAGCCGGAGCGCTCTATCCTACGGGAGAGCATGATCGAGACCCTCGTCGCCCAGCGCCTGGACGATCCGGCCGACTGGTTCGCGAAGGTCCCGAACTACCTGCGTGTCGGCACAGATCCAAACGAGAAGCGGCTTTACCTCGACCGGGTTTGTGACCTCGTGGCCCGACTGCGGGAGGAAGACACCGGCCCAGCTGGCCCTCCGCCGGGTGCTGGTGGCCGCCAACGTCGAATGGAGGCGATCGCCTGACGCTTATTGGGCCGGCCGGTCGCGGTTCTTTCGTCTGACCGGCCACGCAACCGCTCCTTCCGCTCTCCTTCACTTTGGCCAAGACGAGCGAGGGTCGTGGGCACAGGCGCACGACGCCCAGCAAACCAAATTACGAGTTTCGGTGCGCGGTCCGCACTGACTAACTGGGTCAACGCACGAGAAGTCTTTGCTTGCCATTCGATGCTAGTGGATCTGTCAAGGGCATAGACGTGTGACTTAGGCGTATTGAATTGCATCTGACTTTGCGCGCCTGATTTCACAGAAAATTCCTGGATGTGATCCGGAATCAACATGAATCTAAAAATTCATCCTAAAGTTGTATCCAGCTTGACCATATATGTCTGCCTGGGAAACGTCGGCCTCCTTGGGGGGCCAGATTCGCATGGTGGACCGCAGAACGATCATCGTTCGAGGCCGTTTCGCACAGTCCACGGAAAGGCTGGCGGCGGCACGTCGGGGTGAACAGGGCGTCGGAGTCCTGACCATCGAACAGATGGCTGCTCGGCTCGCCGGAGGGTTCAGCAGGCTCGTCGACGACGAAACCCTCAAGACCATCCTCCGGACGGTCCTGCCGCAGACCGGCCTCGGCGAGCTCGATCCAATCAAGGATCTGCCCGGCATGGTCGCAGCCGCTGCGGCGACGCTTCGCAAGGCTTGGCATGCCGGGGTTCCCCTTTCGCCATGCGGCGAGATCCATCAGCGTCTCGTCGCTCTCCGGAGCCTAGAGACCGCGGTCGTCGGCACTCTGCCCAATGGTTGCATGCGCCCTGGCGATCTGGCGGAATTGGCATCGACGAGGCTGAGACACGCATCGGCCGTGCTCGGTCCGGTGACAATCGTCGGCATCGCCGATCTGCCGCCCTGCTGGCGGGAACTCGTACGGGCCGTTGCGGCTCACGTGCCGGTGACCTGGGTGGCAGGTCCGTGTCGCGCACCCGATTGGGTCACCTCCGCCCCGATTCATATCGAGAGGTCGGCGGCGGCAAATCCCGTCGTCAGTGCCTTCAGCTCGGCGACGCCGAGGCACGAGGCCCTGGAAGCCCTGCGCTGGGCGAGACAGCTCATGGCCAGCGGCCGCGCCCGACCCGAAGAAATTGCGATCGTTGCCTGTCGAACGAGCGACTATGACGACGTGATCCTCGCGCTACGCTCCGAGGCGAACCTCGACATCCGTTTTGTGCATGGCGTCCCGGTCGCCTCCGTCCGCGAGGGCCAGACGGCGGCGGCCTTGGCGGACGTCCTCGTGCGCGGGCTGTCGCAGGATGGCGTCCGTCGATTGGCCGCGCTATGCCGCGGTGGGCCTGGCCTGCTCGGCGCGTTGCCACAAGGCTGGACCCGAATCCTGCCGAGGGCCGCGCCGCTGGCCGGTGCCCAAGCCTGGCAGCGCCTCTTCGCAGCAGTGAAGCCGGAAGAGGCGCCCGACGTCGCCGAACAGCTTCCGATCCTGCGGGAGGCGATCTCGCTGCTTGCCCGCGGCACAGAGGCGGCCGCAGAGGCGGGCGAACGTCTGCTCGGCGGCCTACCGCTGCACATCTGGCGCCGTGCGCTGATCGAAGGCTCGTCTGCATCGATTGATCTCACGATCGCGAACCTCCGCCTGGACGACGAGGGCGAGCAATGTGCCGGCGTCGTCTGGGCGCCCGCCGCCGCGATCGCCTCGTCGCCCCGGCCCTTCGTTCGGCTGCTCGGACTGAGCTCGCGCGGGTGGCCGCAGGCCATCATGGAGGACCGGCTCCTGCCGGACCATGTCGTGCCGCTTCATATTCTCGATCCGGCGCCGCGCCCGGTGGCGGACAGGGGCGACTTCGATGCGATACTCGCGACCAGCACCTCGGAAGTCGCCCTTTCGAGGCCCCGCCGCGGCCCCGACGGACGATTGCTGGGCGAGAGCCCGCTCATCCAGACCTATCGCGACCGCGAGATGTATCTCGGGCGAAACCGAATACCGCAGCACGCGGTCGGCCAAGTCGATCGACTGACGGCCCGACCCGACGAATTCAGGGCGATCGAGCAGTCCAAGTCCGCGGCATCATGCTGGACGGCCTGGGCGGAGTCCGAGGTTACCAAGCACGATGGGCGGATCCGTCCAAACCATCCCATCATTCTCGCCATCCTCGAACGAACTCATTCGGCGACCTCGCTTGAGAAGTTGCTCCGCGATCCGGCCGGATTCGTCTGGACGTACGGCCTGGGCATGCGGACGGTCGACTCAAGCGCCGAGCCGATCGTGCTCGATGCTTCGGCCTATGGCATGCTTCTCCATCAGGTCCTTGAGCACGCCGTCGAGGACATGGAAGCGTCGGACGGGTTCGCCGGTGCTGCTCCGGAGACAATCCGACATGCCGTGGCGGCCGCGGTCGCGAAGGTCGAGGCTGCCTGGCAGTCCGACCTGCCGGTGCCACCGGACGTCGTCTGGCAGCGGACGCTCGACGATGTGGCGGAGACCGCGTTTGCGGCCCTGACCCATCCGGAGAGCGTCTATGACGGCCAGCGCAGCTGGGTTGAAGTGCCTTTCGGCGGCCAGGTGCCGAAGAGCGCGTCGCGGGCGATGCCCTGGGACGGAGATACCGTCGTCACGATCCCTACGGCCAACTTCCGGATCGCAGGCTACATCGATCGTCTCGATCTCGCGGGCGACCGAAGCTGTGCCCGGGTTCGGGACTACAAGTCCAGAAAGGCCCCCGAAGAGACCATTTCTCTGGATGGTGGACGCGAACTGCAGCGCTGCCTCTACGGCTACGCGGCCCGCGCGCTACTGGGGACGGGCGTCTCGATCGACGCATCCCTGCTCTTCCCGCGGGATGGGGTCTGCCACACCCTTGAGAACGCCGATGGTGTGCTCGATGCACTCGGTGGCCACCTTGCGGCGGCCCGCGAAAGCCTTCGGCTCGGCCGCGCGTTCGCCGGGCCGGACGCAGAGGAGAAATGGAACGACCTTCTGTTCGCGTTGCCCGCGAACGCTCTCCGTATGTACGGGCCCCGCAAGCGTGCCCGCATCCGGGAGGAGCTCGCCGCCGCCGCCGACATCTGGGACGTCGTCTGATGACCACGCACGACAAGCTTCTTGCCGATGGCGCCAACCGGATCCTGGCGATCTCGGACAGCGAACGATCAATGCTCGTCGAGGCCGGCGCAGGTTCGGGAAAAACCGCCCTCATGGCCGGTCGCATCGCCATGATGCTCGCCTCTGGCATAGAGCCGCGATCGATCGCCGCCGTTACCTTCACGGAACTCGCGGCGAGCGAGCTCGCGACCCGCGTCGCCAACGTCGTGGTAGCCCTGATCGCTGGCGCGATCCCCGTCGAGCTCGCCGCGGTCCTGCCCGCCGGTCTTGGACCGGAGCAGCGGGAGCACCTGGGTTCGGCGGAAAGGCATCTCGACGAACTGACCTGCACGACCATCCACGGCTTCTGCCAGCGTTTGATCGCGCCGTACCCCGTCGAGGCCGACATCGATCCTGGTGCGGTCGTGATCGATCAGGCCGAAGCGGAACGCATCTTCGAAGATCTGGTCGATGCGTGGCTGAGAGAGAAGCTCTCCAGGACCGGCGGTTTGATCGCCGAAATGGTGCTCGTCGATCCTGCGGACACGCTCGAAACCGTTCGCCGGGTCGCCAGCTGCCTCCGTGAGAACCGTAGGGTCGGAACCAGGCCGGCGGAGCCGGTGGACCGCCTGGCAGAGGATTTCGTGAGGCAGGTTGCTGCCTTCGCGGAGTTCGTCGCTAGGGCTCCGGCGAGGGAGGAGGAAACCGCTGCGGCCGTGCAGGCCCTGCAGACGATGACCGCCATCCGCATGCCGACCCGCACGATGGATCCTCGGACTTTGGTAGCCTTTCTTGCCACCCCTGCGGAGCCGAGCCTCTGCAAGAAAGACGGAGGCTTCTACAAGTTCAAGGGCGGCAAGATAAAATGGGCGGCTGCAGCCAAGGCCGTTGGACTGTCCAAGGACGAAGCCAATAGACTGCAGCTTTCGGCCGCGACCCATTACGAGACTTGTTGCGACATCTGGGAACGCCTCAAGGCGAATGTCGCAAGCGAAGTCCTGGGCCACTTGGTCGTGGAGGTCCGGCCCGTCCTCGAGGACTTCCGCCTCCGGAAGCGTGCGGGCGGCCTTCTGGATTTCGGCGATCTGATCCACGCCGCAGCGCGTCTGCTCCGCGAGCACGACGACGTCCGCGCGGCCCTCGCAGGCCGGTACCGCTATGTCCTCGTCGACGAGTTCCAGGATACGGATCCTCTGCAGACCGAGATCTTCTGGCGTCTTTGCGGCGAAGCTCCGGACGGAGCGGCGGACGTCGCGTGGCACGGACGCATCCTCAGGCCCGGCGCGCTCTTTTTGGTCGGAGATCCGAAACAGGCCATCTACCGCTTCCGCGGCGCGGACGTGTCCGCCTATGTCCGGGCCCGAGCCGCCGTCGAGGCGGATGCGGACGCCCTGGTCGTTCCGGTCTCGACCAACTTCCGCTCCTGCCGCTCGATTCTCGCCTACGTCAACGACACTTTCGGCAACGTCCTCGACGGGCCGGGCCAGCCCGGTTTCTCCGCGCTGGATCCTTTCCACGAGGACCACGACAGAGGCCCTTGCGTGGCGGCGCTCGACGTCGTCGTCGAGCAGGCCGGTGCGAAGCCTACGTCGAACGAGGCGCGCGACGCCGAAGCGGAGGCCGTCGCGGACCTCTGCGCCCGACTGATCGGACAGGCGGTGACCACCTGCAAGATTGCCGGCACCCGCGTGGTGCAGCCCGGCGACATCGCGTTGCTCGCGCCGACTGGCAGCGATCTCTGGCGCTACGAGGAGGCGTTGGAGCGGCGGGGCATTCCCGTTGCCACGCAGGCCGGAAAGGGGTTCTTCAGGCGGCAGGAGGTGCAGGACCTCATCGCCATTACGAGAATCCTAGCCGATCCGCGCGACACGCTCGCTCTGGGAGCGTTCCTGCGTGGTCCGGTCGTCGGCCTCACCGACGAGGATCTCCTCGACATCGTGCACGCGGTTTCCGAAGGCCCGGAAGCTGCGGAGCAGCCGGTCGGGCTATCGCTGCATCTTGATACGGACCGTGTCGCGCATCCGGTCGCACGGGCGATCTTCGAGAAGCTGCAGAGCATTGCGAAATTGGCAGCCGGCACGACCCCTCACGACATCCTGAGCCGGGCGGTCGATGCCTTCATGCTTCGGCCGATCGTGCTCCACCGCCACGACGGCCATTCCGAGCGCGCGCTCGCGAACATCGATCTTTACCTGGAAATGGCGCGCCCCTACGCGGTCCGCGGCTTGCGAGCATTCGCGCGCGCGATGCAGGTGGCATGGGAAGGAGACACAAGGGCTGTGGAGGGCCGGCCCGATGCCCAGGAGGCTGCCGTCGGCCTATTCACGATGCACGCCTCCAAGGGACTCGAATGGCCAATCGTCATTCCGGTAAACACCCTGACGCAGGCGAAGTCGACGTCGGGCCTCGTCGTCGGCCGGACTGAGGAGTGCCTGTTCTGCCCTGTCTTCAGCGTCAGGCCGGCGGGCTACGAGGAAGCCCTTCAGAACGAGGATCAGGCGATCAAGCACGAACGCGTCCGGCTGTGGTACGTGGCGGCGACACGAGCGCGCGAGGTGCTGATCCTGCCGCGGCTTCCCGTCGCCGGGTCGAAGTCCTCCTGGTCGTCCGTCGTTAATCTTGAGTTGGACAAGCTTCCGCGGATCGATCTCGACAAGTTGCCGGCGGCTGCGAGGCCGCCGGTCCGAATCGCATCCAACGGGCAGACGCCCGAAATCTTCGCGGCGGAGGCCGCCGCCATCGTCGGCTTGCACCGCTCCCTCAGGTGTCTCGCACCGAGCCGCGACGGAGCAGCAGCCGTCTTCGCTCCCCCCGAGCCCGACGTGATTTCTGCGGAAGGCGAGGCGTCGCTGCCGGCTGTTCAGGGCAGCCGTACGCGAGGCGTAATCATCCACAAGCTGCTTGAGGAGTGCCTCACCGGTGAGACGGCGGGGGAGACGGATGCCGTGGTCAAGCGGGCGCTTGAGCTCATCGAGAGCCTGGGACTAGAACCGACGGCGGATCCGCTGTCGGGGCCATCTCCGACAGAGATCGGGACATGCGTCGTGAAGACCCTCGAACTGCCGGCGATCTCCGCGATCAGGTCGAGGCTCCGGCCGGAAATCCCCGTCTATGGATTCCAATCGATCGTCGACGAGGACGTCGCGACGTTCGGTGTGGTCGATGCCGTGGCGTTCGATGAGGCAGGAACGCCCGAGATCGTCGTAGACTGGAAGAGCGACGTCGCGGCCGACCCAGCCACGGTCGCCTCGTACAGGGGGCAACTCGGCCAGTATCTCGACATGACAGGCGCCGGCAAAGGTCTGCTCGTATTCGTGTCGTCCGGCGAGATCCTTCCGGTACACCGCGCGACGTGACCGCGGTAGTCGAGGTTCATAACGTGGTCGAACGATGCTCTGAGCACATGTTCCGCTCAGCGAGAATCAGCGGTTTGAGGTCCAGACGAGGTGTTCATGAGCATGCAGGATGAGCCATGAGAGATCCTCCATGGGCAGAACCGATTGCGCGCAAGAACCCGCTTCCTTACCCCCGATGAAGCTCGAGAAAGGTTTGGCGAGCTCCGAGAGACCTTAACGGATGGACTAATTCCGGTGAGCCGCTACCGGACTATTCACAAGCCTGGCGACCAGTGGACACCAGTGCTCAGCAAACTGAAGGAACTGACTGGGTACAAGTTCACGCAGCAGTGATGACGCGTCGCCCTACTCTCAATCGAAAGGAAGGCATTCTGTGATATCGCTGCTCATCGCGGCAGCTCGAGCCGCGTACCAGCGCCAGATCTTGGCCACTAGCTCTCGGAGCGCCTATCATTCCGCCTCGCCAGCTCACAATAAGCATTCCAGAGCGGTCTTAGAATGCCGCGAGCCGTCTTATCGTCGATTATATTGCCATACAGGCTTGTCGCTGCACGTCGAAATTCCGAAAATTGCTTATGAACCGGGTATTTGGAAAAGTCCTTTGGTTGCGACTCGGCGACACCCCAAAGGAGGCGTGCTCCATAGTAAGCAAGGAGATCATGCGTGCGTGGAGCGCCACCCTTATTCTTTTTCGAATCTGAGAACAACTCCACCTCATCAGATCTTTTTGTTGAATTCGGCACCGCCTTTTCAGGCAGCGCCGCCAGTATAATGTTTTCAAATCCCTCTGTATTTACAACCGCGGCAGGTTTTGAAATTACTGGCAACGGCAAAGCGTAATTTAACATAGCTTCAACTTCGCGCAAAGCGAACACAACCTGTCCGGACCTCTCAGCCTCACACCGATTCGCGCTGTCCGTCCGAATATTTGGCTCCGACCCGCGCAAGACAATACGCGCTGTGACCTGAAAATCTTCTTCTGCTTCTATTAAAGCGTCAATGAGCAATTCGTCGAACGCCGATGGACAGATTTCGAAAATCGCCCCTTGTTTTGTCTGTATGTAGACGGGCAGGCGCCCATAGACCGGATTGGAACCTCGAATAGCTTCATGGACGATCTTTTTTGCATTATCGGAAATATAGGAAATAAAATTTTCATCATTGCCGCACCTGGCTTGCCGCCCCTGAATCGACGCTAGCCGCACCTCGACATCATCCGTTTCAGTCACGGAAGTCGTGCTCAGATTGGCTACTCGACGCTGCCACTCACCTGAGGTGCCAGCCTCCAGTTCGGCAAGCCGTTGCGAGACCATGAGCAGAGCCTGACTGAAAAAAATAAGTTTCGGCCGATGCTGGATATTGCTGGCAGGCATTTTCACGCTTCCTGCTTCGTCTTTACAAGCTGCTCTATGTGCATAGCCCAAAGCGTGAGCGCCGCCTGTTTTTCGGCTCTGTAGCTTGACCGATTATATATCCCGGCTACACCGGCTTTGTGGCCGGACACGTGGTTTAGCACTGCCTCAACAACGTGCGGCAACACGCCCAGATCTGCCATCCGCGTTGCAACGGTTCGCCGTAGATCATGCAACCGCCATGACACCAGCGTGTGCGGCGCCTCCAGATCTTTCTCCCGAACCGTCCTTATTCGCTCATCAAGTCGCGCCTTCGACTTGCTGAAACCCGAAAACGGCCCCTCACCCTCGCCGAAAAGAAAATCACGGCCTGTGCGTTTGCTGGCGGCCGATACGATAGATAAAGCAGGTGCCGACAAGGGAATCTCGTGCGGGCGGTGATTTTTCGTCCTCTCGGGTGGAAGCCTCCAAAGCGCAGTAGGCAAGTCGATCTCGGTGTGGCGCATTTCAGCTACCTCGTCCCGCCGTTGCCCAGTCAGGATCAGCAACCGAACAATCCGACCAAAATCGTCTTCGCGGCATGCACACCAGATGGCAACAAGCTCTTCGTCACTGAGGACACGATCCCGCCGGGTAGGCACGGTTGCTGTCCGCGTGTTCGTAACTGGGTTGGCGTTCGCCATGCCTTCAGCCATCGCCCAAACGAAGAAGGTGGATAGGATGGATCGCGCTCGATCGGCAGCATGAGGACCACACTCGCTAACAAGCTCTCGGTGGCGCACCGCCAAGTCCGCCCTGCTTATGGCGTTCAGCGGCCGGCAGTGCAGTGGCTGCCAATGGCATTTCAGGTGATGTCGCATATTACTGACGGTGGACGGCCGGCGCCCCTTCGCCTCCTTGTCGGCGATGTAGCGGTCCACCAAGCTGCCGAAGGTCAGGGCGGCTTGCGCGCGAGCCTCCCTCTTCGCCTTCGTTGGATCACCGCCCAGCGCGGCCTCGGCAATCTTCTCTTGAGCGGATCGGCGCGCGCTAGCGAGATCGATTGTGTCAGCGGAGCCGAGTGTATGGAGCTTCGACGCACCGCCGGAGCGGGGTGGACGTATCACCCAGGTCCGGTTTCCACTTGCGCGAAGGCGGATGCCAAAGCCGCGCAGTTCCGCATCCCAAACGATTCGCTCACCCTGCCCTGGCGCGAGCGCTAACGTGGCGAGCATCCCCTTCGTGAGCTTCACCACATTGTTGGCGGCGGCGCGTCTCGGCATAAACTCTCCCATCAACGGTCACGGGGTGCACCTGGGGTGCATCGGGAGTGCCATTTTCCGCGCCCCCTTGATCCCTTCCGATCGTAGCAATGATAAGCTATGCGCCTATCCGCCTGGGAGGTAAAAGTTTTCTTGCAGCCATGAACAGCTGCGGTCAGCTATGCTCCCTAGTAGCCCACTTTTCGTAATGAGGGGGTCGGGGGTTCGAATCCCTCTTGCGGCACCACCATCCTCCTCAAAATCCGGTCCTGCAGGGGGTGGAAGCGCGACGCTTCGGCCTCCCGATCAAGCACGCATTCGCGCCGAGGAAGCATCAGGGGGTCGGGTCTCATCCGAGCCGGCGAGCCGGGTCATGCCTCGTCGCGCGTGTGCACGAATGGCTGCGGCTTCGGCGCGTCCGTCCCTCCGAATCGAAGGGGCTGAGGCGGCATCGCTTGCGTGCTGCGGCCTGCCAGGGCGCGGGCTGCCTCGACCACCGCCTCGACGCGGACATGGTGGAGCATGTGTCCGACGCCCTCGAGGTTTTCGAACCGGGCGCCGGGGATCAGCCGGGCGGCCGTCCGGCCGTGAAGACGAGGGTTGACCACGAGGTCGGCGTCCCCCGCGATGATGTGGACCGCCGCGCGGCAGCCCGCGTAGGAGAACGCGCTGCGCGTGAGCCCTTGCCAGAGCGCAACCGCGTCCTCGCCGTTGGCGATCATGGCTTCCGGTCGCCGCGCCCAGCCGAACGGGAATTGCGCGGCGAACGCCTCGGGCATGGGCTGCGGCAGGAACATGGCACGCCAGAGCAGCGGCAGAAGCAAGGGGTCGACCGAAGCGGCGGCCCCCTGCGCCAGCGCGTCCCCCGAGACGGGAACGCTGCGCGGCCCGAACAGAACCTGCTCCAGCCGCAATTCCGGGAAGGCGATCGGCGCGAGCGCGAGAACGCCCGCAATCCGCTCGGGCCGGCCCATCCCCAGTGACAGCGCCACGGCGCCCCCGAACGAGTGCCCGACGACGACCGGTCGGCGCAAGCCGAGGGCGTCGATGGCGTCTCCCAGGATCTCGGCCTGCCGCCACGGCGAGGCGGCGGACAGGCGGCCCCGCGTGCTGGCGCCGTGCCCCGGACGGTCGACGGCGACCACATGGAAATGGCGCGCGAGCGCCTGCATCGGCCCGAGCCACATATCCTCGAGCGTCATCAGCGCCCCGTGGATCAGGACGAGGTCCGGCCCATCGCCTGCCTCGACGTAGGCGACGCGGTGGCCGCCGCCCGTGGTGACGAAGGCGCGCCCCAGAGGAAGCGCACGGCGCGACCGCGCCGTGCCCGGTGCCATCGCGGCTCGTGCGGCCTCCGGGGGAACAGGCTCCATGAAGATCCGATTCCCGATGTTCGTGAGGACGCGCAGACGGGTGCGCGCGCGTTATGCAACCAGTAGTACTCGCAGTGGTTGCAGACTGCGACGCATCGTCCCCGGTCGCCGGCTCAGGGCCCTGCGGTCGGTCTTTGCAGATCGGCCGGCATGGCCCTATCACGGCGCGCTCGCGGATCGATCCGGCTGCGCCGAGCCCAGCCACCGCCCCCTTCCAGCCCGGAGCCGCCACCGCGATGCGGGATGCAAACGCCATCGACTTCTGGCGGGGCCTCGCCCTCGTGACGATCTTCATCAATCACATCCCGGGCAACACGTTCGAGCGCTACACCTACTCGCAATACGGCATCTCGGACGCGGCCGAGCTGTTCGTGTTCCTGGCGGGATGGTCGATCGGCATCGCGACGCGCGGACGAGACGGCCGGCCCGAACCCGCGCTGCGCTCCGTGCTGCGGCTGATGTCCCGCACGATCGAGGTCTACCGGGCGCAGATCACCGTCATGGCCATCGCGCTCGCCATGATCGCCGGCACCGCGCTCCTCCTCGACAACCCGCTGATCCTCGAGTGGCACAATGCGGGGACCTTCTTCGCGGACCCGATCCAGACCATCGTCGGGGTGGTGCTTCTGAGCCATCAGCTCGGCTTCTTCAACATCCTGCCGCTCTACGTGGTGCTCCTCGGCATCGCGCCGGTCTTCATCCTCTTGGCACGGGTGAGCCGCATCGCGGCCCTCGCCCTGTCCGTGGGGCTCTATCTCACGAGCCTGGTCGAGGAGTGGAACCTGCCGTCCTGGCCGGGCGAGGGCGACTGGTTCTTCGATCCGCTCTGCTGGCAGCTTCTCCTCGTCCTCGGCTTCGTGCTGGAGGATTGGAACCGGCGCTCGGATACGCTCCGCCGCTGGGCGCGCCGGCTGATGCCGCTCGGCGTCGGGCTGGTCCTGCTCGGCATCGTGCTCTCGGTGCTCGAGCTTCGGCCGGACCCGCTGCTCGTTCCGGAGCCGCGCCTCATTTTCACCTTCGACAAGACCTACCTGTCGCCCGCGCGGCTCATCCATTTCCTCGGCGTGCTGCTCGCGTTCCAGGGCGTCTACGCCGTCCTGGCGCCGCGGATCGGTGGGATCGTGCGCTATCTGACGAGCCTCGGGAGGAACTCGCTTGCCGTGTTCTCCATGGGTTCGGTATTCAGTCTGGCCGGACAGCTCTTGCGGTTCTGGACGGGTGGTGGCCTCCTGATCGACCTGATCATCGTCGCGTTCGGACTGTTCGCACTGGGTTTTACCGCATGGTTCGTCGAGTGGCGTTCCCGCAAGCCGCGGATCCCGACGTGAGAGCCGCCCCGCCCGGCTGCCGGCCGCTCCTGCTCGCGCTGACCCTGCTTCTGGGCCTCGGCACCGCCCAGGCACAGGAGCCGGCGCCCGAGGCGGCCCGGCCGGCGCCGACGGTCGTCTCTCCCCCGACCGCGCCTCCGGCGCCCGCCGGCGAGAGCCTCGACCCGAGCCTGTCGCCCGAATGCCGCGTGCCCGGCTCGAAGCTCTACACGCTGGCGAAGCTTCACGCGGTCAAGACCGCGCTCAAGGAGAAGCGGCCGGTCCGCGTGCTCGCCGTCGGCTCGACCTCGGCCGGCCCCGGCGCCTCGGCGAGCTACCCCGTCAAGCTCGAGACGGCCTTGGAGCGCTCCCTGCCGGATGTCGACGTGGTGGTGGAGGCCCGCGGCCTGCAGGGCGAGATCGCCTCGGGCGCCGCCGAGCGGCTGCGCAGCATGGTGGCGGATGTCGAACCCGACCTCGTGATCTGGCAGGTCGGGACGCACGATGCGCTGGCCCGTGTCGAACTCGACGCCTTCGCCGACGCTCTCGACGAGACCGTGAAGTGGGTCAAGTCGCACGACATCGACGTCGTGCTGGTCGATCCCGTCTACACGGCGAGCCTCGCCGAGGACGAGTATTACCTCAGCATCGTGCGCAAGGTTCAGGAGGTCGCCGCCCGCGAGGGCGTGCCGCTGGTGCAGCGCTACGCCGCCATGCGCTTCCTCTCCGGCCGCGGCGACAAGGGCGAGGACCACATGCTGGGCCGCCAGTTCCGTCTCAACGATCTCGGTCTGCGCTGCATGGCCGAGCACGTGACCCGGGCGATCACCCTGTCCCTGCTCCAGCCCGATACGACGGGCACCGCCGGCCCCGTCCTCGGCAAGTCACTGTTGCCCTCGCCCCGGGACGGCGCGCACGGTCCACAGGTGAATCCGACCCCCGACGCCCATTGAGGCGGCCCGGGCGCCTCCCTTAACCGGACGGCAAGTGCGCCTCCCCTAAGCGGTCCTGTCGGGCCGGCCGCGCGCCGCCCTCACGCTGCTCGGGGAGCGGGCATGGCAGCGGGTTTCGCACACGATCCGGCCGATCGTCCGGCCGAGAAGGCCCGCGACGGACACGGGCTCGAAACGGCCTTCGGGCGGATCCGCGCCCTCCGGACCGGACCGGCGCGTGCGGCCGTCACCGTCTTCGCCATCCGCATCGCGGCGGCCGGGCTCGCCTACGTCGCGCAGGTGCTGATGGCCCGCCTGATGGGCGGCTCCGAGTACGGCATCTTCGCCACGGTCTGGGTCTGGATCGCGATTCTCGGGCATGCCTCGACGCTCGGCCTGTCGCAGGGCGCCTGCCGCTTCCTGCCGGGTAGCCGCGCGCGGGGAGCGCACGCCGAGACCCGCGGCTTCCTCATCGGCGGCGCCGCCGTGACTGCCCTCACGGGCCTCGCCGTCGCCGCGCTCGGCCTCGCTCTCGCCCTTGGCGGTCCCGCTCTGGCCGAGGCCTACCGATGGCCGGTCGTGCTGGCGGCCCTCGTCCTGCCGCTCTTCGCATTTCAGGATTTCTGCGAGGGCGTGGCGCGCAGCCACGACTGGGCCGTCCTTGCCATCGCCCCACCCTACCTGCTGCGCCAGGGGCTCGTGGTCGTCGCGATGCTCGGCGCGATCCTCTGCGGGGCGCCAGCCGAAGCCTCGGTGGCCCTCGCCTGCGCGCTCCTCGCCACCGGCCTTTCGGCAGCGATCCAGGCCGCCCTGCTCCTGCGCCGCCTCGCCGCGATCCTGCCGTCCGGGCCGCGGCTCTATCGCTGGCGGGTCTGGCTCGGCGCCGGCCTGCCGATCGCGGCGACCGACCTTGCCGGCGCGGCCTTCGGCTTCGTCGACGTCGTGGTCCTCGGCTTCCTCATGCCGGCCGCCGCGGTCGGCCTCTACTTCGCGGCGACCCGCATCCAGCAGCTCGTCCTCTTCGTGCACTTCGCCGCCTCGGCCGCGACGGCGCAACGTTTCAGCGCCACCCAGGCCGCGGGCGACCGGAACGGGCTCGCCGCCCTCGTCACCGCGCAGGCGCGTGCCACCTGCGCCGCCACATTCGTCATCGGGTCGGGCATCGTCGCGGCCGGTCCGCTGCTGCTGAGCCTGTTCGGCCCGGACTTCGCGGCGAGCCAGGCTCCGCTCGCGATCCTCGTCGCCGGCAGCGTCGCGGCGAGCCTGTTCGGGCCGGGCGAGGATCTGCTCACCATGCTCGGCGGCGAGCGGCTCTGCGCCGCGATCACAATCGGCCTCGTGGGCGTGGCGGCGCTGCTCTGCCTCGCGCTCGTTCCCTGGCTCGGCGTGAACGGCGCGGCGCTGGCGATGGCCGCCGCCAGCATCCTGCGCGCGGCCGCGCTCGCGCACAGCGCGCGGGCACTCCACGGTCTCGCGACGCCGGTCTGGTCGGGCCGCAGAGCACGGACGCCATCATGATTCCCCAGCCCCGGACCTGCGCCATCGCCGTCGGGATCTCGACCCTCGCCGAGCTCGAACGCTCCGGCGAGGCCTGGGACGATCTGCTGCGCCGCGCCGAGCAGCCGAACCCCCATCTCAGCCGGCACGCCCTCGCCGCGCATCGGGCGGCGGATCTCGCGGGCGGCTCGCTCCGGTTCGTCACGGCCTGGCGCGGGCACCGGCTCGAGGCCGCCCTGCCGTTCGAGCTGAGGCGCGACATCGTCGGCCTCGGCGGCCGCATGGCGCGCCCCTTCCTCTCGCCCCTCGTCACGGCGACCGCACCGCTCGTGACACCCGGAGACGGCGAGGCTGTCGCGGCCCTCGTCAACGGGCTCGCCGCCAACGGCGCGTGGCGCTGGCCGCTGTTGCCGACCGGCTCGCCGGCGGGATCCGCCCTGATGAGGGCCCTCGAATCCGCCGGCTGGTCGGTGGCCGCCGTCTCCGCCTTCGAGCGCCCCGTCCTCCAGCGGCGGGCGAGCTACGAGGCCTTCCTCGATGGGCACCCGCACCGCTCGCGCCTGAAGGATCTCCGCCGCCGCGAGAGGCGTCTGGCGGAACTCGGCGCCGTCGCCTTCACGACCGCCACCGAAGGCGCTGACCTGACGCGCGTGATCGAGGCCTTCCTCACCCTGGAGCAGGCCGGCTGGAAGGGGGACTCCGGGACGGCGATGGCCTGCCGCCCGGCGACGGACAGGCTCGCCCGCGCGCTCTTCTCGGGTTCGGACGGGCCGGTGCGCGCACGCGCGGATATCCTGAGCCTCGACGGGACGCCGATCGCGATCAGCCTCGCCCTCGTGGCGGGCGGCACGGCGACGCTCCTGAAAACGGCCTACGACGAGCGCCACCGGGCGCTCGCGCCGGGCCTGTTGCTGGAGGAGCGGATCGTGCGCGCGATCCACGAGACGGGCTTCGCGGAGCGGCTCGATTCGGCGACGCTGTCCGGCTCGGCCCTGGAGAGCCTCTACCGGGACCGGGAGACGGTCGCCGACATCATCGCCTTTCCGCCTGGAAGCGGCGGGCTCTCGCTTGAGCGCCGCCTGCGCCTTGCCCGCCTGGAGGAGGCCGCCCGCGCCGAGGCGAAGCGGCTCCTCAGGCGCTGAAACCTCAGGCCACCCTGCGCGGCACGAGGCGCTCGCTGCCCAGCGCCTGCTCGGCACCGGAGAGCCCGGCCTCGGTGTACTCGGCATCCTCGTTGACGCGCCAGATGTCGTGGCGCCGCCGCCCTTCGATGATGTTCTCGACGGTCAGCATCGCCGTCATCATCGCGTGGTCCTGATTGTTGTACTTGTGCATGCCGTTGCGGCCGACGAGGTGGAGCGACGGGAAATCCCGCTCCAGCTCCATGCGCACCATCGCGACGTTCTGCCGATAATTGTCGTCGTAGACCGGATAGGCCTTCGGCTGCCGCACGACGCAGGCGTCGACGACGTCCTCGGGAGCGATCAGGCCGATCGTGCCGATCTCGCGTTTGGCGAGCGCGACGAGATCCGCGTCCGAGGCGTTCCAGAGACCGTCGCCCTCGAAGCAGAAATATTCGAGCCCGAGGCAGGTGTAGTCGGCATCGGGCACCATCTCCGGCGACCAGGAGCGGAAATTCTGCACGCGGCCGACCTGCACGGACGGGTCGTGGATATAGATCCAGTTGTCCGGGAATTCGCGCCGCGAGCGCGCGATCAGCGCCACGGTCAGGAAATCGCGGTATTGCAGGGCGCGGGCGTGGAAGGTGCTCATCGGCCGCGGCTTGATCGCCTCTACGAGCTCGCGCACCGGCGCCGACGAGATCAGGTTGCGCGCCGTGTAGGTCTCGCGGGATCCGTCGCCGCGCTGCACCGAGACCGTCCAGATCCCGGTCGCCGCATCGTAGCTCAGCCCGTCGACGCCGCGGTCGAGGAGGACCCGGCCTCCCTGCCGCGCGATCTTCGCGGCGGCCGCCTCCCACATCATGCCGGGGCCGCGGCGCGGGTAGCGGAAGGATTCGATGAGCGTCTTGATGACCGGCTCGCCGGGCTTCGCCTTGGCCTTCAGTCCGAGCGAGCGCACGAGCGCGTCGCGGATCGCCGCGCCGAGATCGAGCCCCTTGATCCGCTGCGCCGCCCAGTCGGCGGAGATCGCGTCGCAGGACATGCCCCACACCTTCTCGGTGTAGGTCTTGAAGAAGATCGAGAACAGCCGCTCGCCGAACTGGTTGCGCACCCAGTCGTGGAAGCTCTTCGGCTCCGGGATCGGCCGCGCCCGCGCGTAGAGATAGGAGGCGACGCAGGCCGCGCTCTGCAGGAGGCCGAGGTTCCTCAGCGCCTCGAAGGCCTTGAGCGGATAGGCGTAGTACTTGCCCCGGTAGTAGATCCGCGACAGGCGCGGGCGCTCGATGAAGTCGTCGGGCAGGATCTCGTCCCACAGATCGACCACCGCCTTCGCCTTCGAGAAGAACCGATGGCCGCCGATGTCGAACAAGTAGCCGTTGTGCGACACGGTGCGGCTGATGCCGCCGACCTGCTGCGGATCGCGTTCGAGGACCACCACGTCCCGCCCCTTCTTCGAGAGCAGGTAGCCGGCGGTGAGGCCCGCGGGACCGGCGCCGATGATCAGCGTCTCGGTGTGATAGCTCATTCCCTGCTCCGGCATCCGGGCCGCACGGCTCAGCGCCGGCACGGCGCAGTTGCAGCGCGAACCTTGCAGCCCGGATGGTTAAGGAAGCTCTGAAGCGCCGGCACGCGATCGAAGTCCGGCAGGTTTGACCGCGGCTTAACCCGGTGGCCCTACGCTCGCCCGGATTGTCGAGGGACGGGTGATGGGAACGATCAGGACTCGCGCGGCGAGCGAACCATGCTGAGCACCGCAGCGTCTCACCCGGGCGCCACGCGCGCGACGAGCCTCAGCCCGGCGCTGCTGCTCTGGCTGCTCGTCGCGTTCTCGGTCGTGACCCTCGAATCACCCGGCGACATTCTCGCGACGATCGAGCACCTGCGCGTGCGGGACACCGACGACGCCATGCGCCTCGTCGCGGTGCGCGACCTCGTGGCCGGCCAGGGCTGGTTCGACAACACGCAGTACCGGTTCGTGCCGCCGGACGGGGTGGCGAGCCATTGGTCGCGCCTCGTCGACGCGCCGATGGCGCTGCTCGTGCTCGGGCTCACGCCCTTCGTGGGCAAGGGGCTGGCGCTCGGGCTCACCGCGGCGCTCTGGCCTCCGCTGCTGCTGCTCCTCTATGCCCTCGTGCTGTACAGGGGCGTCCGTGCCGCGTTCGGCGCGCAGACGGCCATCATCGCCGTCCTCGTGGCTCTGCACACGCTCGGTCTCACCCTGCAATTCTCGCCCGGGCGCGTCGACCACCACAACGTCCAGCTCGTCGCGATGCTCGGCCTCGCGCTCTGCGTCGCGCGGGGGGGGCTGCGCGCGGGGCTCGCAGGCGGCGCGATCACCGCGCTCTCCCTGGCGGTCGGGCTCGAGTCGCTGCCCTTCATCGGCGCCGCCGCCCTGTTCCTGATCTTCGATTGGGTGCTGCGCGGGCGCCTCCCCGCCTTCCTCGGCTTCGGCCTCGGGCTCGGGCTCGCCGCACCGCTCCTGTTCGGGCTCCAGACCGCACCCCGGCTCTGGGCGGTTTCCGCCTGCGACGCGCTCTCGCCGCCCTGGCTCTGGCTCGCCGTGGGCGGGGGGGGCACCGCCCTCGCCTGCGCCGGCCTGCACCGCCGCCTCGCGACGCCAGTCTGGCGGCTCACCGCCGTGGCAGTTCCGGGGCTCCTCCTGATCGCCGGCTTCGTCAGCCTGTTCCCGGCCTGCCTGGACGGTCCCTTCACCGGCATGCCGGAGCTCGTGCGCGAGAAGTGGCTCTACACGGTCAACGAGATGACCTCGCTCCGGGGCTTCATCGTGAAGGGCCGCTGGGAGAGCTTCGCCTTCTACCCCTCGCTCCTGCTGGCCTGCCTCGTCGCGACGGTGGAGGCGCTGCGCGGCGCGCCGGAGCATCGGCGCCTGTTCGGTGTCGCGGCCCTCCTCCTCTGGCCCGGCCTCATCCTCGGCTGCGTCCAGTTCCGGGGGACCTACATTCCCATGGGCATCCTCCCCTTGGCGGCCGCGCCCGTGATCGCGCGCGCGATCGCGCGCGTTGGGCAGCTGACAGTCCCGGCGGGGCAGCGCGCCGGCCTCGCGGCGCTCGCCCTCGGCCTCGTCAGCTCCGTCTGGACGCTGCCGCTCTACGTCGCCGCCCTGATCCGCCCGAGCCCCATCGCGGCGCAGGCGGAGAACAACCTGCGCTGCCTCACGCCGGAGGCGGTGGCGCCGCTCGCCCAGGTGCCGAGCGGGACGATGCTCGCCCTGATCCGGATGGGTCCGGCGATCCTCCTCCACACCCCGCACGCGATCGTGGCCGCCCCCTATCACCGGGCGACCTCGGGGCTGCTGGCCGGGATCGAGGGGCTCGGAGGGGACGAGGGCGACCTGTGGCGCCATGTCGAGGCACGCGGGATCACCTACGTCGTGGCCTGCCCCGGGCAGCCGGCCCCCGACACCGGCCCCGAGACGGCCTTCGCGACGCGGCTCGCCGAGGGAACGGCGGCGGCGTCCTGGCTCGAGCCCGTGGACGTGCCCGGAACCTTTCTGAAGGTCTGGCGGGTCCGCTGATCGTTACCGGACGATGCGGTCGAGGCGGTTGTTGACGAAGAAGTACAATTCCTTCGCGCCGGGCTCGTTGTAGAGCACCTGGACCTCGCGCCCCGACCGTCCCTCGCCGACGAGCACGTCCGTCGGCGTCTTGCCCTTCAGGCGCACGAGATCGCACTCGCCGATGCCGGGCTCGATGGCGGCCGCCGCCGTGGGAGCCGGGCCCGTGCACTGCCCGTCCGGACCGAGCACGGGGCCGCTATAGGTCGGTGCAGCAGGCGCCGCGGCCACGGGCGGGCTCGCGGCAGGCGGGGCTGCGGGCGCGGCGCGCTCGGTGCTCTGGCAGCCGGCGAGCGCGGCCGCGACGAGGAGGAGCGGCAGGCGTCTCGGTCGGCTCACGGCATATCCTTGTGCGTCTCGGCTGCGGGTCTCGCCCCTTGCGGCTGCGGCGCGCTCGCCCGCGCCCGGAGGGCGGCGGCGTAGAGATCCGCGACGTCCTGCCGGAAGGCGGCGCGCGCGTCGGGACGCGAGTAGAACATGTGCCCGCCGGGATAGACCGCGAGGCTGAGCCGCTTCTCGCTGCCGTAGCTCGGCATCTGGTCGATGATCAGCTTGGAGGTGAAGTAGGGCGTCACGAGGTCCGTGAAGCCGTGGGCGACGAGGACGCGCAGATTGCCGTCGAGGGCGAGCACCCCGCGCAGCGCCCCCACGGCCTCCGGCGCGCTGCGGCCCCCGCCCCAGCTCCAGCCGCGATTGACCGCGCCGTTGAGGAGTTCGTAGCGCATGTTGGGCACGCGCCAGTTGAGCCGCTTGGCGTAGAGCTCGATCATCGCGCTCGTCAGCGGCGCCTGGATCGCGGTGAGGAGCGGATCCTCGAAGCCCGAATGCGGGGCGTTCGGCTCCGGGTCCCAGCCGGTCACGCCGGTGTCGTAGGCGCTGGCGACGCGGCCGCCCGCCCGGTCGATCTCCCGCTGCACGCTGTGCGAGGTCAGGCGACCGGCCTGCGCGCGCACGAAGCCGACATCGAGGCCGGTCAGCCCCGCGACCCTGTCCGACAGCCGCGCCACCGCCACGGCGTCGGCCGGGCCTTTCAAGAGGTCGGCGAGATAGGCGCCGGTCGCGTAGCTCTCGGCGTCCGCGAGCTGGGTGCGCGTCGGAACGGTGCCGCGCCGCTCCAGGGCCGCCGCCGCGAAGGACGGCAGGCGCGTGACGTGCCCCCAGGGATTGGTGCGCGGCGGCTGCAGCCAGCCGAAATCGAGGACCGGCGAGAGCAGCACCATGCCGGACAGCCCGATCCCGACATCTTCCTGCAGCTTCGCGGCGATGAGCGGCCCGCGGAAGCCGCCATAGCTCTCGCCGACGAAGAATTTCGGTGCCCCCGTGCGGTCGTTGATGCGCAGGTATCGGGCGATCGCCGCCGCCAGCACCGAGGCGTCGGACTCGATGCTCCAATACTTCTTGGCGTCCCCATCCGCCGCGCGGCTGTAGCCGGTGCCCACGGGGTCGATGAAGACGAGGTCGGTGAAGTCGAGCCAGGTCCCGTCGTTCGGGACGAGGCCAACGCCCTGGGAGGGGCTGATGCTCGCTCCGTCCGCGGGCAGCCGCCAGGGGCCGATCGCGCCGATGTTGAGATAGGCGGAGGCCGCCCCGGGACCGCCGTTGAGGGCGAAGGTGACGGGGCGCTCCGCCTCGCCCTCGCGGGCCGGGCGGGTATAGGCGACGTAGGCGATCTCGGCCTGGAGCTTGCCCGCCTCGTCGACCAGCGGCAGGCTGCCCGCGACGGCGGTGAAGGCGAGGCTGCGCCCGTCCGGCAGGGTGACGCTGTGCTCGGTGGTCGAATCGGGCGGCAACTTGCGCCCTTCCGGACCGCGCTGCTCGGCCTGCCGCTGCGGTGCCGCCCCGGGCGGCCCGCCCTGCGCGAGCAGCGGATTGGGCCCGGCGAGGACGAGGGCCAAAGCGGCGGCCCAGGCTGCGAAGCGCGTCATGGCGTTCCTCCGGTGCCGCGGCGGCCCGCGGTCGCGTGTCTCGATCGGGTTCGGGGCCTCAGGCCTTCTTCTGCCAGCGGCCGCTCTCGTCCTGCTGCCAGTAGGCGACCGCGTGGCCGCCCTCCTTGGCCTGCTTCCATTGCTCGCGGGCGCGCAGCAGCGCATCCTGGTCGGTGCCGTCGAACAGGATGCAGATCCGCTCGTAGCTGCCCGCATCCGGGGGAAGCTCGGCGCCCTCGACGAGGAAACGGATCGAGGCGGCGTTCGGATTGGTGTCGCGCAGCGTCAGGATCACGGGCTGGCTCGCCGCATCCGTGTCGCAGTCCGTGGCATGGGGCAGGAAGCTGTCGTCGCTGAAGGTCCAGAGTTGGTCGTCGAGGGCCTGAAGGCGCTCCTCGCTGGCGGCCTGGACGGCGGCCCGCCACTTCCGCTCCAGCGAGCGCTCGAGCAGGTTCGGCAGCACCTTCTCGAGGGGCTGGCGCTGCATGTGGTAGAACAGGATCTCGGTCACGACGCAGAGATTTAGGCTGCGGCGCCCCGAATCCCAACCGGAGCCGGCCCCGGCCGCGACGACGCAGCGTCGCAGGGTTGCTCAGACCAGCCGGCTCTGCTCGATCGCCGCGGCGATGAAGCCCTTGAACAGCGGGTGCGGCTCGAAGGGCCGAGACTTCAATTCCGGGTGGAACTGCACGCCGATGAACCAGGGATGGCCGACATGCTCGATCGTCTCGGGCAGGAGGCCGTCCGGCGAGGTGCCGGAGAAGCGCAGGCCCTTGGCCTCCAGGCATTCGCGGTAGGCCATGTTGACCTCGTAGCGATGCCGGTGCCGCTCCGAGATGTCCGTCGAGCCGTAGATCTGCGCGATCTTCGAATCGGGGTTCAGGTTCGCCCTGTAGGCGCCGAGGCGCATCGTGCCGCCGAGATTGCCCTCGGCCGCGCGCCGCTCCAGTTCGTTGCCGCGCAGCCACTCGGTGAGGAGGCCCACGACCGGCTCGGACGTCTCCCCGAACTCGGTGGAATTGGCATCCGCGATCCCGGCGAGCGAGCGCGCCGCCTCGATCACCGCCATCTGCATGCCGAAGCAGATGCCGAAATAGGGGATCTTGCGCTCGCGGGCGTAGCGGGCCGCCCGGATCTTGCCCTCCGCCCCGCGCTGGCCGAAGCCGCCGGGCACGAGGATGCCGTTGAGCCCTTCGAGGAAGGGTGCCGGATCCTCGCGCTCGAAGACCTCGGACTCGATCCATTCGAGGTTCACCCGGACCCGGTTGGCGATGCCGCCGTGGGTCAACGCCTCGGTGAGCGACTTGTAGGCGTCCTTCAGCCCCGTGTACTTGCCGACGATCGCGATCGAGACCTCGCCCTCGGGGTTCTTCACCCGCTCCGAGATGGTGCGCCACTTCTCGAGCTTCGGCTCGGTGTCCGCATCGATGCCGAAATGAGCGAGCACCTCCCGGTCGAGGCCCGCCTCGCGGTAGGAGAGCGGCACGTCGTAGATCGAATCCACGTCGCGGGCCTCGATCACGGACGTCTCGCGCACGTTGCAGAACAGGCCGAGCTTGCGCCGCTCGTCGGCCGGGATCGGCCGGTCGCAGCGGCAGAGCAGCATGTCCGGCTGGATACCGATCGAGCGCAGCTCCTTCACGGAATGCTGCGTCGGCTTCGTCTTCAACTCGCCGGCCGAGGGGATGTAGGGCAGGAGCGTCAGGTGCACGAAGGCGGTGGCGCCCCGGGGCAGTTCCTGGCCGAGCTGGCGGATCGCCTCGAAGAAGGGCAGGCCCTCGATGTCGCCCACCGTGCCGCCGATTTCGACGAGGACGAAGTCGAAGTCCTCGTTGCCGTCGAGGACGAACGCCTTGATGGCGTTGGTGACGTGGGGGATCACCTGGATCGTGGCGCCGAGATAGTCGCCGCGCCGCTCCTTGGTGATGATGTCGAGGTAGATCCGGCCCGTCGTGATGTTGTCGGCCCGGGTCGCGGGGACGCCCGTGAAGCGCTCGTAATGGCCGAGGTCGAGGTCGGTCTCGGCGCCGTCGTCGGTGACGAAGACCTCGCCGTGCTGCGTCGGGCTCATCGTGCCCGGATCGACGTTCAGGTAGGGATCGAGCTTGCGGAGCCGGACCTTGTAGCCCCGGGCCTGAAGGAGGGCCGCGAGCGCCGCCGAGGCGAGACCTTTTCCGAGCGAGGAAACCACGCCGCCGGTGATGAAAACGTACCGCGTCATGGGCCTCGGTCCTTAACGAATGCTCGGTGATTTGCCAAACCGCAAAATGCTCGCGCCGCGCGATCCTTGTGGAACGCGCAACGCAAGGTTACGGCCTTGAAGGGGAAGGGCAATTCGAAGCCGACGTCGGCGCGACCCGAGGGCCATGCGCCGGCGCCGGGGGGAGCGCCTGCCCGGCGCTCAGCGCGATTGCGGCGCGTCCGGCGGACCCGAGGGGGCGGCGGGCGCGGGTGCGGGCGAGGCCGGAGCGGCGGGAGCCTGAGCACCGCCCTCGCCGCCGCCCTGGCGGCGAAGCGTGTCGAGCAGGTTGTCGGCGTTCGGGGCCTGCTGCGCGGGCTGTCCCGTCCCGGTGCCCTCCAGGATCGATTTCGGCGCCGCGCTCCGATGCGACAGGACGGCGAGCGTCATGCTGGTCACGAAGAACAGGGCGGCGAGGATCGCGGTTGCCCGCGTCAGGGCGTTCGCCTGTCCGCGCCCGGTCATGAAGCCGGAGACGCCGCCGCTGCCCCCGCCGCCGAGGCCGAGGCCGCCCTCGGAGCGCTGCAGCAGCACCACCGCGATGAGCGCGAGCACGATGAGAAGATGTACGACGATCAGGACGGTCTGCATCGGATTTCCAGAAGCGGCGCGCGCTGCCCGGCGGCCTGACGGGCTTCGGGAACGCAGGCAGAGCCGGCATCCCGAGACGCCGGCCGCGTAACCCGCGGGGCCTTACACCAGATATGACCTGCCGCCAACCGCGCAACCGCGCGGTGCAGGCTCAGGCATAGGCGGCCGCGATCCCCAGGAAATCCTCCGCGACGAGGCTCGCGCCGCCGACGAGTGCCCCGTCGACATTGTCGACGGACATCAGCTCGCGCGCGTTGCCGGGCTTCACGGAGCCGCCGTAGAGGATGCGGATGCGCGCCGCCTCGGGGCCGACGAGCCGCTCCAGCATCTCGCGCAGCGAGGCGTGCACCTCGGCGATGTCGGCGGGCGTCGGCGTGAGGCCGGTGCCGATCGCCCAGACCGGCTCGTAGGCGATCACCGTGTCGGCGCCGGTCGCACCCTTCGGCACGCCGATGGCGAGCTGGGCGCGCACGATGTCGAGGGTGCGGCCCTCCTCGCGCTCGTCCTTCGTCTCGCCGACGCAGATGATCCCGCACAATCCCGCCCGCCGGGCGGCGAGTGCCTTGGCGTGCACGCCGTCATCCGTCTCGTGGTGGTAGGCGCGCCGCTCCGAATGCCCCACGATCACGTAGGAGGCGCCGAGGTCGGCCAGCATCTCGGCCGAGATCGAGCCCGTGAAGGCGCCGCTCGGCTTGGCGTGGAGGTTCTGGCCGCCGATGGCGATGTTGGAGCCGTAGGCGGCGGCGACGCAGGACGCGATCAGAGTGGAGGGCGGGCAGATCAGGAGGTCGATGCCCTCGATGAGGGCGGGCGACAATCCGCGGCGGACGGCCTCGACCACGGCAACCGAGCTGCGGGTGCCATTCATCTTCCAATTGCCTGCAACCAGAGGGCGCCGTCCCTGCCGTGTCATCGGTGTCCTTCGCGGTACGCAACGATTGCCGGGCCTATCAGAGCAAGCTTGGGCGTGCAAACCGCCTCCGCCCTTTGCTGACGCCCGCGGATGGTCTATCGCGGGCAACCGCAATTTCATAACGCCGACACGCCCGCCGCGAGCGCTGCCCGCGCGGGAAGGACGACAGACAGGCCCGCGCCCCGATGCTCCAGAACATGCGCAATGCCAGCCAGCACTGGCTCGGCAAGATCGTTCTGACGATCGTGTTCACGCTGCTGATCGCGGGTGTCGCGATCTTCGGCGTCGAGGAGTTCTTCCGGGGCGGATCGAGCAACACGGTCGCGACCGTCGGCAAGACGCAGATCTCGGCCGAGGCCGTGCGCGCCGCCTATCAGAACCAGCTCCAGCGCTATCAGCAGCAGCTTCGCCGCAACCTGACGCCCGATCAGGCGCGGGCGCTCGGGCTCGACCGCCAGGTCATGTCCCAGCTCGTGACGGAAGCGTCGCTCGACCAGAAGACCCGCGACCTCGGCCTCGCGGTGCCGGACGCGGCGGTGCTACGCGCGATCCACGAGGAGAAGTCGTTCCAGAACGCGGAGGGCAAGTTCGACCCGTCCCTGTTCTACCAGACGCTGCAGCGCGCAGGGCTCAACGAGGCCCTGTTCGTGCGCGAGCAGCGGGCGGTGATCGCCCGGCTCCAGCTTGCCGAAGCCGTCGCGGCGGACATCCATGTGCCTCAGGCGATGCGCGAGGCCGTGCACCGCTACTCCACGGAGCGGCGTGCCGCCGCCTATCTGCGCCTCGCGCCCTCCGTCGCGGGCGAGGTCCCGGCGCCGACCGATGCGGAGCTGGAAGGCTATTACTCCGCGAACAAGGCCAATTACCGGGCGCCCGAGCGCCGCAGCGCCAACCTCCTCGTCCTCAGCCCGGAGACGCTCGCCAAGCCCGAGGCGGTGACCGAGGAGGAGCTGCGCAAGGTCTACGACACGCAGAAGGAGCGTTTCGGCTCGCCCGAGCGCCGCACGATCCAGCAGATCGTCTTCCCCGACGAGGCGGCGGCCGAGGCCGCGCGCAAGCAGATCGAGAGCGGCGAGAAGCCGTTCGAGGCCGTGGCCGTGGAGCGCGGGGTCGACCCGAAGAGCCTCTCGCTGGGCACCCTGACGAAGGCCGAGCTGTTCGACCCCGCGGTTGCCGACGCCGCCTTCTCCCTGCAGCAGGGCGCCCTGAGCCCGCCCGTGAAGGGCCGCTTCGGCACCGTGCTCCTGCGCGTCACGGGCATCGAGCCGGAGACCCGCAAGCCGTTCGCCGAGGTCGCGCCCGAGATCCGGAAGGCCCTTGCCGATCAGCGCGCCCGGAGCGGCATCGATGCGGCCCACGACGCGATCGAGGACCAGCGGGCGAGTGCGAAGCCGCTCGCCGACATCGCCAAGGAGCGCGGCCTGCCCCTCGTCGCGGCCGAGGCGATCGATGCGCAGGGCAAGGACCCGGGCGGCCAGCCGGTTGCCGGCATTCCCGACCCGGACACGACCCTGCCCGCCGTGTTCCGCGCCGAGATCGGCGGCGACAATGAACCGCTGCGCACGAAGACCGGCGGCTACGTCTGGTTCGACGTGACCAAGATCGATCCCGCCCACGACAAGCCGCTGGCAGAGGTGCGGGAGCAGGCGGTCGCCGGCTGGAAGGCGGCGGAGGTATCGCATCGCCTCGCCGCCAAGGCGCGGGAGCTGCAGGAGCGGCTCGACAAGGGCGAAAGCCTCGAAGCCGTCGCGGGCTCGGTCGGCCTCAACGTCCAGACGGCCGAGGACCTCGCCCGCAACCAATCGAAGGACGATCTCGACGCGGACGTTGTCAATCGCATCTTCGCGACCTTCGTCGACAAGCCGGGGTCGGCCCCGTCGGGCGAGTCGCGCGTCCTGTTCAAGGTCACCTCGGCGACGATGTCGGCCTACGTGCCCGGCAGTCCGAGCGACAAGACGATCGAGTCGAACTTCCGCACGGCGCTCGCCGACGACGTGCTCGGCGAGTACATCGCCGAGGTGCAGAAGAAGGCCGGGGTGAGCGTCAATCAGGCCGCCTTCCGGCGCGCGATCGGCGGCGAGTACTGAGGCGGCAATGGCCTCCGACGATCCCTACGAGGCCTTCGCGGCCGGCTACGAGGCCGGCCGCCCGGCCCTCCTCAACCTGACGCTCGTCGCGGACCTCGAGACACCGGTCGCGGCCTTCCTGAAGCTGCGGGCCCGCCACGCCGGCGCGGCCTTCCTTCTCGAATCCGTCGAGGGTGGCGCCGTACGCGGGCGTTACTCGATGATCGGCCTCGACCCGGACCTGATCTGGCGCTGCCGGGACGGCAGGCCCGAGATCGCCCGCGGCGCGGATCTCTCGGCCTTCAGCCCCGATGACCGAGGCCCCCTCGACAGCCTGCGCGCGCTGATCGCCGAGAGCGCGATCGGCGAAGAGGCCGGCGCCGAGCTGCCGCCGATGGCGGCCGGCCTGTTCGGCTATCTCGGCTACGACATGGTACGGGCCATGGAGGTGCTGCCGGAGCCGAACCCGGACCCGCTCGGCGTGCCGGACGCGGTGCTGGTGCGGCCGCGGGTGATGGTGGTCTTCGACGCGGTGCGCGACCTCATCACGGTCGTGAGCCCGGTGCGGCCCGTCGCGGGAATCTCCGCGCGCGCCGCCTACGAAGCGGCGCAGGCGCGTCTCGAACAGATCGCGGGCGCCCTCGAAGGGCCGCTGCCGATCGAGGCGCGGGCCGACCTCAGCAACGTCCCGCCGCCCGAGCCCGTCTCGAACACGCCCCCCGCCGACTATGCGGGCATGGTGGCGCGGGCGAAGGAGTACATCGTCGCGGGCGACATCTTCCAGGTGGTGCTCTCGCAGCGCTTCGAGGCGCCCTTCACGCTGCCGGCCTTCGCCCTCTACCGCTCCCTCCGGCGGACCAACCCGGCGCCGTTCCTCTGCTACCTCGATTTCGAGGAATTTCAGGTCGTCTGCTCAAGCCCGGAGATCCTGGTGCGGGTGCGGGACGGCACGGTGACGATCCGGCCGATCGCCGGAACGCGCCGCCGCGGAGCCACGCCCGCGGAGGACAAGGCGCTGGCCGAGGAGCTGCTCGCCGATCCGAAGGAGCGCTCCGAGCACCTGATGCTGCTCGATCTCGGCCGCAACGATGTCGGGCGCGTCTCGCGGATCGGCACCGTCACCGTCACCGGCTCGTTCTTCCTCGAATATTACAGCCAGGTGATGCACATCGTCTCGAACGTCGAGGGCGAGATCGACCCGGCCCGCGACAACCTCGACGCGCTCGCGGCGGGATTTCCTGCCGGAACGGTGTCGGGCGCGCCGAAGGTGCGGGCGATGGAGATCATCGACGAGCTGGAACGCGAGAAGCGCGGTCCCTATGGCGGCTGCATCGGCTATTTCGGGGCCCGGGGCGAGATGGACACCTGCATCGTCCTGCGCACGGCCATCGTGAAGGATGGGCGGATGCACGTCCAGGCGGGCGCGGGCATCGTCTACGATTCCGATCCGGCCGCCGAGCAGCAGGAATGCGTGAACAAGGCGAAAGCCCTGTTCCGCGCCGCCGAGGACGCCGTGCGCTTCGCCGCCCAGGCGAGGCGCGGGCAGTAGGAGGCCGACCCCCTCGGGGGCGGCCGCCCGGGTCGATACGGCTCACGAAACTTCGGGTTCCCGGATGCCCACTTCCGGGCGCGGCGACGCCGGAAGGTGTTCCGTGAGCGACGCTCAGGCCGCCTTGACGTCGGCCAGGAAGCCCCGGACCGTCTGGCTCAGGGTCGCCGAGTGCGTGGCGAGTTCGCGGGCGGCACCCAGGACCTGCGTTGCCGCGGAGCCCGTCTCGCCGGCCCCCTTGCGCACGTCGCCGATGCTGCCGGTGACCTGCTCCGTGCCGCGCGCCGCCTCCTGCACGTTGCGCGCGATCTCCCGCGTCGCGGCGCCCTGCTCCTCCATCGCCGCTGCGACCTGCGTCGCGATGTCCGCCATGCCGTCGATGGTGGTGCCGATGCCGCGCACCGCGTCGACCGCCCCGCGCGTCGCGCCCTGGATCGCGTCGATCTGCCCCGCGATCTCGCTGGTCGCCCGGCTCGTCTGGGCCGCGAGTTCCTTCACCTCGGTCGCGACCACCGCGAAGCCGCGGCCCGCTTCGCCCGCGCGCGCAGCCTCGATCGTCGCGTTGAGCGCGAGCAGGTTCGTCTGTCCCGCGATGTTCGAGATCATCGCGATCACGGCGCCGATCTTCTCCGCGGTCACGGCGAGCGCGTGGATCGTCGCGTCGGTGTCGCGGGCGCTGGCGACCGCCGTGCCGGCGATCTCCGCCGAGCGGGAGACCTGCTGCGTGATCTCCTGGATCGAGGTCGAGAGTTCCTCCGTTGCGGTCGCGACGGTCTGGACGTTGCTCGAGGTCTGGCCGGCCGCCGCGGCCACGGTGACCGCCTGCCGGTTCGTCTGCTCGGCGATGCCCGTCATGGAATGGGCGGTGGCCTCCATCTCGGTCGCGGCCGCCGTGAGGCTGTCGGTGAGGCTGCCAGCCTCGCGCTCGAAAGCCTGGGTCAGTCCGTCGAGGCGCTCGGCCCTGCGCATCTTCGCGGCGTCCTCGTCGGCCTGGATCGCGGCGAGGCGCCGCGCCTCGAGCGCGTTCTCCTTGAAGATGGTGAGCGCCCGCGCCAGGGCGCCGATCTCGTCCCGGCGCTGGGCGCCCTCGACGGCGACGTCCAGATCGCCGGCCGCGAGCGCGCCCATCGCTGCGGTCATGCGCCCGAGCGGACGCCCGATCGCGCCGATCACGATGGCGGCGGCGAGGCCGAGGGCGACGACGAGGCCGCTTCCCGCCGCAACCATGAATTCCAGGGACGCGCGGCTCGCGGTCTCCTCCGCCTGCGCCCGGGCATCGGCAAGCTCCCGGCCGATGGCCTCCATCCGCTGCGCGACGCGCTCGCTGATGGCTCGGCGGGCCGGCGACGCCTCGTTCTGCGCGACGGCCATGGCAGCCTTGTCCTCCCCCTTGAGGCCGAGCGCGGTCGAACGATCGAGGATGATGAAATACCCGTCGATGAGCGAGCGGATTTCCTGGTTCATCGCCCGGCGTTCAGGGGTGTTGGCGAGGGCCGTCAGCTTGTCCATCGCCGCGACGACCCCAGCCTTCGCCTTGTCCTGGCGCATCTTGTAGCCCCCGATCTTCTCGGGGTCGCTCTCGATGATGATGTTGCGGTTCTGAAGCGCCGCCTCCGTGAGATCGACCGCGAGGCGAAGGACGTTCTCCTGCCGCGCCACCTGGACGTCGATCAGGCCGTCGATCTGCCGAGACAGGCCGGAGAGCGCTGAGCGCGCGAAGACGACGACGCCGAGCGTGACGACCAGCGAGATCGCGAGGGGGATCGCGATCTTCCCCAGGAGCTTCACATTGTCCAAGCCTCGCATAACCGCCTCTCCAAGGTCCGACTAGCTCCTATGAAGTGGGGCCTTCATGGTTAAACATCGATTAAATCTCGGTCTTGGCCGTCATAATGGCCAATGTTCGCCAATCAGACGCGTGATTGACGGCCCATTTGAGCTCAACCCCTGTCGACGAACTCCATCTTGAACTGAATGTGCTCAAAACGTCGTCGATGGAAGCGGCACAGCGTCCGCTGTGCGGCGCCGACACTTGACCGGCGCGGCCCGAGGCCTCAAGTCCCTGATCCATGAAGCCGGCCGCGCAATCCGACGTCCTCGTGATCGACAATTACGACTCGTTCACTTGGAATCTCGTGCACCTGATCGGCCCGCTCTGCGGATCGATCTCGGTCGTGCGCAACGACGCGCTCGCCGTCGAGGAGGTCCGGGCGCGCAAGGCCGACGCGGTGATCCTGTCGCCGGGCCCCTGCACGCCGAACGAGGCGGGGATCTGCCTCGACGTGATCCGCGAACTGTCCGCCGACACGCCGATCTTCGGTGTGTGTCTGGGACTGCAGGCGATCGGGCAGGCCTTCGGCGGCGACGTCGTTCGGGCGCCCGCGCCGATGCACGGCAAGGTCTCGACCATCGAGCACGGCGCCACCGGCGTCTTCCGCGGCATCAACGGGCCGCTCCAGGCCACCCGGTACCACTCCCTCGTCGTCGATCGCGCCGGCTGCCCCGGCGATCTCGCCGTGACGGCCGAGGCCGACGGGCTGATCATGGGGTTGGAGCACCGGTCGCGGCCGGTCCACGGCGTGCAGTTCCATCCCGAGAGCATCCTCTCGCAGCATGGAACGCAGATCCTGCGCAATTTCCTGGAGATCGCCGCGGCCTGGAACGCGGAGCGTGACAAGCGCGCGCACGACGTGCATTGACGCGTCAGACCGGGACGCGCCGACGCGCGGCGCGCCCGCATCGGCAGACCGCGTCCGGCGCATGGAATCCTTCAAGCACCCCCTGGCCAAGGTCGCCTCAGGGCAGTCCTTGAGCCGCGACGAGGCGCGCGCCGCCTTCGACGACCTCCTCTCCGGCGATGTGACGCCGGTCCAGGCGGCGGCCTTCCTCGTCGCGCTGAAGGTCCGCGGCGAGACGGTCGAGGAGATCACGGGCGCCGTGGAGGCCATGCGCGCCCGGATGCTCCCGGTCGCCTCCGTCCCGGGTGCCGTCGACATCGTCGGCACCGGCGGCGACCATTCCGGCAGCTACAACGTCTCGACGCTGGCGGCGATCGTCACGGCCGCCTGCGGCGTGCCGGTCGCCAAGCACGGCAATCGCGCCGCGACCTCGCGCTCGGGCGCCGCGGACGTGCTGGCCTCCCTGGGCGTGAAGCTCGGCCTCGACCCGGCGGGCCTCGGCCGCTGCCTCGATCAGGCCGGCCTCTGCTTCATGTTCGCGCAGACGCATCACGGCGCCATGCGCCACGTCGCGCCCGTGCGCTCGCAACTGCCGGTGCGCACCATCTTCAACCTGCTCGGCCCCCTCTCGAATCCGGCGGGCGTCACGCACCAGCTTCTCGGCGTCTCGACGCCGGACTGGGCGGAGCCGCTGACCCGGGTGCTCTCGGCGCTCGGAAGTCGCCGGGTCTGGACCGTGCACGGCTCGGACGGGCTCGACGAGATCACCGTGACGGGGCCGACCGCCGTCGTGGCCCTGGAGGACGGGCACATCACCCGCTTCCGCATCGATCCGCGCGAGGTCGGCCTGACGCTCGCGACCCTCGAGGATCTGCGGGGGGGCGATCCGGACCACAATGCCCGCGCCCTCGCCTCCGTCCTCGACGGAGCCCGCAACGCCTACCGGGACATCGCCGTTCTCAATGCTGGGGCCGGCCTCGTGGTCGCGGGGGCCGCTCCGACGCTCGGCGAGGGCGTCGCGCGCGCGGATGCGGCCATCGCCAGCGGGGCGGCCCGGGCGACGCTCGCCCGCCTCGTCGAGGTTTCGAACGCCTGAGGGATGCCGATGTCCGAGACCGCAACCACGGGCGCCACGGGACAGACCGTCCTGGCCCGCATCGAGGCCTATAAGCGGCGCGAGATCGCCGAGGCGAAGCTGCGGGTCTCCGAGTCGGAACTGGAGGCGCGCGCCGCCGCACAATCCCCGCCCCGGGGCTTCGCGGACGCGATCGGCGCCCATATCGCGGCCGGTCGCCCCGCCCTCATCGCGGAGGTGAAGAAGGCCTCGCCCTCGAAGGGGCTGATCCGGGCCGATTTCAACCCGGCGGCGCTGGCTGAAGCCTACGAGGCCGGCGGCGCGACCTGCCTCTCGGTGCTGACCGACGAGCCGTCCTTCCAGGGGCGCCCCGAATATCTCGTGGAGGCGCGGGCCGCCTGCGCCCTGCCGGTGCTGCGCAAGGACTTCATGTTCGAGCCCTATCAGGTGCTCGAAGCGCGGGCATGGGGCGCGGATTGCGTGCTCGCGATCATGGCCTGCCTCGACGACGAGGAGGCGGCGGCGATCGTGGAGGCGGCGCACGACCTCGGCATGGACGTTCTGGTGGAGGTGCACGACGCCGAGGAGCTGGAGCGGGCGATTCCGCTCGGCACGCGTCTCATCGGCATCAACAACCGCAACCTGAAGACCTTCGAGGTCTCCTTCGAGACCGCGATCCGCCTCGCGCCCGGCATCCCGAAGGACCGCATTCCCGTCGCCGAGAGCGGCATCGCCAGCCATGCGGACGTGGTCCGCCTCGCGGAGAACGGCCTCAACACGGTTCTCGTCGGCGAGAGCCTGATGCGGCAGGCGAACCTGACGGAGGCGACGCGCAGCCTCCTGTTCGGCGAGACGGCGTGACCCGGACCCGCGGATGACCGGCCTCACCCATCTCGACGCCACCGGCGCGGCCAACATGGTCGACGTCACCGACAAGGCCGCGACCACCCGCACGGCGCTGGCGGAAGGGGCCGTGGTGATGCTTCCCGAGACGCTCAGGCTCATCCGGGAGGGGGACGCGAAGAAGGGCGACGTGATCGGCACCGCGCGCCTTGCCGGCATCATGGCGGCCAAGCGCACGCACGAGTTGATCCCGCTCTGCCATCCCCTCCTGCTCTCGAAGGTCCACGTGACCTGCGAGGTCGATGAAGCGCTCCCCGGCCTTCGGCTCACCGCGGAGGTGCGCGTGCAGGGTCCGACCGGCGTCGAGATGGAAGCGCTGACCGCGGTCTCGATCGCCTGCCTCACCGTCTACGACATGGTGAAGGCGGTCGATCGCGGCATGCGCATCGAGGGCATCCGGCTGCTCGCCAAGGATGGCGGCCGCTCGGGCAGCTATCGCGCGAAAGCCGGCGCGTGAGCGGCCTCCTGCCCGTCGCGGAGGCGCTGGGGCGCATCCTCTCCAGCGTGTCCCGGCCCGTCGAGGCGGAGCGCCTCGGGATCGCCGCCGCAGCCGGGCGGACGCTCGCGGAACCGGTCGCCGCGCTGCGCACGCAGCCGCCCTTCCCGGCCTCCGCGATGGACGGCTACGCCGTGCGCGGCGCCGACCTCGCCGGCATCCCCGCCCGGCTGCGGCTCGTCGGCACGAGCGCCGCCGGACATGGCTATGCCGGCCGGGTCGGCCCCGGCGAGGCCGTGCGCATCTTCACCGGCGCGCCCGTGCCGGAGGGAGCCGACGTGATCCTGATCCAGGAGAACGCGGAGGCCGAGGGCGACACGGTGACCGCGCGGGAAGGCGTATCCGCGGGCCGCTTCGTCCGGCCCGCCGGACTCGATTTCCGGGAAGGCGACGCGCTCCTGCAGGCGGGCGAGAGCCTCGACGCGCGCCGGCTCGCGCTCGCCGCCGCGGCCGGCCACGCGGAGGTCGCCGTGCGACGCCGTCCCCGGGTCGCGATCCTCGCCACCGGCGACGAGTTGGTGGCGCCGGGGGCGCCGGTCGCCTGGGACCAGATCGTCGCCTCGAACGCGCTCGCGCTCGCCGCTCTCGCCCGCGCGGCCGGAGCGGACCCGATCGACCTCGGCATCGCGGGCGACAGCCTGCCGGCGCTGGAGGACGCGATCCGCCGGGCCCGCGAGGTGCGCGCAGACCTGTTCGTCACCCTCGGCGGCGCGTCGGTCGGCGACCACGACCTCGTGCAATCGACGCTCGCCCGCGAGGGGCTCGAACTCGGCTTCTGGCGCGTCGCGCTGCGACCCGGCAAGCCGCTGATGCATGGCCGGCTCGGCGAGATGCTGGTCATCGGCCTGCCGGGCAACCCGGTCTCGGCCATCGTCTGCGGGATGCTCTTCGTGGTCCCGGCGATCCGCGCGCTCGTCGGAGATCCGCGGGCGGGTGCCGACCGCGACGAGCCGGCGACGCTCGGCCGCGATCTGCCGGCGAATGACGGCCGGGCCGACTACATGCGGGCCCGCCTCGACACGGCGCCCGATCGTCTGCCGGTCGCGCATCCCGAGGCGCGGCAGGATTCCTCGATGCTCTCGGTGCTCGGTCAAGCCGAGGCCCTTCTCGTGCGCCCGCCGCACGCGCCGGCCGCGAAGGCTGGCGAATCCTGCCGCATCCTGCGTCTCGACCGCTCGATCCTCTGATCTCGATCAGTATCGCCAAGCTGCGCTTGCGGAACACTTGCGGAACGTTTAACGTGTTCGCGCTTTGTTTCCGCGACCGCCCGCCGCGTCGCCCCGAGAGATGAGACTGCCCCATGCTGACGCGTAAACAGCTGGATCTGCTCCGCTTCATCCAGCAGCGGATGCGCGAGAGCGGCGTCCCGCCGTCTTTCGATGAGATGAAGGATGCCCTCGATCTCAAGTCGAAATCCGGCATCCACCGCCTCATCACGGCGCTTGAGGAGCGCGGCTTCCTGCGCCGCCTGCCGAACCGGGCACGGGCGATCGAGGTGATCCGCATGCCCGAGAGCCTCGGCCAGCCGGCCGGGTCGGGCAGCGAGGTGCGCCGCTTCACGCCGAGCGTCGTCGAGGGCGGCCGCACGCGGGCGCCGGCCGCGAAGCTGCCGACGACGCAGGCGACCGACGAGAACGGCCGCGCCATGACGATCCCCGTGATGGGGCGGATCGCGGCGGGCACGCCGATCTCGGCGATCCAGAACCAGAGCGCGTCGATCACCCTGTCGCCGGATTTCCTGGCGGGCGGCGAGCATTACGCGCTCGAGGTGCGCGGCGACTCGATGATCGAGGCCGGCATCCTCGACGGCGACCTCGTGGTGATCCGCAAGCAGGACACGGCCAACACGGGCGACATCATCGTGGCCCTCATCGACGACGAGGAGGCGACGCTCAAGCGCCTGCGCCGCCGCGGCTCCTCGATCGCCCTCGAGGCCGCGAATCCGTCCTACGAGACCCGCGTGCTCGGTCCCGACCGGGTCCGCATCCAGGGACGCCTCGTCAGCCTCGTGCGCCGCTACTGAAGCGATTCGGGGCCCGTCTCCGCAGACGCGGCACCCTCCTCCGGAGCGGCCTCGTCCGGGCTTGCCCGAGCGGTCGGAGAGCCCGGAATCTGCTGGGCGCGCGGCGCCGCGGCCGGGCGCCAGGGCGAGGATCCACCGAGACCGCGGGCCGTCGAGACGATTGGGCCGGAACCGGTGAGGCGGATCGCGACGGCGCCAGACCGCGCAAGATAGGCGCGGTCGATGACGAGCCCCGCCGCGCAGCCCGGCGGGGCGACTTGCGACGTGATGACGATGTCGGCGCGCGCGCAATCCTCGGTGAGCGCGCGCTTGTCACGCGCCAGCGCGATCCGGCGCCCGTCGAAGGCCCGCAGGGTGCAGCCGAGCCGGTCGCAGCGTCCCCCTTCCCCGGCCTCCGACGCCTTCCGCGCATCGCCGTCCGCCTTCATCCACTGCTCGAGGACGAAGGAGGAGGGCCGGCCAAGAGCGACGAGACGGCCCTCCTCGCCCCGCACCGCCGCGCCCCTCCCCTCGCGATCGATGAAGATGTCCTGGCGCTCGGGCGATGCGGCCAGGAGGAGGCCGAGGCCGAGCGGCACCACGCACAGGCATCGCAGGCGCGAGGCGGGTAGGACCGCGACGAGGAGGCCGGCGGCCAGCAGCGCGAGAGCGCCCGTGCCGAAGGCCGGCACCCCGACATTCGCCTGCCCGAGACCGCCGATCCAGCCCGAGATCGCGAGCATGCCGCGCACCGCCTGCCCCATCAGCCACCAGACCGGCTGATCGAGCGCGAACGGGTAGGCGAGGATCCCGAGCACCGCGGCCGGCATCACCACGAGGGAGACGAGCGGCAGCGTGAGGGCGTTGCCGACGAGGCCGAAGGGCTGGATCGTCTGGAAATGGTAGGTCGCGAAGGGGGCTGTGGCGATCTGCGCCACGAGCGTCGTCAGCAAGGTGCCGATCACGGCGCCCGCGGCCAGGGCGACGGACCGCCCGACCGGCCCGGCGCCCTCGCGCCGGAAGAGGCGCCCGTCGATGAAGCGGGCGCAGGCGATCAGGCCGGCCACCGCCCCGAACGACATCTGGAAGCTCGGGCCGAGCAACGCCTCGGGCTCGCGGGCGAGCGCCACGAGGGCGGCGAGCGCGAGGTTGCGCATGCTCAGGGCCGGGCGGTCGACGAGGATCGCGCCGAGCATGATCAGGGTCATGATCAGAGCCCGCTCGGCGGCGACGTCCCAACCGGAGAACGCACAATAGGCGGTGACGCCCACCATCGCGAAGCCGGACGCGATCTTCTTGATCGGCCACAGCAGGGCGCAATGCGGCACCAGCGCCAGCGCGGAGCGCACCAGCCAGAAGACGACGCCGGCCGCGAGCACCATGTGCAGGCCGGAGATCGAGACGACGTGGTAGATGCCCGCCGCCCGCAGCACGTCGTTGGTCTCCGGTGCGATGAGGCCGCGCTTGCCCGTCACCAGCGCGGCGGCCACGGCGCCGGCCTGCCCCCGTTCGCGTCGGTGATGCGCCGCGTGAGCGCGTTGCGCGCGTCGTCGATGCCGGCCGCGAGGCGAAGGGCGAGAGGCAGGGGCTCGGGCGGTGACCTCACCTCGATCGTCCCGACGAGGGAGCCCACGGCGCCGATGCCGCGGAAATAGGCGTCGCGCCCGAAATCGTAGCCGCCGGGACGCGCCGGCTCGGGCGGCGGCAGGAGGCGCGCCTTGGCCGCGATGAAATCGCCGGGCTTCAGGGCCTGCCGGGTCCGGTAGGTCACGCGCACCCGCAAGGGGCGCGCTTCGGGTGCCAGGGTTCCGAAGCTCGTGAGGCGCACCACGAGGCGCGCGCCCTCCTCCCGCTCGTCGAGGGCCTCGATCAGCCCCGTGAGGGGCGCGATGGTGGTCCGCGCGAGGATCGGGCCGGAAACGCGGGCGACGCGCCACGCCGCCGCCCCGAAGCCGAGGAAGGCGGCGGCGAGCGCGAGCGTCAGCGCGAGCGCGGCGGGCCTCGCACCGAGGACGGGCGTCAGCGCAAGGCACAGGCCGGCGGCGATGGGCGCGGCGGCGAGCGCCGGCTCGCCGTCGGTGAGAGCGAAATAGACGAGGATGCCCGTCCCGAAGGCGACCGCGAGCCAGGGAAACAGGCGCCGTTGCCCCGCCTCCTGCGCCAGCTCCGCGCCCACCCAGCCGCGGAGTGCCGGTACCCACAGGCCAGGAGCGAGCAGGCGCCCAGGCGCGCGGATCGCGACGATCCCCTTCCCTGCCGCCCCCTGCGCCATCCTTTGCCGCACCGTCCGCGCGCGGGATTGGAAAGTCCCTCCCGTGCGACGATTTCTTAACGCGTCCGCCCGCGCATGCTACAGGCCCGCGGCCGGGCCGGTCGATCCTTCCCGCCCGAACGTCGCCCGCCCGTCCACTCGAACATCAGCCGGCCCGATGTCCTCTGCCGTCGTCACGCGTTTCGCACCCTCGCCCACGGGCTACCTGCATATCGGCGGCGCCCGCACGGCCCTGTTCAACTGGCTCTACGCCCGTCGGCACGGCGGCCGGATGCTGCTGCGCATCGAGGACACGGACCGCGAGCGATCGACGCAAGGCGCGATCGACGCGATCCTCGACGGGATGCGCTGGCTCGGCCTCGATTGGGACGGGGACGTGATCTACCAATACGCCCGGGCCGAGCGGCACCGGGAGGTGGCCGAGAGCCTCCTCGCCTCGGGGCGCGCCTATCGCTGCTACGCCACGCCCGAGGAGCTGACGCAGATGCGGGAGAGCGCCCGGGCGGAGGGGCGCCCGCTGCGCTACGACGGGCGCTGGCGCGATCGCGATCCGTCCGAGGCCCCGGAGGGCGTGAAGCCGGTGATCCGGCTGCGGGCTCCGACCGAGGGCGAGACCGTGGTCGAGGACGCGGTGCAGGGCCGCGTCGTCTGGCAGAACCGGGACCTCGACGATCTCGTCCTGCTGCGCTCGGACGGCAACCCGACCTACATGCTGGCCGTCGTCGTCGACGACCACGACATGGGCGTGACCCAGGTGATCCGCGGCGACGACCACCTCACCAACGCCGCCCGCCAGGGCCAGATCTATCAGGCGCTGGGCTGGGATGTGCCGAGCATGGCCCACATCCCGCTGATCCACGGGGCGGACGGCGCCAAGCTCTCGAAGCGCCACGGGGCGCTCGGCGTCGACGCCTACCGGGACCTCGGCTACCTGCCGGCGGCGCTCCGCAACTACCTCGTCCGCCTCGGCTGGAGCCACGGCGACCAGGAGGTGTTCTCGACGGAGGAGATGGTCGCGGCCTTCGATCTGAAGGCGATCGGGCGCTCGCCCGCGCGCTTCGACTTTGCCAAGCTCGAGAACCTGAACGGCCTCTACATCCGCGGCTCGGACGATGCGGCCCTCGTCGACGCGGTCGAGACCATCGTGCCGAGCGTCGGCGCCGAGCGCGGTCTCGCGGCCCCGCTCCCGCCGGACCTGCGCCAGCGCCTCACCGCGGCGATGCCGGGGCTGAAGGAGCGGGCCAAGACGCTCGTTGATCTCCTCGACAGCGCCTACTACCTCTACGCGCAGCGACCGCTCGTCCTCGATGAGAAGGCGAAGGCGCTGCTCGGCGAGGACGGAAGCGCGCGCCTCGCCGCCGTCTTGCCGGCGCTGGAGGCGCTGACTGAGTGGAATGCCGCGGCGACCGAGGGTGCCGTGCGCGCCTTCGCGGAGGCCCAGGGGCTGAAGCTCGGCCAGATTGCACAGCCTCTGCGGGCTGCTCTCACGGGCCGCACAACTTCACCGCCGCTCTTCGACGTGATGGCCGTGCTCGGGCGCGACGAGAGCCTCGGGCGGCTGCGGGATCGGCTTTCGGACGCCTGAACGCCGCGCCTGCGGCATACGGGCTTCGGCCCGGTTTTCGCTTGCCGTTCCCCGGCGGATGTCACCCGCCCCGTTGATGGCGCTCGGCTGATCCGCTAACCCGATGGTCCTGTGAGCAACTGCAGCAATGCTGCCGTTCCGCACCGAACCCGGGCCTCCGGCTCAGCCGACGCCCGGGGCGGCGCCGCCCCGTTGCCAGGAAAGGTCCACGCCTCCATGAGCGCATCCAGCACGATCACCGTGGACGACAAGCAGATCGAGTTGCCGGTCAAGACCGGGACGATCGGGCCGAGCGTCATCGATATCGGCAAGCTTCACGCGAAGACCGGTGTCTTCACCTTCGATCCGGGCTTCACCTCGACCGCCTCCTGCGAGTCGAAGATCACCTATATCGACGGCGACGCCGGCGTGCTGCTCTATCGCGGCTACCCGATCGAGCAGCTCGCCGAGCACGGCGACTTCCTCGAGACCTGCTACCTGATGCTGTTCGGCGAGCTGCCGACGCCCTCGCAGAAGGCCGATTTCGATTACCGGGTCACGCGCCACACCATGGTGCACGACCAGATGAACCGCTTCTTCCAGGGGTTCCGCCGCGACGCCCACCCGATGGCGGTGATGGTGGCCTGCGTCGGCGCGCTCTCGGCCTTCTATCACGACTCGACCGACATCTCGGACGAGAAGCAGCGCATGGTCGCCTCCATGCGCATGATCGCCAAGATGCCGACGCTGGCGGCGATGGCCTACAAATACTCGATCGGTCAGCCCTTCGTGTATCCGAAGAACGAGCTCGACTATACCTCGAACTTCCTGCGGATGTGCTTCGCGGTCCCGTGCGAGGAGTATCAGATCAACCCGATCTTCGCCCGCGCGCTGGACCGGATCTTCATCCTCCATGCCGACCACGAGCAGAACGCCTCGACCTCGACCGTTCGTCTCGCCGGCTCCTCGGGCGCCAACCCCTTCGCCTGCATCGCGGCCGGCATCGCCTGCCTCTGGGGGCCGGCCCATGGCGGCGCCAACGAGGCGGCGCTCAAGATGCTCATGGAGATCGGCACGCCGGACCGCGTGAAGCAGTACGTCGACAAGGCGAAGGACAAGAACGATCCCTTCCGCCTGATGGGCTTCGGGCACCGCGTCTACAAGAACTACGATCCCCGCGCGCGGATCATGCAGAAGACCACCCACGAGGTGCTCGGCGAGCTCGGCCTCAAGGACGATCCGCTGCTCGAAGTGGCGATGGAACTGGAGCAGATCGCCCTCAAGGACGAGTACTTCATCGAGAAGAAGCTCTACCCGAACATCGATTTCTACTCGGGCATCACCCTCAAGGCGATGGGCTTCCCGACCGACATGTTCACGGTGCTGTTCGCGCTGGCCCGCACCGTGGGCTGGATCGCCCAGTGGGCCGAGATGATCGAGGACCCGTCCCAGAAGATCGGCCGGCCGCGCCAGCTCTATATCGGGCCGGAGCAGCGCGAATACGTGCCGATCAACAGCCGCGGCTGAAGCCCGGTCGGCAGGACGGAACAGGGGGCGCTTCGGCGCCCCTTTTTTCTTGAGGCGTCCGGTCGCCGGCCTCATCGGAGGTGACGGCCGACATTCGCTCCGTTGCCGATCTTGTGCAACCTGCGATAAGCGCAGAACCGCAAGATCTATCACAGATAATCTGCGCCGATCCTCAACTCATCGTCCGAATGTTGTCGAAATCTTCAGATGAGCGCCGGTATCAATATTTCCCGGACCCACGGTGCCGCGCCCCGCTCTGAACGGCGTCGGCCGCCCGTCGGTCCGGTGAGGCGGGCCGGGTACGGGGCAGCGCGTGATCGAACCGGGATCGCCGCCGTGCCGGGCTCCGAAGGGCGAGGCGCGCATGAGGTCCTGTCACGTCACCGTGGTGAGCGCTGATCGCCGGCGGGCGCTGGCCTGACATGGGCGGGCACGCGACCGTGATGGGCCGGATCCGGGCCGCGGCCGCCCCGCGCGGCCGCGGGGCTCCGGGCGGGCCGCAAGGCCGCTACCGGCTCGACGTGCAGGGCGCCCTCATCAACGAGACGCTGCAGGTCGCGAACTACTCGGCAGCGGCGCACATCGTCGCGGTCCTGGCCGTCGCGGCCATGTTGTGGTCCGCCGTCAGCCACACCTACCTGATCTGCCTCGTCGGCGCGATCGTCCTCCTGGTCGGCGCCACATTCGGCTCGACGATGGCGTTCCGGAACACGTTCCGCCGCGACGTCTCCGAGGCGAAGGTTCGCTGCGCGTACCGGGTCTCCCAGGCCCTCGCGGTGGGGATCGGGTCCGCCTGGGGCTCCATGCCGGCCTATCTGATGGGGCATCCGGACAGCAGCACGCGCTACATCGCGATCGCGACGACCGCCGGCCTGATCTCCGATGCCTACGGCGTCGGGCCGATCTTCTCGGTCTCCCTGGCCCTCGTCCTGCCGATCGTCGCCGGCGCCTATATCGGCCTCTTCGGCTTCGAGCCGCCGACCGGCGCCTACCTCTCGGTCATGCTCACGGTCTACGCGGCCTTCGTGATCGCGATCACGTGGCGCACGAGCCTGCTCTCCTATCAGCGCCTGCTCGATCGGGTCGTGGTGCAGGACCAGAGCCAGACGATCGGCCTGCTCCTCAACGAGTTCGAGGAGGGCGCCAGCGACTGGCTCTGGGAAACGGACGCGCAGGGTCGGCTGCGGCATGTGCCGGCCCGCATGGCCGCCGCCCTGTCGCGGCCCCTCGCGACCCTGCCGGGGCTGCCGCTGGAGGATCTGCTCGCCAGCCACGTCATCCCCGGCCCCGGGGCCGGGGCGGCCGAGGAGTTGCGGGCCGCGATCGCGCGGCAGGTGCCCTTCCAATCCGTGACGCTGCATCTCCGGACGGATGAGGGGCGGCGGCACTGGACGATCAACGGCAAGCCGTTCCTCGATCGCGACGGCCTCTTCGCCGGCTACCGCATCGTCGGATCGGACACGACCCGGAGCCGCGAAGCCGAGGCCCGCATCGGCTACCTCGCCACGCACGATCCGCTGACCGGGCTGGCCAACCGCGCGGCCTTCCAGGAGGCGCTGACGGCGGCCTGCGGCGCCGGCGCCGAGCCGCACGCGCTGCTCTACCTCGACCTCGACGGCTTCAAGGCCGTGAACGACAGTGCCGGGCACAGCACCGGCGACCGGCTGCTGGAGGAGGTCGCCGGCCGCCTCACCGGCCTCGCCGCAGGTCGGGCTCGGGTGTATCGGCTCGGCGGCGACGAGTTCGCCCTCCTACTTCCCGATGCCGATGCGGACGCGCCGCTGCGGCTTGCGGCCCACATCGTCGCCGAGATCGGTCGCCCGTACCGGATCGACGCGCGGCACGTCGAGATCGGCGTCAGCGTCGGGATCGCCTGGACGTCGCCGGACGCGCAGGATCCGGCCAAGCTGCTGCACCGTGCCGACCTCGCCCTCTACAGCGCGAAGAACGGCGGCCGCGGGTGCTGGCGCGCCTTCGAGCCCGCGCTGGAGGCGCGGATGGAGCGCCGCCGCCGGCTCGACGTCGAGATGCGCAGAGCCCTGCAGGACGGCGAACTGGAGTTGCACTACCAGCCCTTGGTCAATCTCGAGAATGGGCGCGTCGCCGGCTTCGAGGCATTGCTGCGCTGGTTCCGGGCGGATGAGGGATTCGTGGCGCCGGGCGAGATCATCCCGATCGCGGAATCGACGGGCTTCATCGTCGAGATCGGGCAATGGGCCCTGCGCCGGGCCTGTTCGGACGCGATCGGCTGGGACGGCCTCCGCGTTGCCGTCAACATCTCGCCGCTTCACGTCCGGATGCCGGGCTTCCATGCGGACGTCGCCGCCGCGCTGGCGGATACGGGCCTCGCGCCGCATCGCCTGGAGATCGAGATCACCGAATCGATCCTGCTCGACCAGGAGACCGTCGTGCTCGAGAATCTGGCGCGCCTGCGCGATCTCGGCGTGCGCGTCGCCCTCGACGATTTCGGCACCGGCTATTCCAGCCTCAGCTACCTGACGCTGTTCGCCTTCGACAAGATCAAGATCGACCGCTCCTTCGTGCGCGATCTCGATACGCGGCCGGAGCGGACGGCGCTGGTCGAGGCCATGATGGGGATGGCGCGCGCCTTCTCGATGGACGTGACCGTCGAGGGCGTCGAGACCGAGGAGCAGTGCGAGATCCTGCGCCGGAAGCGCTGCGACACGGCGCAGGGCTTCCTCTACAGCGGCGCCCGGCCGGCCCGGGAGATCCCCGCGCTGATCCGCAGCCTGGAGGCGCGGATCGCGGGAGACGGCGCGCCCCGCATTCAGGCCGCCTGACCGGCCCGCACGGCCAGGACGAGGCGGGCGGCTTCGTGGCTCGGCGCCGCCCCGCCGGGCAGCCGCATCCGGTCGTCGAGGCGCTCCAAAGCCGCGATCTGGCGCCCGCGCTCCGGGCCGTCGCGCAGGAGCGGCAGCAGAGCCGCGGCAAGGGTCTCCGCCCGGCACGCCGCCTGCACATATTCGGGCATCGCGTTCTCGCCGAGGATCAGGTTCGGCAGCACGATCGTCGGCACCTGGATCAGGCGGCGGGCGATCACCTCCTCGATGCGCGAGACCTTGTAGGCCACCACCATCGGGACGCCGGCGAGGGCGAGTTCGAGGGTCACCGTGCCGGAGGCCGCGAGCGCCGCGCGCGCCTGCCGGAAGACCGCGTGCTTGCCCGCCTCCCCGTGCACGAGCCGGACCGGAACCTCCCAGGCCGTCGCGAGGCGCTCGATGAGGGCGCGGTGGCGGCTCACCGCCGGCAGCAGCGCCTCGACCGGCCCGCCTCCCGCGGCGATCAGCGCGAGCGTCCGGCCGAAGACCGGCATCAGCCGCTCGATCTCCGAGCGGCGCGACCCCGGCAGCACGGCGAGCCGCCAGGGCGCGCGCGCCCGCTGCTCCCGCTCCGCCGGCCCCGGTCGCAGCTCGTCCAGCCGCTCGATCAGCGGGTGGCCGACATAGGTGCAGGCCGGCCCGCCGAGGCGGCGATGCGCCTCGGGCTCGAAGGGCAGGAGGGCGAGCACGTGATCGATGAAGGGGCGCATCTTCGCGGCCCGCCACGGGCGCCACGCCCAGACGCTCGGCGAGACGTAGTCGACGATCGGCAGGTCGGGCCGGCGCTGGCGGACGCGACGGGCCACCGCGTGGGTGAAGCCGGGGCTGTCGATGATGACGAGCACGTCGGGCGCGGCAGCCACCACGTCGTCCACGGTCTCGCGGATGCGGCGCAGCAGCGTGCGGGCGCGCGCGAGAACGGGCAGGTAGCCCATGACCGCGACGTCGTCGATCGGGAAGAGCGAGGCGAAGCCCTCCGCCTCCATCGCCTCGCCGCCGACGCCGCCGAACCGGATCGGCTCCGGCGCGAGGGTGCGCAGGGCCCGGATCAGCTTGGCCCCGAGCTGATCGCCCGAATCCTCGCCCGCTACCAGCCAGATCTTCACCGGGCGCCGTCCAGTCCGATCAGGAACAGGCCGAGGCGGTCGGCGGCCGCGACCGTCTCGGCCCGGTCGATGACGAGGGTGCGCCCCGCCTGGATGGCGAGACCGGAGCATCCCGCGGACGACGCGTTGCGGATCGTGCGGGGGCCGATCGCGGGCAGGTCGATCCGCAGGTCCTGGCCGAGCTTGGCGAGCTTGACGAGGATCGTCGCGGGAAGGGGCCGGCCGAGCCCGAACGGCTTGCGGATGACGGCGCGGGCGCGGGCGAGCATGCGGTCGGTTCCTTCCGGCCCCTCCACCGCGACAACGCGGTCGGCCGCGACGACGGCCGCCTGGCCGACATCGAAGGGCGAGAGGGCCTCGATCAGGGCGCGGCCGGTCGCGATCGAGGCGCGGGCCGCCTCGTCGGGCCCGAACCGCCCGAGGCGGCCTTCCGGGCTGAGCAGGTCCGGCGCGACCTCGTGCACGCCGAGCACGCGGTGGCCGTTCTCCTCCAGCAGCGCGAGCACCGCGCGCAGCAGCCGGTCGTCCCCGCCGCCCGCGATGGCGCGCAGGGCGTCGCGGTTGCGCACGGCCGCCGCCGCGTTGAAGATCGCGGCCGGGCTCGGCCGCGCGACGCCGCCGGCCGGCACGATCGCCGCCGGCCCCCATTCCTTCAGGATCCTGAGGGTGCCGGCAATGTCGAGGAGGTCGACCGTGGCGTCGGCCCGCGCCCGCAACCGCCGGTCGGTGAAGCCGCGCACGCTCAGCACCTTGAAGGGACGCGCGGTCCGCTCCAGCGAATCCGCCACCAGTTCCGGCAGCCGCCCCGCGCCCGCGATCAGGACGAGGCAGCCCGCCTGCGCCGCCGCGCCGGCAGCCTGCGCGCGGTCGGCGGCCATCGCCGCGCTCAGGCCACGCTCGCGGGCGTCTCGCGGGGCGTGCAGATCGAGCGTCTGCCGCCCTCGCGGATGAAGGCGAGGATCTCGTTGACGGCCGCGTGCTTCTCGAACTCGGCGGCGACGTCCTCGACGCGCTCCATCAGCGTGCCCTCCGGGGCGAACAGGGCCCGGTAAGCCCGGCGCAGGGCGTGGATGTCCTCGCGGGCGAAGCCGCGGCGCTGCAGGCCGATGATGTTGAGGCCCGACAGGTAGGCGCGGTTGCCCAGCACCATGCCGTAGGGAATGCAGTCGTTCTCCAGGCCCGAGAGGCCGCCGACGAAGGCGTGCGCGCCGACGCGCGCGAACTGGATGACCGCCGCGCCGCCGCCCAGGATCGCGAAGTCGCCGACGGTGCAGTGGCCAGCGAGCATCACGTTGTTGGAGAAGACGACGCCGTTGCCCACCCGGCAATCGTGGCCGACATGGGAATGGGCGAGGAAGGTGCACTGGTCGCCGATGACCGTCTCCAGGCCGCCCCCGGCCGTGCCCGGATTCATGGTGACGCCCTCGCGGATCAGGCATTCCGCGCCGATCCGGAGCGTCGACGGCTCGCCGCGGTATTTCAGGTCCTGGGGCGGGTGGCCGATCGAGGCGAAGGGATAGATCCGGGTGCGGGCGCCGATCGCGGTGTCGCCCGCCACCACGACGTGGCTGACGAGTTCGCAGCCCTCGCCGAGCACGACCTGAGGCCCGACATGGCAGAACGGTCCGATCCTGACGCCCTCGCCGATCCTGGCTCCGTCCTCGACGATGGCGCTCGGGTGGATCATCGGGCCGCTCACTCCGTCACCAGCATGGCGCCGATCTCGGCCTCCGCCACGAGGGTGTCGCCCACGCGCGCCTCGCCGCGGAACCACCACATGGTGCGGCGCTGGTTCAGCTTCTTCATGTGATAGCGCACGGTGTCGCCGGGCACGACGGGCTTGCGGAACTTGCACTTGTCGATGGTCATGAAGAAGACCTGCTTGGTGCGCAGATCGTCCGTCATGATGTGCCGGCAGCAGATGGCGCCCGCGGTCTGGGCCATGCCCTCGATCAGCAGCACCCCGGGGAAAACGGGCAGGTCCGGGAAGTGCCCCGTGAATTGAGGCTCGTTGATCGTCACGTTCTTGATGCCGATGCAGCTCTCGTCCCGGTCGATCTCGATGATCCTGTCGATCATCAGGAACGGGTAGCGGTGGGGAAGCAGCTCCAGGACCTTCTGAATATCGGCCGAGCCGAGTTCGCGCGCCGTCTCGCTCATCGGTTTTTGCACCTCATCACGCTCAAACAGGCGGCCGTCGCAGGCCCTGCACGCCGTTTCATCGAAGCTGAGAGCGTCTTCGTCAGAAAAAGGGGCGGACGCAAGACCCGAGCGTGACGGCCGCCCTCAGGCCCGGCTCAGTACGGCCCGCACCTTGCGCCCGAGGCTCGCGGCCGTGAACGGCTTGACGAGGAGGTCGACGCCCTCGTCGAGCCGGCCGTGATGGATGATGGCGTTGCGGGTGTAGCCCGTGGTGAAGAGCACCTTGAGGGCGGGGCGCAGGCGCAGGGCCTCGTCGGCGACCCTGCGGCCATCGAGGGGCCCGGTCAGCACCACGTCGGTGAAGAGGAGCGCGATGTCGGGCTCGCTCTCGATCAGGCGCAGCGCCTGCGGCCCCTCCGCCGCCTGGAGCACGCGGTAGCCCGCCTCCTCCAGAGCGGCGACGGTGAAGGCGCGCACCATCGGGTCGTCCTCCACCGCCAGAACGGTGAGGCCGGGCTGGGGTGCCCGCTCCAGCACGCCGGGGATCAGCGTCGGCGTCTCCATCGGCTGGGCCGGATCGCCGGAGGCGCCGGTGGCCCTGGCAAGACGGGGGAAGTAGAGCTTGATCGCGGTGCCGTGGCCGACCTCCGAGTAGACCGCGACGTGACCGCCGCTCTGGCGCATGAAGCCGTAGACCTGGGCGAGCCCGAGGCCGGAGCCCTTGCCCGGCGGTTTGGTCGTGAAGAAGGGCTCGAAGACCCGGCTCAGCACCTCCGGCGGCATGCCGACGCCCGTGTCGCAGACGGCGATCATCACGTACTGGCCCGGCCGCAATTCCTCGTGGTTGGCGGAATAGGCCTCGTCGAGATAGGCGTTGCCGGTCTCGATCGTGAGCGCGCCGCCCTCCGGCATCGCGTCCCGCGCGTTGACGGCGAGGTTGAGGATCGCGCTCTCCATCTGGTTCACGTCGGCCTGCGTCAGCCAGAGGCCGCCCGCGAGCACGGTCTCGACCGCGATCGGCTCGCCCAAGGTCCGGCGGAAGAGGTCCGACATGCCGGAGACGAGGCGGTTCGCGTCGACCGTCTCCGGGCTCAGGGGCGACTGGCGCGAGAAGGCGAGAAGGCGGTGGGTCAGGGTCGCGGCCCGGCGCGCGCCCTCCATCGCGTTGTCGATGCCGCGCAGGACGCGGGCGTCGATATCCGCCGCGCGGCGCTGGGCCATCTCGAGATTGCCGATCACCACGGTCAGCAGGTTGTTGAAATCATGCGCCACGCCGCCCGTGAGGCGGCCCACCGCCTCCATCTTCTGCGCCTGCCGGAGCTGCTCCTCGGCCCGGCGGCGCTCGGCGGCTTCCGCGGTGAGCGCGTCGGCCGCCGCGCGCCATCGGCGGGAGGCGAGCTTCTCCTGCCGCATCTGCCGCAGCGCGAGGAGCGAGAGGCCGAGGAGGCAGCCCGCCGCGAGGGCGGCCACCACGGCGTAGCCGGTCACGTGGCGCCACCACACTTCGAGGATTCCGGCCTCGCTGAGGCCGAAGCCGATATAGACCGGGTAGGGCTCGACCCGCCGAAGGGCGAAGATGCGCGGCACCCGGTCGACGGCCGAGACGGCCCGGTAGGGCCCGGCGTCGCCGCGGGTGATCGCCTGCATCATCGGCGCGTTCGGCGGGAGGGCGGTCAGGTCCGTCTTCGGCTCGCGGGCGAGGATCTCCCCGTCGGCGCGAATCAGCACGACATTGTGCTCGAGGTCGGGGTCGACCTCCCGGTAGAAGGTCTCGAAGTAGCTCCGGTCCACCGAGAGGGCGATGGCGCCCTGGAACGTTCCGTCCGGGCTCTGCACCCGGCGGGCCACGTTGAAGATCGGCTGGCGCGACTGCCGGCCGAGATAGGAGCGCGAGACGAACAAGTCCCTCTCGTCCGCGCCGGTGAGGGCCTGGAACCAGTCGCGGTCGGTGAAGTCGATGGACGTATCGGCCGGATGGGCGCGGCTGCTCGCCCGCAGCCGCCCCTGCGCGTCCGTGATCGTGACCGTGGCGACTTGATCGTAGCTCTTCTGCAGGTCGGCGAGGAAGCGGTGGAGGTCGAGGCGGTCCTCCTCCCGGGACCAGTCGATGAAGCGCAGGCGCCCGTTCACCCGGTCGATGATCAGCTTCTGGGTCTCGAAGACCTTGATCGCGTGCTCGTGCAGCACGCGCAGGGTGCGCTCGACGCGCCCGTCCGCCTCGCGCAGCACCTCGCGGCGGCTTTGCCAGCTCGCGAGCGCGAGGAGCAGGGCGGGAAGCAGGAGCGAGACGACGAGGAGTGCGCGGCCGGCCCGGATCTCGGCGCCGGCGGGCGGCGCCTCAACGGGAGCGGCCACCGAGGGCACCTCCGAGGCCTTGCTCGAGCCCATGGTATCGTATGGCCCCCGCCGAATCGATGCTCATGCAAGCTGCCTGACCTTAGCCATGCGCGCGGTCGCGGATAGATGGCGCACGATCGGATTGCTCGTTCGCGCCATCCCCCGGCGCGGCGATGGTGTCGCAGAGCCATGCCGCCCGGCGCCTTCCCGCGCGGTCACCGCGATCGGTCCAATCCGACGCATCCGCGCGTTCGTGATGCGGCAGGTCGTCGAGGGGGCGGCGAGCCCGCCTCGATCGATGCACCGGTCGGGATCCAGTCGGGCCGCGCTTCGGGTGGGGGCCTCTCGGCGCGGCGGCTCAGTCGGCGGATTCGTCCCGCTCGCCGCGGGCGGAGCGCTCCGCGAGCCTCGCGAGCGTGGTCATCTCGCGGAACCAGGCGCGGACGGGCTTGGCCGGCGTGCCGCCCCACCGGCTGCCCGGCGGAACGTCCCGGTTGACGTTCGAGGAGCCCGCGATCTGCGAGCCCTGGCCGATGCGCAGATGCCCGACCACGCCCACCTGCCCGCCGAGCACCACGTAATCCTCCAGCGTCGTCGAGCCGGAGATGCCGACGCCCGAGACGATGACGCAGTGACGCCCGATCACGACGTTGTGGGCGATCTGCACGAGGTTATCGATCTTGGTGCCCTCGCCGATCACCGTGTCGCGGCTCGCGCCCCGGTCGATGGTGGTGTTGGCGCCGATCTCGACATCGTCCTGCACGATGACGCGGCCGATCTGCGGCACCTTGATGTGGCTCGCGCCCATGGCGAAGCCGAATCCGTCCTGGCCGATGCGGGCGCCGGGATGCACGATGACCCGATTGCCGACGAGGGCGTGCGTCAGCGTCGCGCCAGCCCCGATGCTGCAATCCCGGCCGATCCGCACGTTCGGGCCGATGGCGGCACCCGGGCCGATCACCGTTCCGGAACCGATCTCGGCGCCGGGCCCGATCACCGCGCCGGGATCGACCCGCACGCCCTCCTCCAGATGCGCCTCGGGATGGACATGGGCGCCGGGTGAGACGCCGCGGCCGCCGAAGAGCGAGGCGGGGCGCATCGCGTCCGGGTGCAGGCGGGCCAGAAGGTTCGCGTAGATGCGGTAGGGGTCGCGGGTGACGAGGGCGACCGTCGCGGCCGGCACGCGCGGGGCGAAGCGGGGCGAGACGAGGCAGACGCCGGCGCGCGTCGCGGCGAGCGCGTCGCCGTAGCGGGCGTTGTCCATGTAGGCGAGATCGGCGGGACCGGCGCTCTCCAGCGGCGCGGCGCCCGTCAGGAGCGTGGCCGGGTCAGCCCCCTCGGGCAGGGAGAGACCGGCAGCCTCAGCGATGTCGCCGAGGCTCAGCGTGCCGTTCGCGGTGAAGAAGACGGGATCGGACATGCCGGACAACGCGCCACCCGGGGATGCCGGATGGCGCGCGACCCTTTGTCTTAGAAGCGCGAGCCGCCCGAGAAGCGGAACGCCTGGATCTGGTCCTTGCCGACGCGGCCGAGCGGCGTGACGAAGCCTTCGTCCTTGGTGAGGGCGTAGGCGTAGTCGAAGCGGATCGGACCGAGGGGCGAGTTCCACAGGATCGAGGCACCGATCGAGGAGCGGATCTTCGCGTTGTCGCGCACGTTCACGCATTCCGGCTCAACGCCGATGGTGAGCGCGTTGTAGTTGCAGGCGCCGCCGGGCGCGATGCCGTTGATGAAGGCGTCGCCGTTGACGTTGAAGGTGCGGCGGCCGTGATAGCCGAACAGCGTGCCGGCATCGGCGAAGACGGCGCCCTTGATGCCGAGATCGCGCGGGACGCCCCAGATCGGGAACTGCACTTCGAGGGTGCCGCCCACGTAGGTGGAGCCGCCGATCGCGTTCGAGCGGCTGTCGGAGATGCCGACGTCGCGCGGACCGATGCCGTTCGGCGCGAAGCCGCGGACGAGCGACGGGCCGAGGAAGAACTGGTCCGTGATGCGCAGCGGGTTACCGTCGAGGGCGGAGATGTGGCCGCCCTGGAAGCGGACGAAGCCGACGACGTCTTCCCAGATCTCCTTGTAGTAGCGGGCCTCGCCCGTCACGCGGAAGAACTTCGAGTCGCCGCCGAGGCCGGCCACGTCCGGCTTCAGCTCGGCGTAGACGCCGTTGCGGGGCGCGCCCACGTTGTCGAGGGTCGAGTAGGCCAGCGTCAGGCCGGCCAGCGAGGTGAGCGTGTTGCCCGTCGAGCCCTTGAGCGCGATCGAGGCCTCGCCGTTCAGGGCGCAGTTCGTGTTGGAGACGTTGTTGAAGCCGTAGACCGCGAGGCCGCCGACGTTCTGGCCGTTGAGGATGGTTCCCGGCGCATAGGTCTGGGTGAAGCCCGGGATCGGGTTCGAGCAGTCGTTGTAGGGCCGCTTGATCGAGTTCGGGATCGCGAGCTCGGTGTTGTAGAGCGAGTAGCGGAGCGTGACGCCGAACTCTTCCGTGATCGGCAGGCCGAGGCGGAGCTGGCCGCCGTAGACCGTCGTCTCGTAGCGCGAGTAGCGGGTCAGGTCGCTGTACTTGTAGAAGGCGTCGAAGCCCGCGGCGAGGCGGTAGCCGAGGAAGTACGGCTCGGTGAACGAGAAGTCGAAGCCGCGCGTGTACTGGCCGCCGGTGCCGGCGACGCGGACGTACTGGCCGCGGCCGAGGAAGTTCGATTCCGAGATCGAGACCTCGCCGATGATGCCGTCCTGGGTCGAGAAGCCGCCCGCGACGGAGAACGAGCCGGTGGGCTGATCCTCGACGTCGATGTTGATGATGACGCGGTCCGGCGCGGAGCCGGGCTCGTTGGAGAAGCGCACCTTCTTGAAGAAGCCGAGGCCGTTCAGGCGGCGCTCCGCCCGGTCGGTCAGGACGCGGTTGTAGGCGTCGCCCTCGGAGATATCGAGCTCGCGGCGGATGACGTAGTCGCGGGTGCGGGTGTTGCCGCGGACGTTGATGCGCTCGACGTAGACGTGAGGGCCGTCCTCGACCACGAAGCCGAGGGAGACCTGCTGCGTGCCGCGGTCGCGCTGGCCGGTCGGGCGGACCTGCGCGAAGGGGTAGCCCTGGCGGGCGATCTGGGTGGTCACGCCGGTGAGGGTCTTCTCGACGTCCTCGGCATTGTAGACGTCGCCGACCGAGGCGCGGATCTCGCTCTCGAGGCCGGCCGTGTCGACGCCCGGCAGGCGGGAATCGATCGCCACGGCGCCGACGCGGTACTGGGCGCCCTCCTCGATCGTCACGGTGACGATCCAGCCGGACTTCTCGCCCTCGGGCGCCTCGACGTAGCGGGCATCCGCGTTGACGACGCGGAAATCGGCGTAGCCGTTCTTGAGGTAGTAGCGGCGGACGAGCTCGACATCGGCCGCGATGCGGTCCGGGTCGTAGACGTCGGAGGTCTTGACGAAGCTCAGGAGGTTCATCTCCGACGAGCTCATCAGCTCCTTGAGCTTGCCCTCGGAATAGGCGTTGTTGCCCACGAAGTTGATGGCGACGATGCCGGTCTTGTCGCCCTCGTCGATCGTGTAGATCACGTCGATGCGGCCGTTCGGCAGGTCGACCGTCCGGTAGCTCACCTTGGCGCCGCCGCGGCCGGCCCGGCGGTAGACCTCGCGGATGCGCTGGATGTCGGCGTTGACGGTGTTCAAGCTGAACGGGCCGCGGGCCTTGGCTTCGACGACGCCCTCCAGGGTGCCCTTCTCGACCTTCTTGTTGCCCTCGAACACGACGCGGTTGATGAGGTTGTTCTCGCGGACCGTGACGACCGTGCGACCGCCGCCCTGCGAGACACGGACCTCGGAGAACATGCCGCTGGCGAGCAGGTTGCGCCGGGCTTCCTCCGCGGAGCCGGAGGCCGTCCCCGTGACGTAGGAGCGGATCGTGTCGGAATCGACGCGGCTGTTACCCTGGACGACGATCTGCTGCGCCTGCGCGGTCCCGCCCAGCGCGACACCGGCGGCTGCGGCGGCGACTAGGACGATGGCCCGTTCCACCGACTTCCGCCGGCGCTTCCCCGTCATCGACATCATGTAATCGCCCGTCTGTGTTTTTATCGGCACGGGTTCGCACCCGTAGGCAGGCAGCCGTTGCCCGACCGTCCTGCCATCTGGTCCCAGCCCAGCTTCTAGCGGGATTCCCTACCGAAGCAAACGCTCCGAGGAACCCGCTCCTTGGGATTTTGGAGGGTCGTGGCCTTCGCGCCACTTAACGATGCGGGAGATTTCCTCAGCATCGCGCATCAGGGTGAACGGCGCGTAAATTCGCGAATTCGCGAGGCTTTTCAAAACGGTGCGCGATCACGTCAACGGCTCGTCAACCTTGACGGCGCCGGCGCGCGCAGCCCGGCGCCGTCCGAATATGGCCGAAATCCGCCCTGCGCGCGGCGCCCGTGCGACCGCCGGTTGCTGGGAATGCATTCATCTCCCTCGAAACGCGAAAGGCCCGCCGGATCGCGGCGGGCCCTCGCGGCGGACGCGTCGGGGTTCGGCTCAGGTGCCGCGGCCCCAGGAGGCGCCGAGATTGAGGATGTCGTTCCAGGCGGCGAACAGCATCAGCATCAGCACCAGCGCGAGGCCGATGCGGAAGCCGATCTCCTGCGCGCGCTCGCTCAAGGGCCGCCCGCGCACGGCCTCGAAGGCGTAGAACATCAGGTGCCCGCCATCGAGGAGCGGCACCGGGAACAGGTTGAGGAGGCCGATCGAGACCGACAGGAGCGCGACGAGCCCGACGAGGCCGCCGACGCCGCCGGCCTTGGCGACCTCGCCCGAGACCCGGGCGATGCCGATCGGCCCCGAGAGCTGGTCGGCGGATTCGCGGCCCGTCACCAGCTTGCCGAGATAGTCGAAGGTGCGGTCGACCACGAAATAGGTCTCCTGCACGCCGAGCACGAGGGACTGGACCGGGCCGTACTCGACGAGCTTCGCCTCGCTGCCCTTCGGGCCCTGGATGCCGAGGCGCCCGAGCCGGTGGCGGCCGAAGGGCGTGCGCTCCTCGTAGACCTCGGGCGTCGCGACGACCTGCGTCTCGCTGCCCGCGCGCTCCACCGTGAAGGTGAGGGTCGAGTCGGCGCTCGCCGAGACCGTGCGCTGCATGGCGATGAAGTTGCCGACCGGCTTGCCGTCGATCGCCTTGATGACGTCGCCCGGCTGGAAGCCGGCGCGCGCGGCGGCGCTGTTGGGCATCACCGCCTCGACGCGCGGCGGCAGCTCGTAGCGCCCCCCGAGCCAGATGGCGCCGCCGAAGAGCGCGATCGCCAGGATGAAGTTCGCGACCGGGCCGGCCGCGACGATCGCCGCGCGCTTGGCGACGGGCTGCGTCGGGAAGCTGATCGCCCGCTCGCGCGGGCTCATCCGGGCCACCGCCTCCGGGTCCGGGATGCTGGCGCCGTTGGCGTCCCCGTAGAATTTCACGTAGCCGCCGAGCGGGATTGCGCAGAGCTTCCAGCGGGTGCCGTGCCGGTCGTTGAATCCGACGATCTCCGGCCCGAACCCGATCGAGAAGGCGTTGACGCCGACCCCGCACCAGCGCCCGACCAGGAAGTGCCCCATCTCGTGCACGAAGACCACGATGGTCAGCACGATCAGGAAGGGGATCACCGCGCCGAAGAAGCCGCCGGCCGTGCCGACCATGGCGTTCAGAAAGTCCATGCCGTCGTTCCTCGGGGCCCGCGCCGGGCCGCATCCTTGCCTGTCGGCATCCGTCTAGCAGATCGGGAGGCCGCCAAGCCAACGCAAACCCGCGTGAGGGGGCGGGAAGGTCGCACGCGCCGCACCGGCAGGCGAGCGCCCCGCTCCGGGAGCGCCCGTTTTCCCCGCTATTCGCGGCGCTTCAATGGCCGGCCCCGGCCGGCCCCGCGGCGCGCGGGCGCCGGATCAGGGGCGTCGCGCAGGCCATGGCGAGGAAGAGCCCGGTCAGCACGAGGAACACGTCCGAGAAGCTCATCAGCAGGCCCTGCACCCGCACCGTGTTGGCCATCGCCTTCAGCGCCTGCGCGTTGGCGTCGCCGCCGAGCACCTCGAACTGGCGGCGCATCGCGTCGAGGCGCTCCAGCACGGCCGCGTTCGTCCAGGTGAAGCGCTCGTGGAGCCGGGCGAGATGCAGGTCCCAGCGGTCGTTCAGCAGCGTGTTGATGAGGGCAAGCCCGACGGCGCCGCCGAGATTGCGCGTCAGGTTGTAGAGGCCCGACGCGTTCTTCATCCGCGCCGGCGGCAGGGTGCCGAGCGCGATGTTGTTGATCGGGATCATGCACAGCATCAGCGAGCAGCCCCGCAGGACCTGCGGCAGCAGGAGCTCCCAGAAGTCCCAGTCCTTGGTGAGCCCGGTCACGATCCAGGTGCCGGCGGCGAAGCCCGCGAAGCCGATCGCCATCAGGACGCGCGGGTCGGCGCGCCCCGAGAAGCGGCCGGCGATCGGCGCGGTCGCGAACATGGCGAGGCCGGAGATGAACATCGTCTCGCCGATCTGCAGCGCCGAGTAGCCGCGCACCCGCCCGAGATAGACGGGATAGAGGTAGGTCAGGCCGTAGAGGCCGATGCCCATCACGAAGCTGAAGACGCAGCCCGCCGCGAAATTGCGGTCGCCGAAGGCCCTCAGGTCGACGATCGGCTCGCGGGCCGTGAAGGCGCGCCAGAAGAAGGCGAGCCCCGAGACGGCGCAGACGATCGCGCAGGTGAGCACGGCCTCGTCGGCGAGCCAATCGTGGTTCGGCCCCTCCTCCAGGACGTATTCGAGGCAGCCGAGGAAGCCCGCCATGAAGGCGAGGCCGAACCAGTCGAAATGCTTGAACAGGTCGAGGTTCGGTTTGTCGAAATCGACGAGGAGGTAGGTCGAGACCGTGACGAAGATGCCCGGCACGATGTTGATGAGGAACAGCCAGTGCCAGGAGAACAGGTCGGTCAGGTAGCCGCCGACGGTCGGGCCGATCGTCGGGGCGAGGGTCGCCACGAGGCCGATCATCGGCGAGACGATCGGGCGCTTGGAGGGCGGGAAGATCGTGAAGGCCGAGGCGAAGACGGTCGGGATCATGCCGCCGCCGATGAAGCCCTGCAGCGCCCGCCAGACGATCATCTCGTTGATCGTGGTCGAGGTCGAGCACATCAGGCTCATCAGGGTGAAGCCGCCCGCCGCGATCGTGAACATCCAGCGCGTCGAGATCACCCGCGACAGGAAGCCCGAGAGCGGGATCATGATCACTTCCGCGATCAGGTAGCTCGTCTGCACCCAGGGGATCTCGTCGGCCGAGGCCGAGAGGCCCGCCTGGATCTCGGCCAGGGAGGCCGAGACGATCTGGATGTCCAGGATCGCCATGAACATCCCGAACACCATGCAGAGGAACGCCACCATGCGGCGCCGGTCGAGGGTCGGCTCGGCGGGGGCGGTCGATGCTGCCGGTGCGGCCATGGCGGGTCCCGCCTCCTACTCGTGGCCCGCGGTGCGGACGCGTCCCTCGCCGGCCTCGCGCGTGTCGACGCGCGCCGTCACGGAGAGTCCGGGCCGCAGCAGGCCCTCCTGGGCGACCGCCACCGGCACGCGGATGCGCACGGGCAGGCGCTGCACGATCTTGGTGAAGTTGCCGGTGGCGTTGTCGGGGGGCAGCAGGCTGAAGACGGAGCCCGAGGCCGGCGACAGGAACTCCACCTCGCCGACGATGTCCCGGTCCGGATACGCGTCGACCGCGATGTGGACGGGCTGGCCGGGGCGCATCCGGGCGAGCTGCGTCTCCTTGAAGTTCGCGTCGACGCGCACGCTCTGCAGCGGTACCAGGGCCGCGACGCGGGAGCCCGGCGAGACGTAGGCGCCCGCCTCAACCGCCTTGTTGCCGACGACCCCGTCGAAGGGCGCGCGGATCGTCGTGAAGGCGAGGTCGCGGGCCGCCCTCTCCTCGGCGTTCTTCAGTTCCACCGCGAGGCTCTCCGCCTCGCGTTGCTGCGCGCGCAGAACCTCGACATTGGCCTTGGTGGCCGCGAGCGAGGCTTCGGCCCCCTTCACGGCCGCATCCGTGCGGTCGCGGTCGGCGCGGGCCTGCTCGATGCGCGACTTCGCCACGAAATCCGACTTCTCCAGCGCCTGCTGGCGCCCGTAATCGGCGGATGCGCGGACCGCGTCGGCCCTGGCGGCGTCGATCTGGGCGACGCCTTGCGCGATCTGCGCCTGAGCCGCCTCGATCTGGTGGCCGATCCGGCCGATCGTCGCCTGCTGGGTCAGGAGCTTGTCGTGCGCCGCCTCGAGAGCGAGGCGGTAATCGCCGTCGTCGAGCGTCGCGATCACGTCGCCCTTGCGGACCGACTGCCCGTTGCGGACGGGAACGGCGGCGAGGTAGCCGGGGACCTTGGCCGCGAGAACGGAGATGTCGGCCTGCACGTAGGCATCGTCCGTCGAGACGAAGAAGCGGCCGAGCGTCCACCAATCGTAGGCCTTGTAGCCGCCGCCACTGAGCGCCGCCGCGAGCAGCAGGAGGAGCGCGAGCCTGCGCACGCGGCGGCGGCGCGAAGGCGGGCTCGGGGCGAGGACGACCGGGGCCGGAGCTGTGGCGAGAGCCGGCACGGTTCCGGGCACGCGCGATGCGGGGACCTCGTCCGCCGCCTCGTCGGGGCTCGTCGTGATCGTCTCGTGCCTCGCGGTCTCGTCCTCGCGCAGGGACATCGGCTCACCCGTTGCAATCTCTGACCGAACCGTTCGGTCAAGCCTCCGCGCAGGTTGACCCAGACGGAGCGACAGGACATATCTATGATGACTGAACGGTTCGGTCAATGCATTCTCGGACAGCGCGGCCGTCGCGACGCGACGGCGGGCCGCCCGGATTTCGCGCCGTGAGCGAATCCGCCAGAATGCCGGTTTGGTGCGTGAGTGAGACGACGATGACGAGCGACGCCGCGATCCTGGAGCCTGCCGGTCGCACCTCTGCGGACGGCGACAAGCGCCGGCAGATCCTCGACGGCGCGCGCGCCGTGTTCCTCGGCTCCGGCTTCGACGGCGCGAGCATGGGCGAGATCGCCCGGGCGGCCGGCGTCTCGAAGGGCACGCTCTACGTCTACTTCGACAGCAAGGAGGCGCTGTTCGAGGCGCTGACTCTGGAGGAGAAGCGCTGCCTCGCCGAGGCCCTGTTCCGCCTCGACGCGGACGATCCGGACGTGCGCGCGGTGCTGATGCGCCTCGGCCTCACCTACCTGACCGAGATGATCCGGCCTGAGCACGTCCAAGTGATCCGCATGGTGATCGGCGCGAGCGAGAAGTTTCCCCGCTTCGGTCAAGCCTTCTTCGAGGCGGGCCCGGCGCAGGGGGCGGCGCGGCTCGCGGCCTATCTCAGGACGCAGGTCGCGGCCGGGCGGCTGGTGATCGCCGATCCCGACCTCGCGGCCAAGCACTTCCTCCACCTGACGCAGGCCGGCCTGCTGACCCGGCTCCTGTTCTGCGCCGGCGGACCCGTGACGGAGGCCGAGATGCGCTACCGGGTCGAGGAGGCGGTGCGCGTCTTCTTCGCGGCCTACGGCCCGGCGGCCTGAGCCTGCCTCAGCCCGCGGCGCGCTGCTGCGGCAGGGCCTTGCCGCTCCAGGCGCGCACATGCGCGTCGATGGCCAGCGCCTCCTCGACGTCGGCGGGCGCCGTCCGGTAGGTGCCGGCGAAGTGCTCGCAGGCCCGCCCCACCAGATCGGCGATGCCGTAGAAAGCGATCTCGCCGCGGATGAAGGCGGCGACCGCGATCTCGTTGGCCGCGTTCATCACGGTCGGCGCGGCCCCGCCCTCGGCCAGCGCCGCGCGGGCGATCGCGAGGCAGGGAAAGCGGGTCTCGTCGGCGGGCTCGAAGGTGAGGCTGCCGGCCGCCGCGAGGTCGAGATTCCGCCCGCGCGCGATCGAGAGCCGGTCGCCCAGGCCGAGGCAATGGGCGATCGGCACCCGCATGTCGGGCATGGCGAGGCCCGCGGTCACGGCGCCGTCGCGCCAGTAGACGAGGCCGTGCACGATCGATTGCGGGTGCACGATCACGTCGAGCCGCTCCGGCTCGATCGCGAACAGGTGGTGCGCCTCGATCAGCTCCAGCCCCTTGTTCATCAGGGAGGCGGAATCGATGTTGATCTTCATGCCCATCGACCAGGTCGGATGGGCCGCCGCCTCGGCCGGCGAGGCCGCCTGGATGCGCTCGCGCGTCCAGGTCCGGAACGGGCCGCCGGAGGCCGTGATGGTCATCTTGGCCACGTCCGAGACGCGGCCGTCGCCGAGGGCCTGGGCGAGCGCGTTGTGCTCGGAATCGACGGGCAGCAGGCGCGCCTCGTAGCGGGCGGCGTCGCGCATGAAGGCGTGGCCCGCGCAGACGAGGCTCTCCTTGTTGGCGAGCGCGATGGTGCGGCCGAGGCGCAGCGCCGCGTGGGTCGGCTTGAGGCCCGCCGCGCCGCTCACCGCCGCGACCACGATGTCGGCCTCGCGGGAGGCCGCCTCCAGCACCGCGCTCTCGCCGGCGCCGCAGGCGATGCCGGAGCCGGAGAGCGCCTCGCGCAGGGCCGGGCCGGCGCTCTCGTCGGCGAGCGCGGCGAACTCGGCGCGCATCTCGCGGGCGAGCTTGGCGAGCGCTGCCGCGTCCTTCCCGCCAACGAGGGCGCCGACGCGGAAGCGGCCGTCGTGCTGGGCGAGGAGATCCGCGGTCGAGCGGCCGATCGAGCCTGTGGCCCCGAGGATGGTGACGGTGAGAGACACGGGCAGGCTCCTTCAGGCCGCCGCGAGGCGGCGCAGGACGAGGTAGAGGCCGACGAGGAGGGCGACGGCGAAGAAGCCGTCGAGCCGGTCCATGACGCCGCCGTGGCCGGGGATCGAGCGGCCGGAATCCTTGACGCCGTAGACCCGCTTCAGGCCCGATTCGACGAGGTCGCCGGCCTGGCTGAGGATCGAGGCGACGGCGCTGGCGAGGGCGATCTGCTCCAGGGGCGCCTCGGCGAGGCTGCTCCAGCCGTAGAGCCGGGCGAGCGCCATCAGCCCGGTGCCGGCCGCGACCGCGGCGAGGAGGCCGCCGATCGCCCCCGACCACGTCTTCTTCGGCGAGACCCGGGGCATCAGCTTGGGGCCGCCGAGGCTGCGGCCGGTGAAGTAGGCGGCGATGTCCGTCGACCAGACGACGGCGAACATCCAGGCCGGCCCGACGATGCCGATCGCGGGATCGTCGCGCAGGGCCGAGGGCACCAGCACGATCACGGCCGCCGCGGCGAGGGCCGCCAGCGCGCGCAGGCGCCCCCAACCCCCGGCCGCGACCGCGAGCACGGCCGCGGCGCCGGCGACGAACACGGCGAGCGAGGCCAGCGGCGACGTGCCCGACTGCGCGCAGAGCGCGAGGCCGCCGAGCGTCGCGCCGATCAGGACGATCAGGAAGCCGCCCGGCCGGGTGCGGCTCATGCCGATCCACTCGGCCGCGCCGACGATGCCCGCCACGAGCCAGACCAGGGCGAAGGGCCAGCCGCCCTCGACGAGCGTCGCGACGACGATGCCGGCCAGGATCACGCCCGAGACGACGCGGAGGACGAATTCGCGCCCGCCCAGGCGGGGGCGGCCCGAAACCGGGCTCGGGCGGACCTCGCCGGCGGCGCTCATCATCCGGCCTTCTGGCTGAGGCCGCCGAAGCGTCGGTCGCGCCGGTGGAACTCGTCGATCGCAGCCGCGAAGGCCGCGTGGTCGAAGTCCGGCCAGAATTCCGGCACGATGACGTATTCCGAGTAGGCGGTCTGCCAGGTCAGGAAGTTCGAGAGGCGCTGCTCGCCGGAGGTGCGGATCACGAGGTCCGGGTCCGGGATGCCGGCCGTGTCGAGGGCGTCGGCGATCCGCGAGGCGTCGATCGCCTCCGGCGCGAGGCGGCCCTCGGCGACCGCCGCGGCGAGGCGGCGCACGGCGCTCAGGATCTCCTGGCGCCCGCCGTAATTGAAGGCGACGACGAGGGTGAGCCCGGTATTGGCGCGCGTGCGCTCCTCGGCCTCGCGCAGGACGGCGGCGATGTCGGGGCTCAGGCCCTCGCGCTCGCCGATGATGCGGATGCGGACGTTGTTGGATTGGAGATCCGCGAGGTCGCGGCGCACGAACAGCTTGAGGAGGCCCATCAGGTCGGAGACCTCGGCCGGCGGGCGCCGCCAATTCTCGGAGGAGAAGCTGTAGATCGTGAGGTAGCGGATGCCGAGGTCGATGGCCGAGCGCACGGCGCGCCGCACGGCCTCGACGCCGCGCCGGTGCCCCTCGACGCGGGGCAGCCCGCGGCGCGCGGCCCAGCGCCCGTTCCCGTCCATGATGATGGCGACGTGCCCCGGGGCCGGACAGGGGGCGGATGCGACGCTCCCCTGGCCCGATCGTGCCGCCGTCTGGCCGTCGCTCGTCATGCCCGCCTCGGCCTGACGCGCGCGCTCCGCCTGCTCCACGCGTCTCTCCATCGCTCGCGCCGGTCCCGCACCGGGGCCTCTCTGGCGCATCCTTGGGGCAATTTCAGGTCCTGCCCCGCGAGAGCGCGCGGGCCCCGCGTCGATGCGGAACCGCCCCTCGCCCGCCGCAGGTCCGGCTCAGACCTGCATGATCTCCTTCTCCTTCGAGGCGAGCACGCCGTCGATCTCGGCGATGTGGTGGTCGGTGGCCTTCTGGACCTCCGCGGCCTGACGCTTCTCGTCGTCCTCGCTGATCGCGCTGTCCTTGAGGAGCTTCTTGAGATGGTCGAGCCCGTCGCGGCGCACGTGGCGCACGGCGACGCGGGCCTCCTCGGTGTATTTGTGGGCGACCTTGACCATCTCCTTGCGGCGCTGCTCGTTCATCTCGGGGATGCGCAGGCGGATGGTCTGGCCCTCGGTCTGCGGGTTGAGGCCGAGATCGGATTCGCGGATCGCCTTCTCGACGGCCGTGATCATGCTGCGGTCCCAGACCGAGATGCTGAGGAGGCGCGGCTCCGGCACGCTCACGGTCGCCACCTGCGCCATCGGCATCATCGCGCCGTAGGCGTCGACCTGGATCGGGTCCAGGAGGCTCGGCGTCGCGCGGCCGGTGCGCAGCGAGCCGAGATCCTTCGAGAGCGAGGTCACGGCGCCCTGCATGCGGCGCTTGAGGTCGTTCAGATCGAAGTCCGGTGTGGCCATGTCCTGCGGTTCCCGACGCGTCCCGATTGCATGCCGGGGCGGCGCCCCTGGGGCCGCCCGTCCGGGGCTTCAATGAACGAAAATCGGCAGCGCCGCAAATGCCTATCGCGCAAGGAAAACGGGGCCGCTGCCGCCCGCCGCGCGCCTCAGGGCACGACGTGGGTCGAGGGCGCCTGCCCGGTGAGGATCGCGGTGATCGAGCTCGGGGCGTGCACGGAGCCGACCACGATCGAGAGCCGGCTCTCGCGGGCGAGCGCGAAGGCGGCGGTGTCCATCACCTTGAGGTCGCGGGCGATGGCCTCGTCGTGGGTGATGCGGTCGTAGCGCGTCGCCGACGGGTCCTGCTTCGGATCGGCCGAGTAGACGCCGTCGACCTGCGTCGCCTTCAGCACGGCGTCGCAGCGCAGTTCCGCCGCCCGGAGCACCGCGGCGGTGTCGGTCGTGAAGTAGGGGTTGCCCGTGCCGCCGGCGAGGACGACGACCTGCCCCTTGTCGAGGTGGTGCAGGGCCGGCTGCCGGGCGTAGGTCTCGCAGATCGTCGGCATCGAGACGGCGGACATGGTGCGCGCCGTCACGCCGGTCGCGTTGAGCGCCGTCTCCAGCGCCAGCGAGTTCATGACCGTCGCCATCATGCCGAGGGAATCGCCGGTGGCCCGGTCGATGAAGCCGGCGGCCGAGATGCGGGCGCCGCGGATCATGTTGCCGCCGCCGACCACGAGGGCGACCTCGATGCCGGCCTCGATCGTGCGGGCGATGTCCTCGGCGAGGCCGGCGAGCGTCGGGGGGTGCAGCCAGTAGCCGTCCGGTGCGGCCAACGCCTCGCCGGAGAGCTTCACGAGCACGCGGCGAAACGGCGTCGTCTCCGGCATCAGCCCATCCCCTCGTCGCCGGCGTTCCGAAGACCGCGCCGGCCTGCACGCGAACCGAGGGGGCTTCTACTTAAGCGGGCGCGCGCCGTCGAGGGGCGCGCGCCCGGAAGGTGGCCCCTCCCCGTCTCGGGGAGAGGGCGCGGGGTTCAGGCGCGGCCGGCCTGCTGGGCGACCTCGGTCGCGAAGTCCGGCCCCTCTTCCTTCTCGATGCCCTCGCCGAGCGCGTAGCGGACGAAGCCCGTCAGCTTGACCGGCGCGCCGACCTTGCCCTCGGCCTCCTTGAGCACCTGCGCGACCGACTTCGAGCCGTCGTGGACGAAGGGCTGCTCCAGGAGGGTGACCTCCTTGTAGTAGGTCTTCAGGCCGCTCTCGACGATCTTCTGGAGGACGTGGTCCGGCTTGCCGGCGTTCTTCTCGCGCAGGATGTTGCTCTCGCGCTCCAGCGTCGCCGCGTCGACGCCCGAGGCGTCGAGGGCGACCGGGTTCGTCGCCGCGACGTGCATGGCGATCTGGCGGCCGAGCGCCGAGAGGCCGTCGACGCTGCCCTCGGATTCGAGCGCGACCAGCACGCCGATCTTGCCGAGGCCCTCGGTGACCTGGTTGTGGACGTAGCTCGCGATCACGCCCTTCGTGACGTCGAGCTTGGCGACGCGGCGCAGGTTCATGTTCTCGCCGATCGTGGCGATCAGGCTCTGGAGCCGCTCGCCGACGGTAGTCGACTCGCCGGGGAACGGGGCGGCCTGCAGGCCCTCCAGCGTGCCGTCCGTGTTGAGGGCGAGCTTGGCGGCCTCGCGGACGAAGGCCTGGAAATTGTCGTTGCGGGCGACGAAGTCGGTCTCGGAATTCACCTCGACGATGGCGGCGTGGTGGCCCGAGGACTCGACGGCGACGAGGCCCTCGGCGGCGGTGCGGCCGGCCTTCTTGGCGGCCTTGGCGAGGCCCTTCTTGCGCAGCCAGTCGACGGCGGCCTCGAGGTCGCCGTTCGTCTCGTTGAGGGCGCCCTTGCAATCCATCATGCCCGCGCCGGTCTTCTCGCGGAGCTCCTTCACCATCGCGGCGGTGATGTTGGCCATGGCCGGTCCTTCCTGTGACGTGTTCCAATGAGAATGAGCCCGGCGCTCAAGGGCTGAGCACCGGGCCCGAAGGGTTTCGCAGGCCGTCCGGCGCGGCCCGGTGACGGGCCGCGCGGCGTGCTCAGGCGGCGGCGGCGGCCTCGGCGAAGGCGCGGGCCTGCTCGACCCAGCCGTCGCGGCCGATGCGGCCGTTGAGCTTCAGGTCACCGTCCACGCGGGCGATGTCCTCGGCGCTCATCGCGGCGATCTGCCAGTAATGGTAGATGCCGGCATCGTTGAGCTTCTGCACGATCTGCGGGCCGGCGCCGTTGAGCTTGGTCAGGTCGTCCGGCGCGCCGCGCGGGGCGGCGAGGAGCTCGAAATGCTCCGTCGACTCGGCGAGTGCCGCGACGTCGGCCGGGCTCAGCGCCTCGGCGTCGACCGCCGGGCCGCGATCGTCGTTGGCCGGGGGCAGCTCCTCGGCGACCGGGGCCTCGGACGCGCCGAGATCGATGCCCGACGAGCCCTGGGCGCGCGAGATGCCGTCGATGGCGGCGCGGGCGACGAGGTCGCAGTAGAGCGCGATGGCGCGGCCGGCATCGTCATTGGCCGGGACCACGTAGGTGATGCCGTCCGGGTTGCAGTTCGTGTCGACGATGGCGGCGACCGGGATGCCGAGGCGCTGGGCCTCCTTGATGGCGAGCTGCTCCTTGTTCGTGTCGATCACGAACAGGAGGTCCGGCACGCCGCCCATGTCCTTGATGCCGCCGAGCGCCTTCTCGAGCTTGTCCTTCTCGCGGGACAGCATCAGGCGCTCCTTCTTGGTCAGGCCCTGGCCGCCGCCCTCGAGGGTCTCGTCGACCTTGCGCAGGCGCTGGATCGAGCCCGAGATGGTCTTCCAGTTGGTCAGCATGCCGCCGAGCCAGCGGGAGTTGACGTAGTACTGGGCCGAGCGCTTGGCGGCCTCGGCGATCGTGTCCGACGCCTGCCGCTTCGTGCCGACGAACAGCACGCGGCCGCCCTTGGCGACGGTGTCGCTCACCGCCTGCAGCGCCTGGTGCATCGCCGGCACCGTCTGGGCGAGGTCGATGATGTGGATGTTGTTGCGAGTGCCGAAGATGTAGGGCTGCATCTTCGGGTTCCAGCGGTGGGACTGGTGACCGAAATGAGCGCCGGCTTCGAGGAGCTGACGCATAGAGAAATCGACGGCCATGATGGGTATGCTCTCCGGTTGATACCGCCGCGGAGGAAGCGACCGGCCGCGAGGGACCGGCCACCGGAAACGCCTCATTCAGGCATGAGGCCGGCTCCGCGTGTGGAATGGGCGCGGCCTTAGCAGAGCCCCCGCCTGAAGGCAAGGCGGCCCCGGCGGCGCGCACCCTCGGGCGTGCGGGGATGCCCCTGCGCGATCCGAAACGGGCGCCGCCACGCATCGGGGAAAACCGGGGCGACGGGCCGCTTTTGCCCTTTTCAAAATCAACTTCAAGTGCATTAAATCAACCTTAACGAGGCGATGGAGCCGGGAGCTGAGCGCCGGCCGGCCTCGATCGGTCACGCCCCGAAGACGGGCGGCGGGTCAGACGCGGTCCGAGCGGGCCGCGCGAACGATGGGGGCATCCATGCGCGTTCCGGCAGCCATCCTGTCCCTGTGCCTGCTCGCGGCCTGCGACTCGCCCAGCCTGAAGGTGACGCAGCTCCAATACGGCACCTCGAACACCCTGGCGACGACGGGCAACCTACGCCTCGTCACCGAGCGCCCGCGGCCGGGGCCGGACGGCTTCGTCCAGCCCATCGTCTGCACGGAGCCGAGCCCGGACTACGCCGTGGAGTTCGGGCGCAACGCCAACGCCAATGCCAGCGTCACCATCGCCGAGAAGGGCAGCGGCAGCATCGCGGGCGGGTTCACCCAGACGGAGAAGGTGACCCAGCTCGATGGCCGGACGCCGGCCGTCCTCGCCCTGCGCGACGGGCTCTACGCCGCCTGCCAGGCCTATTCCAACGGCGTGATCGGCCACGACGCCTACGCGATGATCCTCAGCCAGTACGGCACGCTCCTCGTCGCCCTCGTCAGCAAGCCGGACGGCGCGCTCGCCCCGGGATCCGAGAAGCGGGCGGCGCTCGCCGCGATGCTCGTGACCTGCATCAGCGCCAGCGACCGGACCCGCCTGCCGGCCGCCCGCAACGCCCTCCTCGACGACCGCTTCTGCCGCCGCGTGCTGAACCAGGGCCTGAGCTACGCCCTGACCCGGTCCTGAGGGGCGCGCGATGCCGAGCGACGCCGATCCGGTCGCCCCGCTCTCGACCGCCGAGGCGCTGGCCGCCGAGCGGGACGCCCTGGGGCTCGCGGAGGGCGAGCAGCCGGCCGCCCTCTGCCTGTCGGGCGGCGGCGTGCGCAGCGCCGCCTTCTGCCTCGGCGTGCTGCAGGCGCTGGCCGCGCGCGGGCTGCTCGGGCGGTTCCACTACCTCTCGACGGTCTCCGGCGGCGGCTATATCGGCGCGTTCCTGACCCGGCTGATCTCCGGGCAGCTCGACGACGCGGCGGCCGAAGCGCGGACGGCCAGCGTCGCGCAGGCCGAGTCCGCGATCAGCGGTCCCGGCGGCGACCGGCCCGGCGGCCCGGTCCACGCACTGCGGCGCTTCACGAGCTTCCTGGCGCCCGAGCCCGGCCTCCTCTCGCTCGACACCCTGACGGGAATCCTGCTCTGGCTGCGCAACACGCTCATCAACTGGTTCGTGCTGCTGCCCGTCTTCGTGGCTCTGGCCGCGGCCTTCCTCACCTACGCCGCCACGACGGCGGCCCTGGTGGTCCGGCCGAACGCCGCGGCCGAGTTCGTGCTGCTGTGGCTCGGCGGCGCCGGCCTGCTCGCCGCCGTGTATGGGACGATCCTCGGCGTTCCGAGCCACAGCCATCCCGACCTGCCGGCCTCCCGAATCGGGGCGGGCGACCGCGGCCCTCCCCTCGGGCCGGATGCGGGGCGGATCCGGATCCGTATCATCGTGCCGATCCTCGTCTGGTGCTTCGCCGTCCCCCTGGCCGTGGCGCCGCGGATCTTCGAGGAGCATCACGCGAGGGCGCTCCACCCGGTCTTCGGCACGGGGGAAGCCCCGATCTGCCCGCCGGGCCCCTGCCGCCAGCGGGCGGCCTCCCCGACCGATTCCTGCCCCGCGGCCAAGATGCCGGACAAGTCGGCGGCCAAGTTGCCGGACAAGCCGCAGCCCTGCCCCACAACGCCCGATTCCCGGCGGACCGGCGCCCTGGAGGCCGGCATCCTGCTCGTTCCGGCGCTCAGCCTCGCGCTCTGCCTGCTCGCCTACGCCCTCGCCTTCCTCTGGGAGGCCGGGCGCCGCTACGAGGGGCGCGACGCGGCGGAGGAGGCGCGGGCGCGCAGGGCGCATGTCGGCCTGTTCCGCAAGGGCCTCGTCCCCTGGGTGGTCAGCGCCCTCGCCTCGGCGGGCCTCCTGTGGTGGGGCATCTGGCTCGCGCAGGACCTCGACATCCACTGGCTGGTCCTGCTCGGCCCCCTCTGGTTCGCCCTCGCCGAGACCCTGCGGACCACGGCGTTCGTGGCCCTGCGCCGCAACGCCCTGCGGGGCGACCTCGACCGGGAATGGCTCGCCCGGCTCAACGGCACGAAGCTGATCATCGTGCTGGGCCTCTGCCTCGCCGGCATCGTCGTGGTGATCGGCGGCTCGCACCTGTCGGGATGGAGCGACACGGCCATCGCCGCGCTCGCGGGCGGCGGCGCCGCGTCGGGCGGCCTCGTCGCCTGGATCGGCCGCAGCGCGCTGACGGCCTTCGCCGCGCACGGGACGGAGCGGAAGCCGCCCCTCGTCCCGCTCTCGGTCCTGACCAGCCTCGGAATCGTCGCCTTCGGCACCGTGCTGCTGGTGCTGATCGGGCACGGGACCGCCCTCGGCATCGGCCGGATCGCGAGGCTCCTCGACGCGGATCCGTCGATGATCGCGATCAACGTCGCATGTGTCTCAACGGTGATCGCATCGATCCTCCTCGCGTGGATCCTCGGACGGGTGATCAACCTGAACCGCTTCTCGATGCACGCCGTCTACCGGAGCCGCCTGATCCGCGGATTCCTCGGCCCGGCGCGCCGGCCCGCGGACCAGCGCCCCGACCGCTTCACGGGTTTCGACCCCCTCGACAACCTCCGCGTGACCGACGCCTTCACGCGCCGCGTTCCGCCCCGCCTGTTCCCCGTGATCAACGTGGCCCTCAACCGGACCCGGGGCTTCGACCCGGCCCAGGCCGAGCGCAAGGCGGATTCCTTCACGATCACGCCGCTGCATTGCGGCTCCGCCCAGCTTCGCCGCTCCGCGAACGGCGGCGCGGCGACCGGCGCCTACGTGCCGACCGATCTCTACGCCGGCGACGAGCGCCAGACCGGCCTCTACGACGAGCCGAAGGGGATCAGCCTCGGCACGGCGATGACGATCTCGGGTGCGGCGGCGAGCCCGAACATGGGCTACCATTCCTCCGCCCTGACCGCCTTCGTGATGACGCTCTTCAACGTGCGGCTCGGGGCCTGGCTGCCCAATCCCGGCGCCGGGCTGACACGGGGCGCGCTGAAGCGGGCCGGCCCGCGCCACGCCCTCCCCGCGCTCCTGTCCGAGCTGATCGGCCGGTCCCGGGACGACAACGCCTTCGTGTACCTGTCGGATGGCGGCCACTTCGACAATCTCGGGCTCTACGAGATGCTGCGGCGGCGCTGCAGCCTGATCGTCGTCGTCGATGCCGGGCAGGACGAGGCCTACGCCTACGGGGACCTCGCGCGGGCGATCCAGTATGCGGGGATCGACCTCGGCGTCGCCGTCGAATTTCCCCGCCCGATCGAGGTCGACCAGAGCCGCCTGCGCAGCGAGGGCGCCTTCGCCCGCATCACCTACCCGGCGCGCGGTGACGAGCCGGCGGCGAAGGGCCGCCTCCTGTACCTGAAGCCGTGGCTCTCGGACCCGCTGCCGATCGAGGTCGCGGCCTGCGCCGCGCGGCGCAAGACCTTCCCGCACGACCCGACGCTGAACCAGTTCTTCAGCGAGAGCGACTTCGAGAATTACCGGCGGCTCGGCGCCTGGATCACCGACGCGATGCTCGATGCCGCCGCCCGCGCACCCGACACGCGGGACGACGCGATGGACCCGGCCGAGACCGACCTGCACCGGGTCTTCAACGGCGCCGAGGTTCTGGCCGACCGGCCCGCCCGGCACGCCCGGCACGCCGAGGCGGGATGAGCGCGGATCAGGCGGGGCCGGCCCCGGGCGCGGCGAAGATCGCCGCGACATCCTCCTCACCCGCGAGGCGGAAGGCACCGGGCGCGAGCTCGGCGGACAGGTCCAGCGCGCCGATCCGGTCCCGGTGAAGGGCCGTCACGTGGTTGCCGATTGCCGCGAACATGCGGCGGACCTGATGGTAGCGCCCCTCCGTGAGGGTCACCGCGGCGTGGGTCGCGTCGTGGACCTGCATCGCGACGGGCAGCAGCGGCCTGTCCTCTCCCTCCAGCATCAGCGTGCCCGAGGCGAAGATCGCGCCCTCGTCGCCCCGCAACGGACGGTCGAGGCTCACTTGGTAGCGCTTCGGCACGCTGGCCTTCGGCGAGATGATCCGGTGCAGGAGCGCGCCGTCGTCCGTGAGGAGGATCAGCCCCGACGTCTCCTTGTCGAGCCGGCCGACCGTCGAGATGGCCGGGTCCCGGCGCCGCCAGCGCGCGGGCAGCAACCCGTAGATCAGGGGGCCCGCCTCCTTGTGCGAGCAGGTGACCCCCTCCGGCTTGTGGAGGAGGAGGAGGACGCCCGGCGGGGGATCGAGACGCTCGGCGTCGATCGTCATCCGGTCCGGCAGGTCGGGCGTGAGGGCGATGCGGCGGTCGGCGTCGCGCAGGGCCTCGCCATCGAGGCGGATGCGGCTGGCGCGCGCGAGGCCGGCGATCTCGCGCCGCGAGCCGTAGCCCAGGTTGGCGAGGAGCTTGTCGAGCCGCAGCGTCGCCGGCTTGGAGGCGGGTCCGGCGGCACTCATGCCCTGGCCTCGTAGACCTTGTAGCCGTTCGCCGCGGCGCGCTGCGTGACGCTGCGGAAGGAGGCCTTGAGCACCGCCTCGTAGGGCAGATGGGCGTTGGCCGTCAGCCAGAGGACGCCCCCCGGCCGCAGGCACTCGGCCGCGCGCCGGATGAAGGTCTGGCCGAGGGCCTGATCCTCCGCCCCCCCGTCATGGAAGGGCGGGTTCGTGACGATGAAATCGAGGCGCGCCAGCGTCGGCACGGGCGCACGCAGGTCCGTCCACAGGAACGCGGCCCGCGGGTCGCCGACGTTGCGGCGGGCCATCTCGACGGCCCGCCGGTCGATGTCGAGGAGCGCGAGCCTCGTCACGGCTCCCGAGGCGAGAACGGAACGCGCCAGGATCCCGAGCCCGCACCCGAAATCGGCTCCGGCCCCCGAGAGCGGCGGCAGGACCGCGAGGAGGAGCGCGGTGCCGGGATCGATCCGGTCCCACGAGAAGATGCCCGGCTGCGTGCAGAGGGCGAGGTTCTCGATGTGCCGCGGCGAGCCGTCGCCGATGGCCTCCGCGATGGGCAGTTCGCCCTCCGGCCGGGCGAGGGTGCAGATCCGATGGTGCCGGCGCGGCTCGTCGCAGGGCGCGCAGCCGAGATCCCGCAATTCCCGCGCGAGGCGCGAGCCGCCCCTGTCCTTGGGGGCCAAAGCCGTCAGGCGCCCGCCCGGCCGCAGGACGCGAAGGGCATGGGCGAGCGCGAAGCGCCGCTCGATCGTCCCGGGCGGCGCCAGCATCGCGAGGCTGTCGAGGCTCTCTGCCTCGAGGTCCTCCAGGCGCGCGGAGCCGGGCAGAAGGGGCGAGAGCTGCAGGGCGCCGTCCGGCACCTCAGCGAGGCCGGCGGGAGGCAGGCCGTAGACGGCGAAGGGCGTCGGGGAGGCTGACATCGGGGACAGGAGATCGGTCGGGGATGCGGCGTTTCGATCGGGAGCCGGGCTCGTGCGCCTGCGCGGGGGCGCCGCGGGTGCGTTCAGGCCTTCGGGAATTCGAGGCCCATCTCGCGATAGCGGGCCGGATCGTCGGCCCAATTCTCGCGAACCTTCACGTGAAGGAACAGGTGGACCTTCGCCTCGGCCACCTCGGCGATCTCGAGGCGCGCCGCCTGACCGATCGCCTTGATGGTCTGGCCGCCCTTGCCGAGCACGATCGAGCGCTGGCTCTCGCGCTCCACGAAGATCGTCTGCTCGATGCGCACCGAGCCGTCGCCGCGCACCTGCCACTGGTCCGTCTCCACCGTCGATCGGTAGGGCAGTTCCTCGTGCAGCCGGTCGTAGATTTTCTCGCGCGTGATCTCGGCGGCGAGCATGCGGATCGGCGCGTCCGAGACCTGATCCTCCGGGTAGAGCCAGGGGCCGGGCGGCATCATCGCGGCGAGGCTCCGCTTGAGGTCGGCGACGCCGTCGCCGTTCAGGGCGGAGATCATGAAGGTGTGGGCGAACTCCATCCGTCCGTTGAGGCCGGACGCGAGGTCGAGGAGCCTCTGGCGCGGGATCAGGTCGATCTTGTTCAGGATGAGGATGCGCGGCCGCCGCACCTCGGGAAGCCGGGCGAGGATCGCCTCGACCTCGTCGTCCACGCCCTTGCGGGCATCGATGAGCAGGCAGATCGCGTCCGCGTCGGCCGCGCCGCTCCAGGCCGAGTGCACCATCGCCCGGTCGAGGCGGCGCTTGGGCGCGAAGATGCCGGGCGTGTCGACGAGCACGATCTGCGCGCTGCCCTCGATGGCGATGCCGCGAACGAGCGCGCGGGTCGTCTGAACCTTGCGCGAGACGATCGAGACCTTGGTGCCGACGAGGCTGTTGAGCAGCGTCGACTTGCCGGCGTTGGGCACGCCGATCAACGCGACGAAGCCCGCGCGCGCATCCGCCGGCATCGCGGGGAGCGGCGGGATGTGCGGGCCGTCCTGTCCCTGTTCGGGGGTGTCGTCCTGCGGCGCTCGGGCCATCGGGTCATTTCCTCAGCGGGGCGAGGTGCCCCATCAACCGGTCTCGGTCGCGTTGGTTTCGGCCCCACTCTCCCCGATGCCCTCGCGGGCGAGGACGCTGCGGGCCGCCTCCTGCTCGGCGAGGCGCTTGGACGTGCCCTCGCCATAGCCCGGCTCGATGCCCTCGACCCGGGCGGCGATGCGGAAGCGGGGTGCGTGGTCGGGGCCGGAACGCTCGACGACCTCGTAGGCGGGAATGGGAAGCCCCCGACCCATCGCCCATTCCTGCAGGGCGGACTTCGCGTCGCGCCCGCGCGGCGCGCCGGTCTTCTCCCCGGGGCGGAAGGCCGCCTCCACGAGGTCCCGGGCGCGGGCGAATCCGGCATCGAGGTAGACGGCGCCCAGGATCGCCTCGCAGACGTCGGCGAGGATCGTCTGGTTGCGGCGTCCGCCCCCCATCACCTCGCCCGGCCCGAGCACGAGATGCGGGCCGACGTCCCAGGCGGCGGCCACGGAGGCGCAGGTCTCCCGGCGGACGAGGCCGGCCAGGCGCCGCGACAGGTCGCCTTCGTCGGCCTCGGGGAAGGTTCGGTAGAGCAGGTCCGCGATGGCGAGGCCGAGAACCCGGTCGCCGAGGAATTCCAGGCGCTGATAGCTGCCCGTGCGGCCGGCCGCCTTGCTGACATGGGTGAGCGCGAGGCTGAGGAGATTCGGGTCGGCGAAGGTGTGGCCGAGGCGATCCTCCAGCGCGCTGAGGGGCGGCTTCGGCTTGTGCGCGCGCCGCGCGCGGCTCGTGGGACGCGCGGCGTCGTTCAAGGTGCCACCGTCAGTGAATCGTGTTGAAGATGCGGTTCCACCGGACCTTGGCGGGCCAGTTCCAGATCTGCCAGGCCGGCGTACCCTCGTCGATCGAGAAGAAGATCATCTCGGCGCGGCCGACGAAGTTCTCGAACGGCACGTAGCCGACATTGGCGAGGTCTCGCGAATCGGTCGAGTTGTCGCGATTATCGCCCATCATGAAATAGTGGCCCGGCGGCACCGTATAGAGTTCGGTCTTGTCCCAGAAGCCGTTATCGCCGTCGCGCTCGATGACACGGTGAACGATACCGTTCGGCAACGTCTCCATGTATTGCGGCACCTTGGTCGCCTGGCCGTAGGGATCGATCGTCTCGTAATCGGCGATCCGCTCGCGCTTGACCGGCTTGCCGTTGATGTTGAGCACGCCGTCGACGACCTGGATCTTGTCGCCCGGCAGGCCGATCACGCGCTTGATGTAATCGGTGGCGTTGTCCTTCGGCAGCTTGAAGACGGCGATGTCGCCGCGCTTCGGCTCCGCCGCCCAGACGCGGCCCTCCGACTTCACGGGAATGTACTCGCTCAGAGGAAGCGAGTACTTCGAGTAGCCGTAGGAGTATTTCGAGACGAACAGGTAGTCGCCGATCAGCAGCGTCGGCACCAGCGAGCCCGACGGGATGTTGAACGGCTGGAACAGCAGCGTGCGCACCACGAGGGCGATGAGCAGCGCCTGGATGCCGACCTTCAGGGTCTCGCGGATGCTGGCCCAGGTGCCGGTGGAACCGGTCTCGGCCGCCCGAATCTCGTGCTTCGTGTCGTGATCCACGCGTGCGCGTTCCATTGGTTCGTCCAGTCCCTCGACGAGGCCCCCCGGCCCGGCCCATCGGCATGCACAAGGTGGGGAGCGTGCCGCGATCCTGTCCGCTGTGTGCGGCGGTCTAGACTAAGCCGGGAGCGCCCGCAACGCGTGAGCGCCGCCGGCTAATCCCGCAAGGTGCCGCACGGCACCCCCTCGATGATCACGAAGGCCTGCGCGAGGGGTGGGTCGTCGGTGAGGCTGACATGCACGCGCGCCTCGTGACCGGGCGGCGTCATCGCGGAGAGGCGTGCGAGCGCGCCGCCCGTGAGGCGCAGCGTCGGGCGGCCGCCGGGCAGGTTCACGACCTCCATGTCCCGCCAGAACACGCCGAGGCTCAGGCCTGTGCCGAGCGCCTTCGCGCAGGCCTCCTTGGCGGCGAAGCGCCGCGCGTAGGACGGAGCTCGGGCCGCGCGCGCGTCGCTTCTGGCGCGCTCGCCGTCCGTGAAGACCCGGTGCGTGAAGCGGTCGCCGAAGCGCTCCAGGGACTTCTCGATTCGGCGGATGTCACAGAGATCCGAGCCGATGCCGAGGATCACGCCGGCGCTCCCGCCATCCCGCGGCGGGCCGCATCCATGGCCGCGCGCATGTCGCGCACCGCCTGCGGCAGCCCGACGAAGATGGCCTCGGCGATGATGGCGTGGCCGATGTTGAGCTCGGCGAGTTGGGGCAGCCGGGCGATCGGGCCGACGCTGTCGACGGTCAGGCCGTGGCCGGCATGGATCTCCAGCCCGATCGCGGCGCCGTACTCGGCGGCGCGCGCGATGCGGGACAGTTCCTGAGCGACGCGCTCCGCATCGCGCGCGGTCGCCGCCTCGCAATAGCTGCCGGTGTGGAGCTCGACGACCGGCGCGCCGAGGGCGCGGGCCGCCTCCATCACCCGCTCCTCCGGCTCGACGAAGAGGGAGACCCGGATGCCGGCCTCGGACAGGGCCCGGACGCGCGGCTTGAGGTGCTCGCGGGCGCCGATGATGTCGAGGCCGCCCTCCGTGGTGCGCTCCTCGCGCTTCTCCGGCACGAGGCAGGCGGCGTGCGGCCGGATGCGCAGGGCGATGCCGATCATCTCGTCGGTGGCCGCCATCTCGTAGTTGAGCGGCACCGTCAGGATCTCCGCGAGGGCGTCCATGTCGGCGTCGCGGATGTGGCGGCGGTCCTCGCGCAGATGCGCCGTGATGCCGTCGGCCCCGGCCTCGACGGCGAGGCGCGCCGCGCGCACCGGGTCCGGATAGGCGCCGCCGCGGGCATTCCGGACGGTCGCGACATGGTCGATGTTGACGCCAAGACGGAGGCGGGAGACGGACACGGGTCGTTTCCTGTTGCGCGGCGGGTGCTCCCGCCTCCGCGCTGCTCTATCCGAGGCGGCGGCGGCTTGAAAGCGCCGAGGGTGCAAGGCGGCCCCGCCCGGCCCATATGCCCCGACGGAGCGGAGGACAGGCGACGATGGGATTCCTCGACGGGCTGCTCGGCCATGGCAGCGACCTCAGCGCGGACGAACTGCGCGACCAGATGGCCGGGGTGCTCGCGGAGGGCGAGAGCGTGCGCGTCGCCTTCAAGGTCATCCGTGACCTCTTCGTCTTCACCGACCGCCGGCTCGTCTTCGTGGACCGGCAGGGGCTGACGGGCCGCAAGGTCGAGTACCTGACGGTGCCCTATCGGGCGATCACCGCCTTCTCGATCGAGACCGCGGGCAGCTTCGATCTCGATTCGGAACTCAAGATCTGGGTCTCCGGCAGGCCGGATCCGATCCAGCGCACGCTGAAGCGCGGCGCCAACATCCTCGGCATCCAGCAGGCCATCGCGGCCTCCCTCAAGTAGCCGCACGGCCGATCCGTCCGGAGCCGGACGCGATCATGAAGCGATCATCAAGACGACGTGCCCTTGTAGATCGCGATCATCCCCGCTATAGGCCCCACCTCGCGTTCGCTCCGGCTGGGGGCTGAACGGACGGTGCCGCTCGCGGCGCAGGGCCTCGCCCGTCGTCCCGTGTCTCCGCCTTCGATCAACCGCTCGGGCCTGAAACATTCGGCTCGAAGGGCTTGGCGCCGGGCGATGCGTGATGCAACCGGCCCGATCTCCCCGTGCCCTCACGCGTGCGGTCGGGTCCCATTCATGCTGAAGGGCCCGCAATGCCTTTATACGAGCACGTCTTCCTGGCGCGCCAGGACGTGACGTCCCAGCAGGTCGAGACCATGGTCGAGACCTACAAGGGCGTCATCGAGCAGAACGGCGGCAAGGTCGACAAGATCGAGATGTGGGGCGTGAAGTCCCTCGCCTACCGCATCAAGAAGAACCGCAAGGCGCATTTCACGCTCCTCAACATCGAGGCGCCCCCGGCGGCCCTCGCCGAGATGGAGCGCCAGATGCAGATCTCCGAGGACGTCCTGCGCTTCATGACGATCCGCGTCGAGGAGCTCGAGAGCGAGCCGTCGGCGATGATGCAGAAGCGCGACCGCGACGACCGCAAGGATCGTGACCGCGGCGGCCGGCGTCGCGACGACGAGGGTTTCGGCGGCGGCTTCGGCGACCGCGACCGCGGCGACCGCGGCGACCGTCCCGAGCGCAATTTCGGCGGGGAGAACTAAGTCATGGCATTCGGTGCTGGTGGCGGCGGTGGCCGTCGTCCGTTCTTCCGTCGGCGCAAGACCTGCCCCTTCTCGGGCGCCAACGCCCCGAAGATCGACTACAAGGACGTGAAGCTGCTCTCCCGCTACGTGTCGGAGCGCGGCAAGATCGTGCCGTCGCGCATCACGGCGGTGTCGGCCAAGAAGCAGCGTGAGCTCGCCCAGGCGATCAAGCGCTCCCGCTTCCTCGGCCTGCTCCCCTACGTGATCAAGTAGCGCATTCTCTCCCGGCCCTGCGGCCGGGACGACCAACCGACCGGCGGACCGAAGCGTCCGCCGGGACGCTGGGGCGAACGACCGCCCCTAACCCTGCCCGGAACGGGACAGCGGGACAGCGGGAGCGATGAAACAGTATCTCGGCATCGGCATCGGTGCGGGCCTCGTCTCGGCGCTCCTGTTCGGAGTGCTGCTGAAGGCGACGCCCCTCGCCATCGTGCTCTACCTCCTGGCACCCCTGCCCGTGCTGATCGTCGGGCTCGGCTGGAGCCACAAGGCCGCGCTCGTCGCCGCCGCGACGGGCAGCCTCGCGCTCGCCCTCGTCGTCACCCCTTTCCTCGGCCTCGGCTTCGGCGCCTATCTGGCGCTGCCCGCGTGGTGGCTCGCCTACCTCGCGCTGCTCGGCCGCCCCGGCGCGGACGGCAGCCTCGAATGGTACCCGACCGGCCGGCTCCTCGGCTGGACGGCCGCCACCGCGGCACTCGCCTTCGTCGCCATCGCCGTGATCGCCTCGCCGAATTACGAGACCTTCCACGCGCAATTGCGCAGCATGAGCGCCTCGATCGTGCGCACGCAGCCGCCGCGCCAGGCGCCCCCGAAGGACGGCGCCGCCCCGGCTGAGCAGGCCCCCGCCGAGGGTGGGCAGGCGCCCTCGTCCGATCCGGCCTCCGCCCAGCAGGCGGAGGTGGCCGACGCCCTCGCCCGCATCGCTCCGGCCCTGGCGACCCAGGGCCTCGCCCTGCTCCTGACCTTCTATCTCTGGGCCGCCGCCCGCATCGTGCAGATCTCGGGGCGCCTGCCCCGGCCCTGGCCGGACCTGCCGTCCACGGTGATGCCGCGCGCCGTGCTCGCCCTCCTCGGGGCCGCGGTGCTGCTCGGCTTCCTGCCGGGCTATCCGGGCCTGCTCGGCACCGCGCTCGCGGGCTCGCTCAGCGCCGCCTTCGCCCTCCAGGGGCTCGCCGCCTTCCACGACCGCAGCCGCGGCCGCGCGGGCCGGGGGGCCCTGCTGTTCGGCCTCTACCTGATCCTGTTCATCACCCAGGGCATCGCCCTGTTCGCCCTCACCCTGTTCGGCATCGCCGATACCGCCCTGAACCTGCGCCGTGCCGGCGCGGCCAGATCCTGACACCAGACCAAGAAGGAAGACCCCAATGGATGTGATCCTGCTCGAACGCGTCGCCAAGCTCGGCCAGATGGGCGAGACCGTGAAGGTCCGCCCGGGCTTTGCCCGCAACTTCCTGCTGCCCCGCGGCAAGGCGCTGCGCGCCACCGAGGGCAACAAGAAGCACTTCGAGACGCAGCGTGCCCAGCTCGAGACCCGCAACCTCGAGCGCCGCAAGGACGCCGAGAGCGTCGCCGAGAAGCTGAACGGCCAGAACTTCACCCTGATCCGCCAGTCCGGCGAGACGGGCGTGCTCTACGGCTCGGTCTCGACCCGCGACCTCGCCGAGGTCGTGACGAAGGAGGGCTTCTCGGTCTCCCGCGACCAGTTCACCCTGAACCAGCCGATCAAGACGCTCGGCCTGCACACGGTCCCGGTCGTGCTGCACCCCGAGGTCGAGGTGAGCGTCACCGTGAACGTCGCCCGCAGCCCGGAAGAGGCCGAGCGTCAGGCCCGCGGCGAGTCGGTGACCGAGCGCGAGCAGTTCAATCTCGACGACCTCGGCCTCGAGGTCGGTGCGGCGCTGGCCGAGAGCGGCGAGGACGAGACCGCCTGAGGGCGCTCCACCGCGAGTTCTCCACCGCGGATCGGTGGAGAACGGGGAGCGTTCGGACCGAGGGTTGACACGTTCCACATTTGTTCCAGCATGGTCGCCCGCCGCTTGCATGAGCGGCGGGCGACCTTTTTTGCGCGGGGCCGTCCCGGGCGGAATGGGCGAAAGCATCGGTCAACCATGACGGTGCCATGGTCGGCCCCTGTTGTCGGATCACGGCTCGGCCGAGCCGCCACGAGAATCGGAGCGAGTTGGCGATGGCCCTACCGAACGCCCTCACGGCGAAGCTCGAGACGGTGCAGGCCGAGTACCGGGTCGCGCCCCACAACATCGACGCGGAGCAGGCGCTCCTCGGCGCGATCCTCGTGAACAACGACGCCTATTACCGGGTGTCGGACTTCCTCCTGCCCGAGCATTTCATGGAGGAGGCGCACCAGCAGATCTTCCAGGTGGCGACCAGCCTGATCAAGGCCGGCAAGCTCGCGACCCCGATCACGCTGAAGACCTATCTCGGCGACGCCGATTTCGGCGGCCAGACCGTGATGCAGTACCTCGCGCGGCTCGCCGCCGACGCCACCACGGTGATCAACGCGGGCGAGTACGGGCGCGCCATCTACGACCTCGCGATCCGGCGCCGCCTGATCACGATCGGCGAGGACCTCGTGAACGGCGCCTACGAGGCGCCCGTCGAGGCGGCGCCGCGCGACCAGATCGAGGCGACCGAGCGCCGCCTCTACGAGCTCGCCGAGTCGGGCAAGTACGACGGCGGCTTCCAGAAATTCTCGGACGCGCTGACCGCGGCCGTCGACATGGCGGCCAAGGCCTACCAGCGGGACGGCAAGCTCTCCGGCATCGCCACCGGCCTGTCCGACCTCGACGCCAAGATGGGCGGCCTGCAGCCCTCCGACCTGATCATCCTCGCGGGGCGCCCGGCCATGGGCAAGACCTCGCTCGTCACCAATATCGCCTTCAACATCGCCAAGGCCTACCAGGGCGAGAAGCGGCCAGACGGCACGATCGAGACCAAGAACGGCGGCATCGTCGGCTTCTTCTCCCTCGAAATGTCGGCCGAGCAGCTCGCCACCCGCATCATCGCCGAGCAATCGGGCGTGCCCTCCTACAAGATCCGCCGCGGCGACATCCGGCCGGAGGATTTCTACAAGATCACCGATGCGGCGCGGGACATGCAGACGATCCCGTTCTACATCGACCAGACGGGCGGCATCTCGATCGCGCAGCTCGCCGCGCGCGCCCGCCGCCTGAAGCGGCAGAAGGGGCTCGACCTCCTCATCGTCGACTACCTGCAGCTCCTGTCCGGCTCCTCGAAGAAGGGCGACAACCGCGTGCAGGAGATGACCGAGATCACGACCGGCATGAAGGCCCTCGCCAAGGAGCTTTCGGTGCCGATCATCGCGCTCTCGCAGCTCTCGCGTCAGGTCGAGAACCGCGACGACAAGCGCCCGCAACTCTCGGACCTGCGTGAATCGGGCTCGATCGAGCAGGACGCCGACGTGGTGATGTTCGTGTTCCGTGAGGAATACTACGTCAACAACAAGAAGCCCCGCGAGGGCACGGAAGAGTTCTTCGCCTGGGAGGCGGAGATGAACCGCGTCCACGGCAAGGCCGAGGTGATCCTCGGCAAGCAGCGTCACGGACCCACCGGCACGGTGGAGCTGCAATTCGACGCCAACATCACCCGCTTCTCGAACCTCGCGCAGGACGACCGGATGCCCGAGCGGATGTGATAGGGTCGGGCAGGACGATGGGAAGGAGAATGGCGGTGGCGAGCCTGAGGCCGTCGGTCATCGACGTCACGAATACGGCCTACGAGGCGGATCTGTCCGCCTGGGCGATGGAGCAGGCGGCACGGATGCCTGCCCCTACCGGTTCGAGGACCTGATGACCCGCGAGATCCCCTGGCCGCCCGCCTCGGAGGGACCCTGATCATCGCGCGCGAACGCTCAGCCGAGGCGGCGCCTCGCGAAGTTCCGGACCCCGATTCCGGCCCCGATGCCGGTCCGGCCGCTCACGGTGCCCGCCTGACGGTCGATCTCGGGGCGGTCGCGGCCAACTGGCGCCGTCTCTCCGCCGAGGCGCCGGGCGTGCCCTGCGCGGCGGTCGTCAAGGCCGACGCCTATGGCTGCGGGCTGGCGCGCGTCGCGCCGTCCCTCTGGCGCGCGGGCTGCCGAAGCTTCTTCGTGGCGCATCTCGCCGAGGGCTTGCGCCTGCGCGCCCTGCTGCCGGCGGCGGAGATCTCGGTCCTGAACGGTCTCCTGCCCGGCAGCGGCCCGGCCCACGCCGCGGCGCGGCTGCGGCCGGTGCTCGGCTCGCGCGAGGAACTCGACGAGTGGGGCGAGGTCTCGCGCGGGCGGCATCCGGCGGCGCTCCACGTCGATACCGGCATGAACCGTCTCGGGCTGCGTCTTCCCGAAGCGCTGGCGCTCGCCGGGCCGGCGATCGCCCGAGCCGGGATCGACCTCCTGATGACCCATCTCGTCAGCGCGGAGCGACCGGAGGACCCGGTCAACGCGCGCCAGATCGCCGATTTCGCGACGCTCCGCGCGGCTTTGCCCGGCATTCCCGGCTCGCTCGCGAACTCGTCCGGCATCTTCCTCGGGCGCCACGCACACCACGACCTCCTGCGGCCGGGCTACGCCCTGTTCGGCGGCAACCCGACGCCCGGCCGGCCGAACCCGATGCGGCCGGTCGTACGTCTGGAGGCCGCCATCGCGCAGGTCCGCACCGTCGAGGCGGGCGAGAGCGTCGGCTATAACGGGCGCTGGACGGCGCCGGCCCGCCGCCGCCTCGCTGCCCTGTCCCTCGGCTACGCCGACGGATATCCCCGCGCGGCGAGCGGCACGGGCCGCGCCCTCGTCGACGGCGTGCCCTGCCCCGTCCTCGGCCTGATCTCGATGGACCTCGTCGTCGTCGACGTGACCGAGGCGCCGGGCGCCGTGCGGGGCGCGACCGCGACGCTGATCGGCGACAGCCTCGACGTCGACGCGGTCGGCGCGGCAGCCGGCACGATCGGCTACGAGATCCTGACAGGGCTAGGTTCCCGTTATGTTCGTCACTATGTTGGGGGCTGACCCGCTCCTCGCGCCGCATCCCGGCGGCCCGGCCCCACGGTGACCTCGCGCTGACATGGCCAAGATCCAACAGACCTTCGTCTGCCAGTCCTGCGGCGCGGTCTACAACCGCTGGCGCGGGCGCTGCGAGGCCTGCAACGGCTGGAACACGATCGTCGAGGAGGTGCCCGGGGGCGGCCCGCAATCCGGCCCCGCGGCGACCCGGCCCGCGCGGGCGCGCGGCCGCGTCTTCCCGCTCGAGGGCCTGACCGGCGAGGCCAAGGAGGCGCCGCGGGTGGCCTCCGGGATCGCCGAGCTCGACCGGGTGACGGGCGGCGGCTTCGTGCGCGGCTCGGTGATCCTGCTCGGGGGTGATCCCGGCATCGGCAAGTCGACGCTGCTGATGCAGGCCTCGGCCGCCATGGCCGCCACGGGCGAGCGCGTCGCCTACATCTCGGGCGAGGAGGCGGTGGGCCAGGTGCGGCTGCGGGCCGAGCGCCTCGGCCTCGCCCAGCACCCCGTCGAGCTCGCGGCCGAGACCAACGTCGAGGACATCGTCGAGACGCTCTCGCAGGGGCGCCCGCCCGCGCTCGCCATCATCGACTCGATCCAGACCATGTGGACCGAGACGGTGGAATCGGCCCCCGGCACGGTCACGCAGGTCCGCAGCTCCGCCCAGGCGCTGATCCGCTTTGCCAAGACCACGGGCACGGCCGTGATTCTCGTCGGCCACGTCACCAAGGACGGGCAGATCGCGGGGCCGCGGGTCGTCGAGCACATGGTCGACGCGGTCGCCTCCTTCGAGGGCGACCAGGGCCACCATTTCCGCATCCTGCGCGCGGTGAAGAACCGCTTCGGCCCGACCGACGAGATCGGCGTCTTCGAGATGACGGACGGGGGGCTCGCCGAGGTGCCGAACCCCTCCGCCCTGTTCCTCGCGGCGCGCGACCACGCCGCGCCGGGCACGGCGGTCTTCGCCGGGATGGAGGGCACGCGCCCGCTCCTCGTCGAGATCCAGGCGCTCGTCGCCCCCTCCGCCCTCGGCATGCCGCGGCGCGCGGTGGTGGGCTGGGACCCGAACCGGCTCTCGATGGTGCTGGCCGTGCTCGAGGCCCATGGCGGCATCCGCCTCGGCACCCACGACGTCTACCTGAACGTCGCGGGCGGGCTGCGCATCACCGAGCCCGCGGCCGACCTCGCGGTGGCCGCCGCCCTCGTCTCCTCCCTGTCAGGCGCCGTGCTGCCGCACGAGAGCGTCTATTTCGGCGAGATCGGCCTGTCCGGCGCGATCCGGCCCGTCGCGCAGGCGACCGCCCGGCTGAAGGAGGCGCAGAAGCTCGGCTTCTCGAAGGCGCTGACCCCGCAGGGGCGCGGCGAGCCCGGCGAGCGCGCCTTCCCGACGGAGGCCCTGCGCCACATCGCCGATCTCGTCTCCGGCATCGCCGCGGGCGCCCCCCGCCGGGCCGGATCGGAGCGCGGGCGGGGCCGCTTCGTCGAGGAGGATTGAGCCCGTCGTGCCAGGGTGACGGCCGAGTTTCCGCGGGGTATAGAGAGGGCGCGGTCCGGGGGAGCCGCACGAATCCGGCGATGACCTCGCATATCCCCGCGTAGCTTACAGGACGCGATGCCGTTCTCCGTTCTCGATCTCGTTGTCCTCGGAATCGTCGTGATTTCCGCGCTGCTCGCGGCCGTGCGCGGCGTGACCCGCGAGGTGCTGGCGATCATCGCCTGGGTGGCGGCGGCCGCGGTGGCGTGGTCCTTCTACCCCCTGCTCCTGCCCACCGTGAAGCAGCACGTGACGAGCGACACCGTCGCCCTCGTCGCCTCGATCGCGGCGATCTTCCTCGGCACGCTGATCGTCGTCTCGATCATCACCGTGAAGGTCTCGGACGTGGTGCTCGATTCGCGCATCGGCGCCGTCGACCGCTCCCTCGGCTTCCTGTTCGGCGCGGCCCGCGGCTTCCTCATCTGCGTGATCGGCTGGGTGTTCCTGGCCTGGCTGGTGCAGGGCAAGGTGCCGGACTGGGCGGCGCAGGCCAAGACCCGCCCGATGCTCGAGAAATCCGGCGAGGCCCTGGTGGCGCAGCTGCCCGAGAACCCGGAAGGGCTCCTCAAGCAGTTCAAGAAGCCGAAGATCGAGACGCCGCCGAACGAGCCCGTCGAGGCGCCCGCCGAGACCGACGCGCCGGCCCAGCGCCGCTCCGAGGCCGGCGGCCAGCCCGCAGCCACGCCCGCACCGCGGCGCTGACCTGCTCGCCGCGCGGGCCGCTCCGCGCGCCCCGCGGCTTGGTTGCGCCCGAATCGCCGACTAGATAACGGTCTCTTGACGATGCCGGCCTAGGGCCTTGCCTGCCGCATCGTTCGCGTTCAGCTGTCGGATCGCGCGCGTAGCCAGCGGCGGCGGCCACGAGGGATCACCAAAGGCATGTCAGACCGCTCCGCGCCCGCCCGCCACCCTCTCGGTGTCGTCGACGGGCTCGACCGCGATGGGGATACGCTGCGCGAGGAATGCGGCGTCTTCGGCATCTTCGGGCATCCGGACGCGTCCGCCGTCGTCGCGCTCGGCCTCCACGCCCTGCAGCACCGCGGCCAGGAGGCGGCGGGCATCGTCTCCTTCGACGGCGAGATCTTCCATTCCGAGCGCCGGCCGGGTCTCGTCGGCGATTCCTTCTCGGACCGCTCGACCATCGAGCGCCTGAAAGGCCGCTCCTCGATCGGCCATGTCCGCTACTCGACGACAGGCGGTACCATCCTGCGCAACGTGCAGCCGCTCTTCGCGGAACTCGCCGGCGGCGGCCTCGCGGTGGCGCATAACGGCAACCTGACCAACGCCCTCTCGATCCGCCGCGACCTCGTGCGCGACGGCGCCATCACGCAATCGACCTCGGACACCGAGGTGATCCTGCACTTGGCCGCGCGCAGCCGCGCCCCGCGGATCATCGAGCGCTTCATCGACGCGCTGCGCCAGATCGAGGGCGCCTACGCCATCGTGGCGCTGACGAACAAGAAGCTGATCGGCGCCCGCGATCCCATGGGCATCCGCCCCCTGGTCCTCGGCGAGCTCGACGGGCGCTACATCCTGGCCTCGGAGACCTGCGCCCTCGACATCATCGGCGCCAAGTTCGTGCGCGACGTCGAGAACGGCGAGATCGTCGTGATCTCGGAGGAGGGCATCGAGTCGATCCGCTTCGCCGAGAAGCGGCCGATGCGGCCCTGCATCTTCGAATACATCTACTTCGCCCGGCCCGATTCCGTCGTGAACGGCAAGAGCGTCTACGGTGTGCGCAAGAACATCGGCATCGAGCTCGCCCGCGAGGCGGCAGCGCCCGCCGACGTCGTCGTGCCGGTGCCGGATTCCGGCGTGCCCGCGGCCCTGGGCTTCGCGCAGGAGACGGGCCTGCCCTTCGAGATGGGCATCATCCGCAACCACTATGTCGGGCGCACCTTCATCCAGCCGACCCAGTCCGTGCGCGAGCTCGGCGTCCGGATGAAGCACTCGGCCAACCGCGCCGCGATCGAGGGCAAGCGGATCGTCCTCGTCGACGACAGCCTCGTGCGCGGCACCACCTCGGTGAAGATCGTGCGCATGATGCGGGAGGCCGGCGCCCGCGAGGTGCATTTCCGCATCGCCTCGCCGCCGATCACCTACCCGGACTTCTACGGGATCGACACGCCCGAGCGCGAGAAGCTGCTCGCCGCGACCCATGACCTCGAGGGCATGCGCCAATATATCGGCGCCGACTCGCTGGCCTTCCTGTCGATCGACGGCCTCTACCGGGCGATGGGCGAGGCGCGCCGCGACGGCGCCTGCCCGCAATACACCGACCATTGCTTCACGGGCGACTATCCGACGAGCCTGACGGATCTCGCCATCGCGGGCCCGAAGCGCCTCGCGATGCTGGCCGAGGCGGATTGAGCGCGCCGCCATGAGCGATCTCTCGTCAAAGCCCCTCGACGGGCGCATCGCCGTCGTCACCGGCGCCTCGCGCGGCATCGGCCGCGCCGCCGCCGTGGCGCTCGCCGGCGCGGGCGCCCACGTGATCGCCCTCGCCCGCACGCAGGGCGCGCTCGAGGAGCTCGACGACGCGATCCGCGCGGCGGGGTCGAGCGCGACGCTCGTGCCGATGAACCTCACCGACTACGAGGCGATCGACCGGCTCGGCGCGGCCATCAACGAGCGCTGGAAGCGGCTCGACATCCTCGTCGGCAATGCGGGCATCCTCGGCAGCCTGATGCCGCTGGGGCATATCCCCATCAAGACCTGGCAGCAGGTGATGGACGTCAACGTCACCGCGAACTGGCGGCTCCTGCGCTCCTTCGACCCGCTGCTCCGGATGTCGGATGCGGGCCGCGCGATCTTCGTCACGTCCGGCGCCGCCCAGAAATGCCGGGCCTATTGGGGGCCCTACTCCGTCTCGAAGGCGGCTCTCGACGCGATGGTGCGCACCTACGCGGCCGAGAATGAGACGACGGCGGTCCGGGCCATGCTCCTCAACCCGGGGCCGTTGCGCACCGCCATGCGCCGGGCGGCGATCCCCGGCGAGGATCCGGAGAGCCTGCGCACGCCGGAGGATCTCGCCCCCTATTTCGTGCGCCTCGCGCATCCCGACTGGACGGAGACGGGCAAGATCTACGACTTCCCGACCGACTCGGTGCTGACGCCGCAGGGGCCCGCCTGAACCGCGTGCGGCGGGCGCGGGTTCGACCACACGACGGTAGGAAGGGAAGACGGACCGGACATGATCGACGTTCGCTGCATCTGCGCCATCGGGCAGCGCGGGCAACTCGGCCTCAACGGGCACCTGCCCTGGGAGGGCAACACCGACCCGCTCTTCGTGGAGGACGTGACGCGCTTCTTCGCGCTCACCATGGGGCACGTGCTCATCGCCGGCCCGAAGACGGTGGCCTCCGTGCCCGAATTCGCCTTCCGGGACCGCACGATCGACGTGATCCGCTCCCACGAGGATCCGGAGGCGGTGCTGAGCCGCTATCCGGGCCGGCGCATCTTCGTCGGCGGCGGCATCGCGGTCTGGAACGTCTACGCGCCGTACATCCAGCACTGGGACGTCACCCGGCTCCCCTACGACGGCGAGGCCGACCGCTGGTTCGACCCGGCATGGCTGGTGGGCGGGCCGCTGCGCGCCTGACGCCCCTGGACTTGCACCGACGCGTCGCCCGGTACTCAGGCGCCCTGTCGAGGGATGCCATGAGCGAGCACACGATCTCCGACGCCGAGAGAGGCCTATCCGACCTGATCGACCGCGCGCTCGCCGGCGAGGGCGTGGTGATCACGCGCGCGGGCCGGCCCGCCGCCGAGCTGAAGCCGATCCGAGGAGGGGGCCACCCGGTAACGGAGGCAGACCTCGCTTGGCTGCGAGAACGCCGAGACAGACGGCGCTCTGCCGAGTGCGACGCGGGCAGCCTCCTGAGCAGGCTGCGCGACGATGACGCGGAACGGTGAGGATCTATCTCGACGCGAGCGTTCTCGTCGCGCTGCTCACCGCCGATGCTCTCACGGCACGTGCGGAAACCTATCTCGCCCGCGAAGCACCCCTCGTTGTCGTCGGCGATTTCGCGAAAGCTGAATTCGCTTCGGCGATCGCGCGGCGCCTTCGGACGGGCGGTCTCGACATGTCCGCAGCGCGGGAAGCCTTCGGGCATCTCGACACTTGGGCCGCAATGGTGGCCGGCGCCATCGACACGCCCGCCCCGGACGTGGCGGAAGCCGGCACCTTTCTCCGGCGCCTCGACCTGACCCTTCGCACGCCGGACAACCTGAACCTCGCCTTGTGCCGCAGGGCTTCGGCGGCTCTGATGACCTTTGACGTGAAGATGGCGTCCTGCGCGAAGGCTCTCGGCATCGACGTCGTGGCCGCGTGAGCGGAACGGCTTCGCACAAAAAATTGGGGATGGCAGGCCGTCGCGCTCAGGGCGCGCCCTACATCCCTCGGCCGTCTCTGCAGGGATTGCCATGAATTCCCACGCCTACCGGTTCGGCATCGAGGAAGAATATTTTCTGGCCGATGCCGAGACCCGTGGCACGCCGCGACACTCGGTGAAGGCGTTCCACGCCGAGGCGGCCGAAGCTCTGCCCGAGATCGGGCGCGAACTTCTCGAGTGCCAGGTCGAGGTGTGCACGCCGCCCTCGACCGATTTCGCGCAGGCCCGCGCCGTGCTGGGCCGCCAGCGCGCGGCGCTCGCCGAGATCGGGTCCCGGCACGAACTCCTCGTCTTCGCCGCCGGCACGCACCCCGTCGCCGACTGGGCGCGGCAATTGCCGACGAAGGGCGACCGCTACACGGGCATCCTGCGCGATGTCGGGCTCGCCGGGCGGCGCAGCCTGATCTGCGGCATGCACGTCCATGTCGAGGTGCCCGATCCGGAGGCGCGCATCGACCTGATGAACCGCCTGCTGCCGTTCCAGCCGATCCTGCTCGCGCTCTCGGCCTCCTCCCCCTTCTGGCAGGGCAAACCGACCGGGCTCACAGCCTATCGCCTGAGCGCCTTCGGGGAACTTCCGCGCACCGGCCTTCCCGAACTCTTCCCGAGCCCGGCCGATTACGAGCGCTACCTGCGCATCATGACGAAGGCGGGCTCGATCCAGGACGCGAGCTTCCTGTGGTGGTCGCTCAGGCCCTCGATCAAGTTCCCGACGCTCGAACTGCGCATCGCCGATTCCTGCACGCGTCTGGAGGATGCGCTGACGATCGCCGCCCTGTTCCGCTGCCTCGTGCGCCTGGTGGTGCGGCGGCCGGAGCTGAACGCGCGGCTCGACGGCGTCTCACGGGCGCTCGCGGAAGAGAATCTGTGGCGGGCGCAGCGCAGCGGCACCGACGCCGAGATGATCGACGAGGAAAGCGAGCGGGCCCTGCCCTATGCGGAGGCGCTCGAGGGACTCCTCGGCCTCATCGGGGAGGATGCCGAGGCCCTCGGCTGCGTCGACGAGGTGGGCAACGCCCGCCGCATCGTCGCCGAGGGCACGAGCGCGGACGGCCAGATCGCGGCCTTCGAGGCGGCGCGCGAGGCCGGCCACACCAACCGGCAGGCCCTCGACGCGGTCGTCGACTGGCTCGCCCGAACGGCGAAGGGCGAGGCACCCCCCTCCCCCGCCTGAATGCGCCTCAGGCGAGCATTGTCCAGAGGTTGAAGGCGCTCAGCCCGACGATCAGCAGACCCACCGTGATCATCAGCACCTTCGCCGGCAGGGTCCGCACCAGCAGGGCGGCGAGGGGCGCCGCGAACAGGCCGCCGATGATCAGGCCCGCGATGACAGAGACGTGCGTGAAGCCCCCGAACAGGGTGAAGGAGACGCCGCTCGTCACCGCAAGGAAGAACTCGGCCGCGTTGACCGAGCCGATCGTCATGCGCGGGTCCTGGCCGCCGCCGACGAGGGAGGTCGTCACGACCGGCCCCCAGCCGCCGCCGCCGACCGCGTCGACGAAGCCGCCGGCCAGGGCGAGCGGCGCGATGTAGGTCGGCGGCTTCGTCCGCAGCCGGATCGTCCGGAACGCCTTCACGAGGATGTAGAGGCCCATCACCAGCAGATAGAGGGTGATCCAGGGGCGCAGCACGTCGCCCTCGATCGACGTGACGAGGTAGGCGCCCGTCACCGCGCCGATCATGCCGGGGATGAGCAGGCGCTTGAAGAGCCCCCTGTCGACGTTGCCGAGCCGCCAATGCGACAGGCCGGAGAAGCCGGTCGTGAAGATTTCGGCGATGTGGACGGAGGCGGACGCGGCCGCCGGCGGCACGCCCGTGGACAGGAGGAAGCTCGTCGAGGTGACGCCGTAGGCCATGCCGAGCGCACCGTCGACCACCTGCGCGAACAGGCCGACCGCCACCGCGATCCAGAAGTCGCGCCCGCTCAGGGTCTCGCCCACCGCGTGGAACGCCGTGCCCCAGTCCCCGCCCGCGTAGCGGTCGACGAGGAAAGCCGTCGCTGCGAGGGCGGCCATCGCAAGGCCGGCGAGGATCAGGCGGAACGGGCCGGCGCGAAGCTTGGCGCGGTTGCCGGACGCCGCGGCGGGCGCGGGAGAGGTCTGGACCATCAGGGTGCGGCTCGGCGCGGTCGGCCGCGGGAGATAAAGTCTCTCCGGCGCGAGGCAAGAGCCGCGGTTTTCAATGATGCATCGGTCTGTAGGAGAATATTTTTATCCTCGCTCGGAGGAGACGAGGAATTCGGAGGATTGTTCCGGCTGCGGGTGCGCGTGGCCTGCCCGCCGCCTCCGCCCCACCGCTGTCCTGCCCTTCCCTGCCTGCGGCCACCTGCGAGGACATTTCCTACGCAAGCCTCTTTGGCATTCCGGCAAATCTGCTCAATCAATCCGGCTGATGCCGCCGACAAAGACCAATGTTTCTGCCGCCGATGAGCCGGAATTAACTGAACTTGGCCACTATAGACCCGGACTGTCCTGCGCCAAGACCGGGAAACTTCAGACCATGAAACTTGGTTCCGTCACGATGCTGGCCTCGATCGGCAGCAAGCTCACGGCCGCGCTGCTCGCCTGCTCGCTCGGCGCCGCCGCGATCGTCGGGCTCGCCGCCTACTGGCAGCAGCAGGCGGCCGGCGCGGACGCGATCCGGTCGGAGCTGAACCAACGGTATCAGGCCGTCCTGAAGGCGATGGACGACCAAGGCGCGAAGGGCCTCGCCCTAGCGCACCTCTTCGCCCGCGACCCGAGCGTGGCGGACGCCCTCGACCGGCAGGACCGCCAGGCCTTGCTGTCGCGCTACGGAGGGGCGCTCGCGCCGCTGCGGGACGACCTCAAGATCACCTTCCTGAACCTGCACCTGCCGGATGGGCGCGCCTACGTGCGGATCCACGCGCCCGAGACCTGGGGCGATTCGATCCTGGCGCGGCGCGCGATGATCCGTGACACGATCCGGGACCATCGCACCGTGGCCGGCATCGAGCCGGCGCGCGAGACGCTCGGCATCTTCGCGGTCGTTCCGATCTTCAAGGACAATCGCTTCGTCGGCATCGCCGACATGGGGAGCGCCCTCGGCGTCCCCTTCCTGGCGCGGATGAAGGCTGAACTCGGCGTCGACATCGCGATGCACCTCGTGAAGGGCGACACCCCCGCCACCCTCGCCGCGACCTTCGCCGAGAAGACGCTCCTGACCCCGGCCGCCCACGCCGCGGCCGCCGCCGGGGCCGGCCTCGCGGAATGGCAGGAAACCCGTCTGGAGGGACGCCCGAGCGCGGTTCTGGCCGGACCGCTCCGCAACTACGCGGGCGAGGCGATCGGGACAGTGGAGGTCGCCCTCGACATCTCGGACTTCAAGGCCGAGCAGAGGCGGGCGCTGCTCCTGCTCCTCGGCGTGTTCGCGCTGGTCATCGCCGGCACGGCCGCGGTGGCGTGGCGCCTGACGGCCCATCTCGGACGCCCGGTCGCGGCCCTGAACCGGACGATGCGGGGTCTCGCCGAGGGCCGCCTAGCCGGCACGGTTCCCTCCACGGAGCGCCGCGACGAGATCGGCGCGATGGCCCGCTCCGTCGCGGTATTCCAGGACGGGCTCGTCGAGGCCGAGCGGCTGAGGGCGGAGCAGGCCGCGGACCGGACCGCGCGCGAGCGGCGGGCGCTCGTGGTGGACGACCTCGTGCGCGGCTTCGAGCGCTCGGTCGGCGACGTCGTCGCACGGGTCTCGTCCGCCGCCGTCGAGATGCAGGCCACGGCCGGGCAGCTCACGGCGACGGCCGGCGCGACGGCCGAGCAATCGCACCACGTCGCGCAGGCCGCCCGGGACGCCGCGGGGAACGTCTCGCTCGTCACCGCCTCGGCCTCCGCCCTCGGCATTTCGGTCGGCACGGTCGGGCGGCAGATCGCGCTCTCGGCCGAGTCCGCCCAGGCCGCCGTGGACGAAGCCACCTCCGCGGCCGGGATCGTGGCCGACCTCTCCAACGGCGCGAGCCGGATCGGCGACGTGATCGCCCTGATCTCGGGGATCGCCGCACAGACCAACCTCCTGGCGCTCAATGCCACGATCGAGGCGGCGCGCGCCGGAGATGCGGGGCGTGGCTTCGCGGTGGTCGCGGCCGAGGTCAAGGATCTGGCTGGCCAAACGGCCCGGGCGACGGCCGAGATCGGGGAGCAGATCGCCGCCGTGCAGGCGGCGACGGGCCGTGCGGTCGCGGCGATTACCGGCATCGCCCGGACGATCGGCTCGGTTCACGAGACGGCCCTCGACATCACTCGGGCGGCGGGCGAGCAGGACGAGGCCGCGTGCCGGATCGTCGACTCGGTTGCGCAGGCCTCGCGGCGCACGGACGATGTGAGCGCGACGATCGCGGGGGTGTCCCGCTCCGCCGAGGAGACCGGGGGCGCCGCCACGCAGGTGCTCGCCGCCGCCTCCGAGCTGGCCGAGCAGGCCGAGCGCCTGCGCGGTCAGGTCGGCGACTTTTTGGGGGCCGTCCGCGCCGCCTGAGGGCGCGTCTCGGGCTCAGCCCTTGTCGAACGGGTTCTTCGAGGTGCGCAGCGAGAGGCGGATCGGGGTGCCGGGCAGGTCGAAGGCGTCGCGCAGGCCATTCACGAGATAGCGGGTATAGGATTTCGGCAGCGCGTCGAGCTGGTTGCCGAACAGGGCGAAATGCGGCGGGCGGCTCTTCACCTGCGTGGCGTAGCGGATCTTGATGCGTCGGCCCGAGACGGCCGGCGGCGGGTTGCGGCTCGTCGCCTCGTTGAGCCAATCGTTGATGCGTGACGTCGAGACGCGGCTGCTCCAGACCTCGGCGGCCTCGACCACCGCCTTCATCAGCCGGTCGATGCCCTCGCCCGCGAGCCCGGAGAGCGGCACGACCGCGACGCCCCGCACCTGGGGCAGGAGCCGGGTGCAATCCTCCCGCAGGGTCTTGAGGAGGCCCGGCTGGTCGGCGACGAGGTCCCACTTGTTGAGGCCGATCACGACCGAGCGGCCCTCGCTCTCCACGAGGTCGACGATGGTCAGATCCTGCTTCTCGAAGGGGATCGTGGCGTCGAGGAGCACCACGACCACCTCGGCGAAGCGCACGGCGCGCAGGCCATCCGAGACGGCGAGCTTCTCGAGCTTGTCGTCGATGCGGGCGCGGCGGCGCATCCCGGCCGTGTCGTGCAGCTTGATCTTGCGGCCCCGCCATTCCCAATCGAGGGAGATCGAGTCGCGGGTGATGCCCGCCTCGGGGCCGACGAGGAGGCGCTCCTCGCCCAGCATCCGGTTGATGAGCGTCGACTTGCCCGCGTTGGGGCGGCCGACGATGGCGACCTTGAGGGAGCGACCGGCGGGATCGCCCTCCTCGTCCTCGTCCTCCGGGTCGGGCTTCGGCAGCGCCTCCCGGAGCGCCTCGTGCAATTCGCCGATGCCCTCGCCGTGTTCGGCCGAGAAGGGGATCGGGTCGCCGAGGCCGAGGGAGAACGCCTCGTAGGCGCCGCTCATCCCCGCGCCGCCCTCGGCCTTGTTGGCGATGAGGATGACGGGGCAGCCGGCCCGGCGCACCATCTCGGCGAAGGGCTGGTCGGCCGGCAGCACGCCCGCCCGCGCGTCGATGACGAAGAGCACGACGTCGGCTTCCAAGATCGCGGCCTCGGTCTGCGCGCGCATGCGGCCGAGGAGCGAGCCGGAATCCGCCTCCTCCAGCCCCGCCGTGTCGATGATGCGGAACAGGAGGCCGCCGAAATTGACGTCGCCCTCCCGCCGGTCGCGGGTCACGCCGGGCCGGTCGTCCACGAGGGCGAGCTTCTTGCCCACGAGACGGTTGAACAGGGTCGACTTGCCGACATTCGGCCGTCCGACGATGGCGACGGTCGGCAGGTCCATGACTGAGGTCTCGTCCGTTGGGTGGGCGGGCATCGCGAGGCCCGCCGGGGCCGCTCCGCCGGGGCGGAAACGGTCTCGAGGTTCGACAGGAACCCGCTCTTCTCAACCGGCCGGTCGGCCGGCCGGTTCGCTCAGCGGGTGATCGGCGGGGGCGGCGCGGCCGGCTCGGGCTTGGCGTCCGTGACGGTGACCGGGCCGCCGGCGACGAGGGCGGCGTAGACCTCGATGCGCTGGCGCAGGTTCTGCGGCGTCTCGGGGTCGGTGGTGAGCTGGTCGAACCAGCGGCCCGCCTCCTCGTACTGGCCGCGCCTGAGCGCGACGAGGCCGAGCATCTCGCGGGCGGTGTGGCGGAAGGGGCTGCCGGCCGCGAGGCCCTGCAGGCTCGCCAGCGCGGGCGCCGGATCGGCGGAATCGAGGCGCAGCAGCGCGGCGCGCAGGCGGGCAAGGTCGCGCAGGCCGTCGCCCGCGCCCGTATCGGCGGCGATGGCGTCGAACTCGGCGGCGCCCTTGGCCGGGTCGCGCTTGGCGGCCTCGACCGCGGAGCGCAGCTGCGCCAGGAGCCGGTATCCTGCGGGACCGTTCGTCTCCAGGCCCGTGAAGATCTTGTCGGCCTCGTCCGACTTGCCCTCGCGGGCGAGGCGGTTGGCCGTGTCGAGCTGCTCGGAGGCCGCCTCCGCCGCGTGGCGCTGCGCGCTCTGCCAATAGCGCCAGCCGCCGACGGCCGCCACGACGAGCACCGCCAGCGCGATGATCACGCCGCTGTAGCGGCGCCAGATCTGCGCGACCTGATCCCGACGGTAATCCTCGTTGACCTCGCGGAAGAACTCGTTGTTGTCGGCCATCGTCTCTCAGGCCGGGCCCGTGGGGCTGGCCGCCTTAAGCTGGTTCGTGAGCGCCCGCGCCTAGCACAGACCTCGCGGCTTGGCGACCGTCCCGTGGGCGCCGTGGCGGACCGTCAGGCCATGCCGGGCCACGCGTACACGCCGATCAGCGGGTAGTGCAGGTAGCGCCCGAACACGAACCAGACGGCGACGCCGACCGCGACCGCGATGGCGTCGTTGCGCCAGCCCGCCGGCCGCGCCGCCTCCCCTCCGTGCTGGGCCGCGACCTGCCCCGCCGTGAGCGCGCGGCGCTTGGCGCTGATGCGAGCCATGACCGCCCAGGCGAGGAAGCCGCCGAAAAGCAGGATCGAGCCGAGATCGCCGTTGGCGAGGAGATGGGCGGTTGCCCAGATCTTCACGGCCAGCAGCATCGGGTGCTTCGCCCGCGCCCGGATGTGGCCGGGCAGGTAGGTCGAGGCCAGCGCGATGAAGGCGAACAGGGTGAGCAGCACCGCGAGGTGGCGCGTGAAGACCGGCGGGTTCCAGACCGGGATGTAGCCGGACGCCCGGTATTCGTGGAAGCCGATGCCGATCAGGACGAGGCCGGCGAGCGAGAGCAGCGTGTAGCCGAGCTTGAACCGCCCCTCGCCGACGCGGCCGATGAGCTCGGCGCGCTTGGCCCGCGCCATCGAGAAGCCGTGCGTGCCGAGGAAGAGCACGAGGCCGAGGATCAGGAGGGTCATGATGTGCCTTCGCCGGGCGGGACCAAAGTGTGGAGGACGCCGGACGGGCGGGCCCGGTCAAGCTCATCGTAACGGTTCTGAAGCGAGTCTGAGCCGCTTGTCCAGGCCGACCCGATGACGCGCCGCCCGACCCCTCCCGCACTCCTCCTCGCCGCGCTCCTCACGCTTCCCGGCCCCGCCGCGGCGGGACAGGAGCCGCCGCTCTCCAGCCTCACCCTCGTCGGCCCGCCGCGCACGATCTTCAAGGCGGGGCGCGATGCCTGCGACGGGGCGGACGTTCCCGACGCACCGGCCCGCGCCTTCCGCGACGCGGGCGGCGCGGTGGCGATGTTCGGGATGCACTACCGCAACCGGGCCCTGCGGGGTCCGGACCTCGATCATCTCAAGCTCGACTGCGCCGTGGTGCTCGAATCCGGCGAGAAATCGGATCCCGCCCTCTACGACGACCGCTCCTGGATCACGGCGACCTGGACCGAGGACGGGCGGGCCGTCGCGGCCCTCCTGCACCACGAGTATCAGGCGAACGAGCACGAGGGCCGCTGCCCCGCCGGCACCTACATGGCGTGCTGGTACAACACGATCACGGCTGCCGCCTCCGGCGATGGGGGCCGCAGCTTCCGGCGCGCCAGCCCACCCGCCGTCGTCGCCGCAGCCCCCTTCCGCCAGGAGGTCGACCAGGGCCGGCACCGCGGCTTCTTCAATCCCTCGAACATCGTCGCCCAGGGGCGCTGGCGCTACATGCTCGCCTCCACGACCGGCTGGGACCGGCCGGGCAGCGATCAGGATAGCGGCGTCTGCCTGTTCCGGACCGCGACGCCGGACGACCCGACAAGCTGGCGCGCCTGGACGGGCGCGGGCTTCGCCGCGGCCTTCCCCGATCCCTACGCCGCCCGGGCGAGGTTGCCGGACACCTGCAGGCCGGTGGCCCCGTTCCCGGCCCCGGTCGGCGCGGTGGTGCGCCACCGCGGCACGGGCGCCTTCATCGCCGTGTTCATGGCGAAGGCGGGGGGCGAATTCCCGCAATCCGGCTTCTACTGGACGAGCTCGCGCGACCTCCTGGCCTGGGACAAGCCCCGGCTCCTGATGGCCGGCGCGACGCTCTACGACGATCCCTGCACGGCGCCGGGGGGATTGATCGCCTATCCGTCCCTGCTCGACCCCTCCGCCGAGGGCCGCAATTTCGACGATGCGGGCGACACCGCGATCCTCACCTACGCGACCCTGCGCACCGAGGGGTGCCGCATCACCTCCGAGCGCGACCTGCTGCGCCGCCCGGTCGCCATCAAGGTTTGGCCCTGACCCGCGCCGCTGAGCCCGACCCGGCGTATCCCGGAGGCCACAGGAGGGCGCGGGGCGACTCATTTGGCGTGGCGCGCGCGGCCCGTGGATGCGGCCCCTTCGCGAGTCCCGCCGGCTAAGATTCGGTCCCTACTGACCTTTTCGCCGCGCCGCTGTCGGCGAGACTGGACCGGCGGGGATTAGATCGGTGGTATTAGTACAATTCTCTTCGGCCTCTACCGGTTGATTACGTCTTAACATACTTCATAAGATGACTTCGGCACCTGATTCGTCGCGTGTCCGCGTTCAGGTTCCCTCCACATCAAGCTGTTTGGCAGAAAGGTCAATCAATGGCCCTGTATTTCTTTGAATTTTTGGATCCTGAATTCTTGATCAGCGACGACGAAGGAACGGAATGCGCGGACCACGACGCTGCCCTGGGCGAAGCGTTGCGGACCCTGTGCGAAGTGGCGGCGGATCAACCGCACCGCTACCTCGGCCGCCCTCTGCGCATCGAGATCCTCGACGACGAGAAACGATCCGTCCTCTCCTGCCATATCCAGCTGGGCGCCATCGAGCGGGCGCGCAGCGCGCTGAGATCGGCCGCCTGAGGCGGATCGCCTTCGCCGCCACGCCGTCTACGCCGCGCGCGAGCCTCGTGGGCTGCCGATCAGAAGGCCGAGACCGGAACGAAGATCGTCCCTTCGTTCCCTCCGTAGGGTCCCGTACTGGCTGAGTTATCCCCGGCACGTCCCTTCTGTCTCAACCCTCCGGTTACCTTTTCGTCCTGTGATCCAACGATCACGCGACAGGACACCAGAGATGAGCGCGACCATCCTCGATCCGATCAGCGGGCAGATCGTCCCCATCCCGAAGCCGAGGCCCAGGCCGTTCCGAGGTTAGAGCCGTGACGTTCGCTCGTCGGGCGTCCGGAAGAGTACCGAATACGGAACGTGAAAGCTTGGCCTTGAGTTGTCCCATCATGAAGATGAGCTTCGCGATACTCGGCGCCTCTGCCCTGTCCGCGCTCGTTCTGACGGCGGGATCGCGCACGGCCTCGCTCACGGGTCCGGGAGCCGGCGCCGCTCCGGGAAGCGCGGCCGTCTCGGTCGCCGCCGCACCGCTCGCCGCCCGCGCCTGGAGCGACCCGCCCGCCCGGCTGAAGCCCGAGCCGAGCCTGCGCGCCGAGGCCGCTCCTCCCCCGACGATGCCCGCTTCGGCAGAGCCCGCGACGACCGGAACCCTCGTTCAGTCGGCAGCGGCCTCGACCTCCGGGCCGCAGACGCCCGCTCATCTGCCTCTCGTGCAGGATGCCGCCCTGAAGCGGGAGCCGGGTCCCTCGGCCCTGCCGGTGAAGCGCGCGCCTTCCGCCCACGCCGCGCGCAAGGCGCCGGGGCGCAAGCCCGTCGCCTCCGTGCAGCCGGCCGCGAAGCAAGCGGAGAAGCAAGCGGACGAGCCGCAGGCGGCGCCGGCTCCTCAGCCCGTCGCCCTCGCCGGCCCGCTCGGAGACATCCTGCGCGGTCTCGGCCTCGTCGACGCGCAGAAGCCGGGCCCCTGATCCCGGCCGCTCTCAGGGGCGGCCCTTCGCGCGGAACGAGCGGAACAGCTTGAGGACCTTGCGACCGGGGCCCAATTCCCCGTCGCGGCGCGGCTCGTGACCGCCCGCCTCGGGAACGGGATCGTCCGCCGCGGCCGCCCCCTCGGCGAAGCGCTCGCCGTGGATGCGCATGAGCAGGTCGAGGGCGAGGCGCGGGATGGGATGGGCATGCTGATCGAGCAGCAGCACGCCGTCCGCGAGGGACCGGACCGTTCGATCCGACACGGCACGCTGCGACATCATCTCGGCCATCGCCTGATCGGCGAGCCTTGCCGTCAGCTCGGCCACCGTGTCGAGTTGCTCGGGCAGCGGTTTCTGACTGTTGCTCATCCAGGAAAAAGCCTCCTTGCGAACGACCTTACATCGAACGGCACAAGGCGTTGAGCCCCATTACGTTTTCATGTCGAGTAATGGCTCAGCTCGGATTCATGCGTCACCGCTCATTGACGTCGGTCCGAGCCGCGGCAACAAACCCGCCGCTTCGATAACGCTTTCGACAACGCTGGAGGTTCGCAGGTTGCTGGCGCGTGAACCGACCTACGATTTCGAGACGATCAAGGGGTTCCTGTGCCCGGGCGACCGGGTGCTGTTCTACAAGCCCCACCGGTCGCTCGGCTTCACGATCGACACGGAGGAGAACTTCGCCGTCGTGAACGACCTGCTGGCGCGCGACCTCGGGCTCGGCGAAGCGGACATCAAGGAAATGTTCTGCAACGGGGACGGATCGCAGATCATCGCGCGGATCGAGCCCTCCGCGACGGTCAGGTCGACGACGCGCCTGGGCAATGCCTTCGTGTCGACCCTGACGCCGGAGGAGTGAGCCGGCCCGGCCGCCGTCCGGTCGCGGCGCGGGAACGGGTGCGGCCGAGCCAGTCATCGCGGGCGAGCCAGCGTGATCGCTGCCGCGGGGCGGCGCCCGGCCGGGCAACTCCTCAGCAAAGGCTAGAAGGTGAGATGATCGATTTGCGCTTCCTTCACGCTGCCCGCAGCAATCGACCGGACGGAAACGATGGCTCAACAGGATCGTCCGAGGTTCAGCCTCGGTTCAGCGGAGCAACGCTCTGATCCGGCCGTGATTTGCAGGAAGGGAATGATCGTGAGGAAATTGGCTCTTTCGGCCGTCGCGGCGGCCTTCGCAGGGTCCCTGCTCGTCGCGCCGGCGGCGGAAGCGCGCCCGGGTTACCGGGGCGGCTATCACAACGGCTACGTCTATCGCGGCCATCGCCATCACGGCTATCGCCGCGGCCCCGGCGTGGGCGGTGCGCTCGCCGCGGGTGCGGCGCTCGGCATCATCGGCGGCGCGATCGCGGCGTCCCAGGCGCCCCGCTACTATTATCCGGCTCCGGCCTACGGCTATTACGGACCCGGCCCCTACGAATACGGCTACTGAGCCGATCCCCGGGCGGGCCGTTCCCGGCCCTGCTCAGCACGCCGTGCAGATCGGCCTCGCCATCTTCGCGCCCCGGTCGAGCAGCTTCCCGAGCACGGTGTCGCGCTCGGGAACAGGCGCGGGGACCGAGGGGGCGGGCGCCGCACCGACGGCGGCCTCGACCGTCGGGGCAGGTGCCGCCGCAGGCGCCAGGCCCTCCGGCGCGCTCGCCTTCGGCGCCCGCGCCGAGCCGGCCCCACCGCCGAGGCTCGTCCCGTCCGTTTGCCACCGGGCTCGCGCCGCGGCCGATTGCTGAAGCGCCGCCAGCGGATCGATGCCCGGACCGCGGCTCGCGATCAGCCCGTCCTCGCCCTCCACCACCACCTGCGTGTTCGCCAGCCCCTCCGCTCCGACGAGGGCGAACAGGCGGCTGGCATTCCCGGGTGAGAGTCGGATGCAGCCGTGCGAGGCGGGCCGCCCGAGATGCCGGCTCTGGTTCGTCCCGTGGATCGCGTGTCCTTCGGCGGTGAAGAAGATCGCGTAGGGCATCGGCGCGTTGTCCCATTCCCGCGAGAGATGGTGCCGGCTCATGCGCGAGGGCCGAAAGGTGCCGCTCGGCGTGTCGTAGCCGGAGGCGCCGGTCGATACGGGCCAGAGGTGTCGCTCCTGGCCGTTCACCGACACGGACATCCGCTGACCCGCCTTGTCGATCCGGATGACGACCTCGGCGGCGGCGGCGAGAGGCAGCGACAAGCCGAGGAGGAGACCTGCCGCGAGGCGCCCGAGGCCGCCTGCCGCGCCTCGACCGATGCCCGGACCCCGTAGAGCCTGTGTCATGGACCGCCTCCCGCATCCCACGCCGAAGGTCCGCCTCCGCCTCGCTACGCTCGGGCGGTTCCGGCAGCGGACCGTGCACATTCCCGAACAGGCCTGAAACCTTCGAGCGGCGCAACCCGTACTCCCTTCGGAGTGGGCGAACGATGGAGGCGCGCGTGTACATCCCTCGATCCTTGCCGCTGTCCCGGTCCTGGCGGCTCGAAGCGGGACGGATCGCGGCATCGCCCGTCGCGTTCGTGTCGGACCGGGCCTTCATCGCGGCCTGCACGATGGGTGCGCTGACGGCCGAATTGGCCTGTTGGCTGGTCCTCGGCTGATCGGCCGGTGGCGCGGCGCCGAGGATGGCTGCCTGCGTTGACGAACCTGTCGAAGCGGCCCGGCCGCGAGAATCGCGCGCCGTCGCATCGGACGTCCGAGCGTCTTCGGTCGGACAAAGGACCGGTTCCGCGAAGTAATTCCGGGCGTCTCATCCGGTCCGTAAGCCTCCCTTAATCCTGTCGCGTCATTCTCCCGATGCTGATCGGCCGATCCTGTTGCTTGCCGAGAGCATGGCTGTGGAGTTCTACATGAGGCGCTTACCCGCCCTCCCCCATTGGGCGCATGCCGCCCTGGTCCGCCTGGATGCCACGACGGCGGTTGCGGCCGTTCTCGGGCTCGCGGCCCTCGCGGGCTGGGGCGCCTTCGCCGGCAAGGCCTGGTCGCAGCGCGATCTCGCGGAGCAGGTCGAGCTCCTGCAGGCGGATCGCGGGCGCCTGACGGCGAGCCTCCGGCAGGTCGAGCAGGCCAATGCCGAGATCGCGCGCAGCGGCCAGGAGAAGCTCGCGGGATTGCGGGAGGAACTCGGCCAGGCGGTCGCCGCGCGCGAGGCCGCGAAGGCGCAGCTCGCCGCTGCCCAGCGCGATACGGCCAGCCTCAAGAAGCGCTTGGATCAGGCCCGGGACCGCGTGGCGGAGACGGGCAGCATCAAGCCGGCCGAGACGAAGAAGGCGCGCTGAGCCCGGCGGCCGCGCTTCAGCCCGGCGGCCACGCTTCAGCGCGGCGGCGGGAAGGTCCAGAAGAACTCGCCGGTGCGGCCGCCGCTGAGCGTCGCCTGGCGGGTCAGGAACCGGCACTCGGCCTCCAGGGCCGCCTCGCTCCAGCCGGTGCAGGAGCGCATCTTGAGCGAGACGGGATCGTAGTCGAGCCGGTGCTCGGGCGGCGAGCGGACCATCAGCCCCGAGGGCAGCACGACGCAGTGATAGACGCGCAGGGCGCACGGGAGCCGGCGCGCGCGCTCGAAATTGCGCCGGAAGGTCTCCGGATTGTCGCCGGGCAGGCCGAGGATGATCTCGACCGCGAGGCTCGCCACCGCATCGAGCTTGCCGAAGGTCTCGTCGAAGCGCCGCTCGTCGTAGCTGCGGTCGACATGGGCGAGGACCGCGCTGTCGAAGCTCTGCAGGCCGATCCCGACATAGGCGTTGCTGACCGAGGCGAGGAAATCCAGGTGCTCCTGGCGGACCGCCGCCGGATAGACCTCGCAGATCAGGCCGTGCGTCTCGAAGAAGCCGCTCTCCTCCGCGGCCCGCTTCAGGTTGAGGAAGGCGTTGCGGTTGAGGTTGAGCCCCGCATCGACGAGCAGGGCGGCGTAGACGTCGTGGCGCGCGATGGCGGCGAACTCCCGGTCGAGGTGATCGACCGCGCGGACGCGCTTGGGCGATTCCATCGTGCCCCACTCGCAGAACGAGCAGGTGAAGGGGCAGCCCCGATAGGTCTGCAGCACGCCGAGCCCGCCGTGCTGGACGAGGCCGAGGGCGTAGGGCGAGGCGAGGCTGTCGAGATCGGCGAGCGGGCGGGCCGGGGTCTCGCGCCAGCCTGGGCCGTCCTTGACGGCGACACCGCGCAGGGCGCCGAGCCCGACCGGGGTTCGCTCCGTGAGGGACACGACCTCGCGGAATGTCTCCTCGCCCTCGTTGATCACGAGGAGGTCGATCGCATCGCGGAAGCCCGAGAAGGGGGGCTTGGCGAACATCACCGGGCGTGCCGAAGGGCCGCCGAACACGACGAGGCGCCGGGGATCGTCCTCCTTGATCAGCCGCGCGACCCGGCAGAGGAAGGGCAGCGACCAGAGATAGGCCGAGAAGCCGACGATGTCGGGGTCGAAGGCCAGGATCTCGCGGGCGATGGCGCCCGCCTCGCCGCCCGTCAGATCCCAGGTCCGGCAGGCGAGATCGGGGAATCCGGCCGCGCGGATCGAGGCTTCGACCATGCGCAGGCCGAGATTGGGCACGAAGCTCGGCATCGCCGGATCGCGCTCCGGGTACTGCGCGACGAGCGCGACGCGCCGGCCCGGGCGGAATGCGCTCACCGCCCGGCGGCCTGGCGCCAGGAGGGGCGTGACGGCTGGCGCTCCTGCTGCCGGGGGAAGGACCACCAGAACTCGCCCGCCTTGCCGCCGGCCGCGAGGGCGCGGGCGCGCAGCTCCGCGCGCGTGCGCGCCACCGCCTCCTCGCTCCAGCCCGCGCAGGATTGCAGGGTCAGCGTCACGGGGTCGAAGCGGATGTCCCATTCCGGCCGGCTTCGGGTCAGCAGCGCGTCGGGCAGGACGAGGCAATGGTAGACCCGCACGGCGGCGGGCAGGGAGAGCGCGTAGTCGAGCGTCCGGCGGAACCCCTCCGGCGTGTCGCCGGGCAGCGCGGCGATGATCTGCAGCTCGATGTTGGTGACGCGGGCGAGCGCCCGCACCGCGGCCTCGAAGCGGGGTGAATCCGAGGGGCGGTCGTGCAGCCGCAGCACCGCCGGATCCATCGACTGCATGCCGACGCCGAGATAGGCGGTGCCGATCTCCTCGATGAAGGCGAGATGCTCGTCGCGCACGATCGAGGGATAGATCTCGGCCCAGAGCAGCGTCTCCTTGAGGAAGCCCGAGCGCTGGTTGGCCAAGCGCAAGTTGCGGAACGCGCCGATATTCAGGTTGAGGCCCGCATCGAGCAGGAACACCGCCGGCGCCTCGTGGCGGCGGAAGGCGTCGAGCTCGCGGGCGACGTACTCGGCGGAGAAGGCCGCCTTGGTGTTCTGCTTCGAGCCCCACTCGCAGAAGCGGCAGGACAGGGGGCAGCCGCGGAACGTCTCGAGGTAGGCGACGCCGCCCCGCGGCATCAGCCCGTGCGCGTAGGGCGAGGCGATGCGGTCGAGCGAGGCGATCTGCGGGCGCCTCTCCGTCCTGACCCAGCCCGCGGCTCCGGGCAGGGTCAGGCCGCGCACGCTCTCGAAGGTGGCGCGCGAGAAGGCGGGCAGCTTCGCGATGTCTTGGATGATCTCCTCGCCGTCGCCCTCGACCAGAGCGTCGAGATAAGTAAGCGCCGGGCTATAGGGCTCCAGATCGAAGAAGGCCGAGCGCGCGGAGGGACCGCCGAACACGATCGGGAGCGAGGGGCGGCGCTCGCGCAGGGCGCGTGCCACGGCGATCAGGGTCGGCGCCGACCAGACGTAGATCGAGAAGCCGATGAGATCGGGCTCGATGGCGAGGATCTCCTCGACATAGCCCGCCACGTCCTCGGCCCGCCGGTCGACGAGGGCGACCCGGATCCCGGAGAGGTCGGGATCGGCGAGGAGGGACGCGTGGATGCGCCGGATGCCGAAGCTCGGCAGCCGCAAGGGGCCGAGCTCCTGCGCGTCCGGGCGCGGGGTCAGGCAGACGAGCGCGACGCGCCGTGCGGCAGGATTCGATCCGGACATGGGGCTCGAAGGCGGTAGGCAGGCCGTCCTACTCTATCGAGAGGGAGAGGGGCAATGTGATGGCATTGCAAGAGACTTGTCGATCGGCTCGTCCTCGTCCCTCTGCATTGCAGGTCCGACGCAACTCGGGCCCGGCGCGGACGAATTGGCCGATCAGCGCTTGTCGAGGCGCAGGTAGAGGTAGCTGAGGCAGTTGCTGCGATGCAGCTCGCGCAGCACGACGCCGCCCGTGAGGCCCGGACGGCCGTTTGGCGCGACGACGTGATAGCTCGGCCCGGTGTTCCGCGTGGCATCCCGGGTCCGAAGGCTGAACCCTGCGCGCGCCGCATCGTGCGCGATCTCCGCGTCCGTGGCCCACATCGCCGGCCAGGGGCCGTAATCCCGCTCGAGCCTGTCGGCGAAGGCCGCGAGCGTCGCGGGCGGCAGAGCCGGCTGGCGGAGCAGGAGGTCGCTCATGACGAGGACGCCGCCGGGGCTCAGGACGCGGTGGGCCTCCCTGAGGAAGCCGAGGCGGCTCGGGAAATGGAAGGCGGCCTCGACGCAGAGGAGCCGGTCGAACGTCGCGTCGGCGAAGGGCAGGCGACAGGCGTCGGCGGCGATCCAGGACGCGTTCGCCGGGGAGGCCTCGGCGCGCAGGCCGACGGCGAGTTGGCGGGCATCAATGTTGAGGCCGTAGAGTTCGGCGCCCGGATGGCCGCGCCGCATCGCGCGCAGCGTACCGCCGAAGCCGCAGCCGACATCGAGCACCCGGTGGCCGGGCGCGATGCCGAGTTCGGCCACGAGGTGCTGGCTCAGGCGGGCTTGCGCCGCCGGGAAGGTCGCGCGCGCCTCCTCGGGGCCGACCCGCTCCGGCTCGTCCCAGTGGCCGAGATGGACATGGTCGATGCGGGCGCCCTCCGCGATCGCCGCGAGGAACGCGTCGAAATAGGCGGGGACCCGCGCCATCCGCCCTACCCCCAGCAATAGACGCCGTCCTTCGCCCGCGTCTCGGCCATGAAGGAACAGGCGGTCCAGCGCCGGGTCGCGCCGCCGACCGGCGCGACGTGGTGGAGGTAGCGGCCCGAGCGCAGCAGCACGAGCGTTCCGGCCTCGACGTCGAAGGCGTGCCGGGCGAAGGTCGCGATGTCCGGCTTCGGCGCCGGGCGGTCCCGGTTGAGGAACCGGGCGGACCACGCCTCGGCCTTCGCGTCGAAGACTTCGAGCATCCCGCCCCGCTCGGCCCTGGAGAGGGTGAGGACGAAGGAGAAGATGTCGCCCACGACCAGCGTCTCGAGATGCCGGTAGCTCGGCCGCATGCGCTGCTCGTTGTCGAAATGCGGCGGGATGTAGCCGCCCTCGCGGTGCGAGCGAAGGGTCGTGACCATGTAGGGGCCCGCGCGCCCCGGCCCCGGCGGCGGGCCGTAGGGCCGGCCGCCATCGATCGCCGAGAGGAGCCCCGTGATCCGCGACTCGAAGCCGCCATAGGGCGCCATGAGCGCCGCGAGGCTCTCGGTGAACGGGGGGACCATCGCGAAATACGCGGCGAGATCCGGATCCGCGAGGTTGAGGTTCATGCCGTAGAAGGACGAGCGGAACGGCGCCGGGAACGCGGTGGCCGGGAAGTTCTGCGCGTTCGTCTCCAGATCCGCGACGATCTCTGCGCACTCGGCCCGGCCGAGGACGTTGCGCACCACGACCGCTTGGATCTCGTCGGCGCGCAGCCGGCCGAGCGCCGTCGCGTGAGATGCCGCCTCTCCCGCATCGAAGGCAACCGTCCGGAGAAACGTCATCGAGGCTTCGTCCCACCCACCGCACGCGGGATAGCGCGGCCGCGCGCCGTCCCGCAATCCGAGGCGCGGCCAGAAGTGCCTCCGCCCCGGCCCGGCGAAGGGCGTTGAGGTCGGAAGGAGCGGAACACCGTTCGGGGCGGCCCGACGGGGCTTTGAGAGCGCGCCATCCATCCACCGATCCGGGTTGGCCGACCAGGCTCGGTAGAGCCCGTAATCAATAGTTGCATCCCGAAGCTATTCTTGCCGAATTCAACGCACAGTAATTCATTCTTCGAGGTCTTATTCTTCGCAAAATTCGACCTCAACTTTCGATTTTCACAAGTTTCTACGATGCGCGCGTCGCCCGAGATTCTGTTGCAGAGAGGCGACACAGGAGTTGGAATCTGCTTCTCCTGCGGCGCAGACTCGATCATAACAATCAGACTTATAAAGCGCCTCATCTCGATATTAGCCAGCGTGACGCCATAAGGCTGCCCGCGGGAGAGACAACGTCTCAAAAATTGTGAAATCAATACTGATCGATCTTGAGATCAGTCCAATTTGCCCGAAACGCGGCGAGGCATTAATCAACAATACAAGCGAAGATTGTACACATGCGTGCTGCCGCAGGCATGCTTGGGGGAATGATGTCTAAAGCCGGTCTTGCGTCTCGTCACGCGCTGCATCCGCTTCGTCGCGCGCTCGATGCCTCCACGGCGCTCGTCGGGATCGTCGTCCGGCCGATGCACGGCCCGACCGTCCTGCATCTCGCATCCTCGCCGGGGCTGGTGCGGGAGCGGCTGGCTCGCCTCCTCGTTCTGGCCGTCGAGGCGCCGGCCTCCCTGCTCGCCCGCCTGATCGAGACGCGGCGGGCGCGCACCGCCAAGGTCCGCCCGGCGGCTCGTGTTGGGCGCCGCCGGAGCTGGCGCGCGGCGGCCGCGAAGGTCGTAGCGGCGCTGCAGCCCAAGGGCCTGCCAGCGGGCTCGATGCTCGTGCTCGCAAGCCTCGCCGCCCCGCTGGGCATGGGGGCTGCCAGTCCGGTCAACGCTCAGACCTGGATCGGCGCCGGTGCACCGGCCGACTACAACAACAACGCGAATTGGACCACGAACGCTGCGCCTACAGGCGCAGGAAGCTCAGCAATTTTTTCCAGTACTGGTGTCGGAGCGGTCGATGTGACCGCGGCAATTTCGCCAAGCGCCTGGACGTTCAACGCGGACGCTCAGAGCTACTCGATCTCCGGCGCTAATGTGGATTTCGGCGGGACCGGGATCACCAACAGTGCCACCGCCGGCACTATCTCTATCGGCAACAACATCGGCGGGACGGGAGGCGTCGAGCAGAACGGCGCCGGTACGCTGACTCTCTCGGGCGTCAACACCTACACCGGCGCGACCACGATCTCGGGCGGAACGCTGGCGCTGTCGGGCGCCGGCACGATCGCGCAATCGAGCGGTGTCGCCGTCGCGGGCACCTTCGACATCTCAGGCGTCACCCCCGCAGGCACCTCCGTCACCACGCTCTCGGGCGCGGGCGGCGTGAATCTCGGCGGCAAGACACTGACCATCACCAGCGGCTCGACGACCTACGCGGGCAACGCCACCGGTACGGGCGGCGGTCTCACACTGGCGGGCGGCGGCCTGACGCTGACCGGCGCCAACACCTACACGGGCCTGACCACGGTTGCGGGGGGAACAACGCTGCAGATCGGCGGCGGAGGCGCCACGGGCGCGATTGTCGGGAATGCCGCCGTCGCCGGCACGCTCGCCTTCAACCGCAACAATGCGCTGACCTATGCGGGCGACGTCTCGGGAACGGGCCTGATCACGCAGACCGGAGCCGGCACCACCACCCTCTCGGGTGCTCTCACCAATGGCGGCGTGCAGGTCGCTTCCGGCGGCGTGATCATCTCCGGGAGCCTGAACACGGCTGGAACCGGCTTCAACAGCAGCAACCCGGCCGCTCTCGTCGATCGAGGCGGCACGAGCATTGGCGTGTCCGGAGCCGTCACGGCGACGTCATCCGCAGGGGATGTGGATGGCGTGCAGCTGAACGGGGGAACCCTGACGCTCGACGCGAGTGGCTCGGTCAATGCGAAGACGTCGGGCGTCTTCGCGCGAGCAGGCGGGACCATCGCCAACGCGGGCGCGATCACTGGCGGCGGCGACGGTGTCTTCTTCTCCCGTCCGGGCACCGCCCAAAGTCTGACCGTCACCGGGGGCGGCTCCATCACCGGCACGGCCGGCAGCGGCATTCTCGCCGAGACCGGGTCCGGCACGATCACGCTCGGCACGACCGCTGCAGGCGGGGCGCTCGGCACCGTCGCTGGTGCCCCCTTCGGCATCCGGGCAAACACCGACAACGGCGGCTCCGTCAGCATCGTGGCCGGCGGCCCTGTCACCAGCACGACCGGAGCGGCCATCTCCGTCACCACCAGCGGTGCCGGCAGCGCCGCGGTCACCCTGCAGGACAATGTCTCCGTACGCGGCGCCACCGCGGGCGGCGCGAACCACGGCGCGGGCGTGCTCCTCACGGCGAACGGCTCCGGGGCGGCCACCCTGACCGCGGGCAACAACGTGACGGTGCGCGGCGACCAGCCCGCAGCCGCCTCGATCACGAACGGTGGCGACGCCACTCAGACCTTCGGCAACACCGCTGTTCTGACCGGCACTTCCGGCGTCGTGGTGGATCAGCAATCGGCGGCGGGCATCGGTCTCGCCACCATCGCGATCGGCACCGGCGGCACCGTGACCGCGGCGGGCATCGATCCGACCGACCCCTACCAGGGCAACGCGCTGTTCGCCGGCAATCAGGGTACGGGCGCGACCAGCATCACGACCGGCGCGGGCACCGTGGTGACAGGCTCGAACGGCGCATTCCTCGCGCAGACGAACGGCGCGAACGCCAACGGCGCGACGGTCTCTCTCGGCGGCGCGACGACCGGCAACGGCGCGATCACAACACAATTCCCGAACAGCCCGACCTACACGGCAGCTTTCGCGGCCGCGGGCATCGCGACGCAAGGTCTCGGCGTCGGCGCCTCCAATGCCGGCTCAGGGCTCCTCACCATCACGGGCGCAGGCGCCGTGTCGGGCACGGCCGGCGGCATTGTGGCGCTCGCCTCGGGGACCGGCGGCATCACCGTCGCGGGGGCTGGCGCGACGACGAGCGCGAACGGCATCGGCATCGACGCGCGCGTGACCGGTGCGGGCGCGGGCGACATCTTCGTGACGCGCTCCGGGCAGGTCACGTCCGGCACGATCGGCATCAACGCGAGCACCGCTGGAACGGGCGCCGTCACCATCAATGCCGGCCCGGTGACGACCACGAACGGCTCGGGCATCGTCGCCACGGCGCCGAGCGGCGTGATGACGATCAGTACCAACGGCAACGTCACGGCGGGAGGCGCGGGCAATGCGGGCCTGTTCCTCACCGGCCCGAACACGGCCAACAGCGTCACCGTTGCGACCGGGAACATCATTGAGGGCGCGATCGGCCTGCGGATCGCCGGCACCCTCGCCGGCATCACGACCCTGACCAACAACGGCACGATCCGGACCAGCGTGGCGAACGGCAACGCGCTCCAGATCGATTCGGGGCGCCTGCGGATCGCCGATTCGGGGGCCAGCGCACCGGAAACCTACACCGGCCGCCTTGCGATCGGCTCCAACAGCACGCTCGAGATCAACCGGTCCAAGTTCCTGACCTTCTCGGCGGCGAACGGCAACGTGATCACCGGCGACACGACGGCTCAACTGCTGAAGCTCGGTGCGGGCACGCTGACCATCGCGAGCGCGAACGTGGGCAGCGCCCAGTTCAGCGGCACGACGAACGTCACCGGCGGGACGCTCCTCGTCGACGGCACGTTCGGCAACCCAGTCGCGGAGCCCCTGGCTGTTCCGCCTGTCGTAGCCAACAGCTCGGTCATCAACGTGGGCCTCGGCAACGGCACTCCCAATAGCGGGACGCTGGGCGGCAACGGAGTGATCGCAGGAACGGTCAACCTGATCGGCGGCGGCACGCTCTCGGCCGGAGGGATCGCCCCTACAGGTCCGGTGCCCTCGGCAGCCCTCGGTACCTCCCCGACCGCCGTCGCGGGAACCCTGACGATCAACGGCAACCTGAACGTCACCAGTGCCGGCGGCCCCAACGCCAACACCGTGTTCAACCTCGCTCAAGCCGGATTCGTCGGTGGTGCGAACGATCTCATTCAGGTCGGCGGCGCGCTGAACGTCGCCGCCGGCACGCTGACGCTGACGAACGCGACCGGGACCGGCGCGGCCGGCGCCGGCCTCTACCGGCTGTTCACGGTGGGCAGCGGCGGAACGACGGCCGCGAACTACACCATCGACGGCAACGGCTCTGCGGCGCGCCTGATCTACGGCCCGGGCAGCGTCGACGTGCGGATCGGCGGAGCGGCGGGCGGCGGCCGCTTTACCCAATTCTGGGACGGCACCGACCTCTCGGGAACGGGAGCGGGTGCGCAGGGCGGCGACGGCACGTGGGTGGGCAACAACGCGACCACGGGCAACACGAATTGGGGTGACGCCCGGAATGCGGGCAACATAAACGACGTCTGGCAGGGCGGATACGGGATCTTCGTCGCGAACACCTCCGGCGTGAATGCACCGGGCGGCACCGTGACGGTGAACGGGTCTCTCGGCCCGCTCAATTTCGAGCGGCTCGACTTCGAGCAGACCGGGTATGTGCTCGCCCCGGCGGCAGGCGGCACTCTGGTCCTGACCGGCGACACCGGCATCGGCGCCTTCGGCCTGACCGCTCCGGCAGCCGGCCCGACCACCGTGCTCTCTTCGGTCAACGTCATCGGCGCGGGCGACACCACTCAGATCAACGTTCCGCTGGCGAGTCCGGCAGGCGTGCAGACCGGTCTCCTGAAGGTCGGGGCAGGGACGCTTCAGCTCGGGGGCATCAACACCTACACGGGCGACACCCGCATCGCCGCCGGTACGCTGCAGGTGGTCAGCGGTGACGCCATCCGGGACTTCGCGACCGGGGTCGCAACCGGCCGGGTGCTGATCGACAACAATGCGACCGCGCGATTGCTCGTCAGTTCGGCCGAGACCATCGGATCACTCGAGAGCGTGGCTCAGCCCACGGCGGCCAGCCTCGCGGGCGCAGCGAACGCCGCCACGGCGAACGCACAGGGTCTCGTCACCCTCGGCGCCGCGCTCACGACCGGGGCCCGGACGACCGACACCGTCTACGCGGGCCAGTTTGCCGGCGCGGGCACGCTGAACAAGGTGGGCGCGAGCACCTTTACGCTGACCGGGTCGAACACGGCGACCAACAACTACACGGGCACCGTGAACGTGAACGCGGGCGTGCTTCGGGTAGACGGCCGCTTCGGCGACGTCGTGACCGCCGCGCCGACGGCGACCGTGAACGTCAACGCGAACGGCACGCTGCAGGGATCGGGCAACGGCGGTACGACCTTCCCGGCCACCTCGACCACGACGGGTCGCATCGACGCGAACGTGTTCGTCAATGCGGGCGGTACGCTCGCTCCCGGCAACGGCGCCGGAAGCGCGGGTACCCTGACGATCGGCGGCAACCTCTCCCTCGCCGCCGGCTCGGCCTCGCTCTTCGACCTCTCGGGCGCAGCGGGCATCCGCAACCAGACGAGCGACCTCGTCGTCGTCAACGGCGGCCTGACCGTCAACACGAATGCGGCCCTCACTCTGACCGGAGCGCCGGTCAGCGGCGTCTACCGCCTCTTCGACGCCGCGACCGTGACCGGCAATTTCGCGGCAGCCAACATCGTCGGCCCGGCCGGCACCGTGACCTATCTGGCTGCCAATCCGGGAGGGGCCACGCAAGTCAACGCACAGGTCTCCCTGGGCGGGCAGAGCGTCCAGTTCTGGGATGGCGCCGACCTGACCGGCGTGACGGCGGGATCGCAGGCCGGCGCGGGCGCTCAGGGCGGGACCGGAACCTGGAACGCGACGAACACGAACTGGACCAACGACGGCAGCAATACCGGCGCGGCGGCGACGCCCGGCAGCGCGAGCGGCGGAGAGGTCAACGGGCCTTGGCGAAACCAAGTCGGCGTGTTCGGCGGGACCGCCGGCACCGTGACGATCCAGGGTGCCGTCGGGGCCGAAGGCTTGCAATTCACGACCGACGGCTACGTGATCACGGGCGGCACGCTCACCCTGACCGGCGATTCCGCGTCCGACCCAGCCCGCACCTTCGTCAACGTGGGCGCCGGCCTCACCGCGACGATCAATTCGGCCCTGAATGGCGCCGGCGGCCTGCGCACGCGGGTCGGGAGCGGCACGCTGCAGCTCGGGGGCACCGGTACCTACACCGGGCAGACCCTGGTCGACGCCGGCACGAATCTCGTCGTGCTCAACGGCGGCTCGATCACGGGGAGCAGCAACCTGACCAACAACGGCACCACCACGCTTCAGGCCGGAAGCCTGGTGACCACGCCGACCGTCACCAACAACGGCACCTTCACTTCGTCGGGCACGCTGAACGCGACGACGTCTCTGACGAATACCGCGGGTGCGACCTTCAACCTTCTCGCCGGCGTCGTGACGACTCCGACCGCGGGGAATGCAGGCTCGTTCAACCACGGCGGCGGCATCCTCAACGCCGGAAGCTTCACCAACGCCGCGGCTGCGACCTATACGCAGAGCACACCTGCGACGCTGAACACGGCGACGACCGTCAATAGCGGGACCTTCACGGCCGGTGGCACGAGCACTGCGACCACCTCCTTCACCAACAGCGGCACGCTCATCGTCCCGGCGGCCTCGGGCGATCCTGTCTTCACGCCGACCATCACGACGCCGCTCTTCACCAACACGGGCCTCGTCCAGGGCCTGCTAAACCTGCGCGGCAACACGACCACGCAGAACGGCGCGAACGGCCTCATTCAGGACGGCCTGACGATCCAGGCCGCGGGCGGCGGAGCGACCTTCACGAATGCCGGCACGGTCGGCACCGGCGGCTTCGTGTTCGGCAACAGCGGCGGGACCGTCACCGTCAACAACAACGGCAGGTTCTTCGGCAACATCGCGAGCGCGGCGGGTTCGACGACCACGATCAACAACAGCGCGACCTGGACATACCAAGGGATCTCGACGCTCGCGGGCACCGACGCGATCGACAATGCCGGCCAGTTCACCGTCACGGCGGCGGGCGGGGCGCTCAACGGTCTCGAGCGCTTCACCAACCGCGCCGGCGGAAGCGTCGGCCTGAACGGGTCGCTGGCTGGCCCGATCACCGACTTCGTCAACGACGGCACCGTTGCACTCAACGGCAACGCACTGACGGGCGTCGGCACCTTCACCAACCGCGCCAGCCTGATCATGGCGGGCGGCAGCCTCGGGGCGGGCACGCTCGACAACAGCGGCACGCTCGCGGCGAGCGGCACGCTCAACGCCGCCACCGTCACCAACAGCGGCCGGATCGACCTCCTGGGCAACCTCGGCGGCAGCATCGGCCAGCTCGACAACAGCGGGCTGTTCAACCTCGCGACATCGAGCAGCGTCAGCGGGATCGGCACCCTCAACAATGCCGGCACCCTCAGCATCACCCAGGGCAACGCCAACAGCGGCACATTCGGGGTTGGCACCTTCAACAACCTGGGGACGGGCCGGATCAGCCTTCAGAACGGGCTGACCACGGACCGGCTGGCGCTGACGGGAAGCTATGCCGGCAGCGCCGGCT